>JAGAOQ010000015.1 GCA_017623705.1 Clostridia bacterium | reverse complement strand
TGAGACAGTTTGGTCCCTATCCATCGTGGGCGTAAGATATTTGAGGGGATCTGACCTTAGTACGAAAGGACCGGGTTGGACGCACCGATCGTGCACCAGTTGTCGTGCCAACGGCATAGCTGGGTAGCGATGTGCGGAAAGGATAAATGCTGAAAGCATCTAAGCGTGAAACCTGCCCCAAGATGAGATATCTCAATTATGTAAGACTCCTTGTAGACTACAAGGTTGATAGGTCACGTGTGTAAGCATAGTAATGTGTTTAGCTGAGTGATACTAATAGGTCGAGGGCTTGTTCTTTTGGAGCAAGCGTTTACAGAACGTTTTGCCTTACAATTTGCAGTGAGTGCTTGTCGTGTTCACGACCATTACTTGCGTTTATTGCTATGGGGTAACACCTGTTCCCATTCCGAACACAGCAGTTAAGACCATAAACGCCGAAACTATCTGGCTGGAGACGGCCCGACAATCTAGGTAGACGCAAGTTCCATTAAAAAACCGTTCGTAAGAGCGGTTTTTTTGTTGTTTTTTACTTTTTTGTTAAAAAAATGTTGATTTTTTTTTTTTTTTATTTTTGATAAACTTTTTATAGATTTGAATTAAAAAAGGAAGGAAAAAATGGAAAAAGAAAAAAAGAAAACTCACGTATCAGATGTTAATACGTCGATTGATTATGGTAGATTTAATGATAAATCTACTAATTCAAGTGTTAATATTAGATTTAAGTATAATAATAACCAAGAAATAGAATTTTTAAAGGATTGGATGATGGTTATTTATGACGAAGAAAATATTAAGAAAAATAAGTTTTTTGTTACTCATTTTGGCACGACCGCTGAAAATATCTCAAAAATTGATGGATTTTCAGTTACAAACAAGAAATCATTTGATAATTTGATGTATTGTCTTGTTGATGATCTTGGAATGTCTGTGAAAGTTGGAGAACATACTATTGAAAACAAATATAGCAGTATTGAAGATTTAATGGTTAAGGTTAATTTATCAAAAATGAGAGGGTTAGGCGAATTTGGTTTTCGTGATAAAGATGTTTTCCAACCTGAACCCCAATTGTTTAGCGGTGTAGAGGATAAAACGGGGAAAGAATACCCAGAAGAAGAAAAGCATAATAATTATATTCAAGACAATGGCAGAGAAATGTAATGAGTTAAACCGTTCGTAAGAGCGGTTTTTTTATTTCTTTGGGAAGCTTCAAAGCGTTTGGAATTGGCAGAAAAAGTAATTTTACGGATAATAAGTTGGTTAGTGTTTTTTATTTTGAGTTTTCTGGCTTTGGTTTTACGGATTGATTATCAGTGGTATGGGATTTTGTTGCCTTTTGTTTTCTATTTATTTAGAGAGCGGGGATTATTAAAGTTTTTACTGTTTGCTCTTATGACAGTTCTATTTGTGATTCAATTATGTTGTACGGTTTATCCTGCTATAACTTTTAATACTTTTATACAACTTTTTGCCTTATTGAGTATTTTGCCATTATCATTTTACGATAATCAAAGAAAAAGTAATAAAAAAATTAAATATTTATTTTATGGATTTTATCCGTTGCATTTAGTTGTTTTGTTGTGCTTAACCTTTGTCGTTTAATTATTTTTTAATGTATTCTTCGGTTGCGATTTTGTCGCCACTGAAAAGTAGACGGGTAGCGTGGTTGCCATGCGTTGCGACAATTTCATCGGGCATGATGTCAATTGCGTCCGCTGTAAAGTACGTTTGTTGCTCTTGGTTGATGACAATATTGTCGGCGATAATGTAGGGATAACGCTCGAATTTGACTGGTAAATCATGCAAGTCGCTGGTTGTGAGAATTTGTATCAAATACGTGTGTTCGTCAATCTGGGTGGTATTCTGGGCGTTATAATACATTTCTTGTTTGTTGGTAGTAATAATTATGTCGTTGTCGGCAAACCAATCAATTTGTAATGCTTGACCCGCTTGCAAGTCGACAGTGTACTCGTGGTTGATTGTTACCCGACCAATATGCTGTAAAATAAATTGCACATGTTCCATGTTTAATGATATTCTTATATATATGAATTTAATCTCTGAAAAAGACGCTAGTCTTTTGAATCCGTTGTATTTGGCTTTTGTCGGCGATGCTGTATGGTCTTACAATATTCGTGCTGTCTTGTTAATTGAAAACGTGGCGAATTACAGTAAGGCAGGGGAAATGCACAGTATTGCTACATCTTATGAGTGTGCTTCTTTTCAAAGTGAAATTTTCCGTGAGCTTGAACCAACTTTTACGCCAATCGAAAAAGATTTGGTCAAGCATGCTCGTAATGCTCATAATAACAATGTGCCGAAGTCGACGACTTTGTCTAACTATAAGCGTGCGACTGCGATTGAGGCGTTAATTGGTTTTTGGCATTTGACGGGAAATTTAGGTAGAATTAATGCAGCATTGAATGTTGCTCGAATGAAGGAGATACAATACTAATGTTAATTGAAGGACGAAACAGTATTGCTCAGGCGTTGGACGGAAATGGTACGATTGATAAAATTTTAGTGTCGCCAAATATGCGTGATCAACAGTTAATTGAACGGATTAAAGCGTCGGGGGTTACTTATCAATTCGTAGATAAGGCGGCTTTGGATAAAGTTAGCAAATCAAAGAATCATCAAGGGATTGTGGCGTATGTTACAAACTACCAATATTTTGATTTGAAAGAAGTTATTGAAGGGGCTTATGCACAAGGGAAACAACCTTTGATGTTGATTTTAGATGGAATTGAAGATCCGCATAATTTAGGTAACATTATCCGTACAGCAGAGTGCATGGGTGTTGATGGAATTATTTTACCGAAAAATCGTAGTGTAACAGTCAATGATACGGCAATGCGGGTTAGTCAAGGGGCGGCATCAAATGTGCAGATTTGTAAAGTTGTTAATGTTAATCAAGAAATTCAACGCTTGAAAGACAAAGGTTTTTGGGTTTATGGCGTTGAATTAGGTGGTATGGAAATTTCCAAAGTTAATTTGAAAGGACCAACGGCTTTGGTGATGGGGAGCGAAGGCAAAGGCATTCATCAATTAACTCGTAAGTTGGTTGATGGTATTGTTACTATTCGTATGCATGGGAAAGTTAATAGTTTGAATGTGGGTAGTGCTACTGCCATCGCTTTGTATGAAGTAAATCGCCAAAGAACTTTATAATTACGCTAAATCAAATGTTAAGGAGATGAAACGATGGTTTATGAATACGAAAGAATGGTCCGTACGATTGCTCGTGGTTTGATGCGTAGTTATGATGTTGTGGGACTTGATGAAGAAGATTTAGTGCAAGAAGGTATGATTGCTCTTTTGAAAGCTCAACAGACTTACAACGAGAAAAGTAATGCTAAATTTGAAACGTACGCTAGTGTTGTGATTCGTAATCGAATTATTGATGTAATTCGTAGTTATAAAGTAATTGAACCAATTAAAGCAACGGAGCCGACGGTAGGGGAAGATTTTGACAGTTCGGGAAACCATGTTGAAGAATTATTAAAAATTTTACACGAAGTTTTACAAAAGTGTAGTGATGTGGAAAAGGCAATCTTTAATGCTTATTTTCAAGGTTATTCTTATGACGAGATTTGTAAAATTTTTAGCATCAACAAGAAAAAAGTGGATAATACAATTCAAAAGATTCATCGTTTAGCACAAGAAATTCGTAAAGATTAACACACATTGAAATCATACTTGAAATGGGGTATAATAAAGACTATGTTAGATGAAATTGTAATTACAGGGGCAAGGGAACACAACTTAAAAAATGTTGATGTTACGATTCCACGCAATAAGTTGGTTGTTTTTACTGGCGTATCGGGAAGTGGTAAAAGTAGTTTGGCTTTCGGAACTTTGTATGCCGAAGGTCAACGACGCTTCATGGAAAGTTTAAGTTCTTATGCTCGCATGTTTCTCGGGCAAATGCAAAAACCCGATGTGGATAAAATTGTCGGCTTGTCGCCTTCGATTGCGATTGATCAAAAAACTACGAATAATAATCCACGTTCGACTGTTGGTACAGTTACTGAGATTTACGATTACTTACGTCTTTTATACGCACGGGTAGGTATTCCGCATTGTCCACAGTGTGGTAAGGTCGTTGAAAGGCAAACGGTCGATCAAATTATTGATCAAATTTATCAACACTTTGCAGGACAACAAATTTACCTAGAAGCACCGATTGTCCGTGGAGCAAAGGGCAGTTTTGAAAAGCGTTTTGATGAGCTACGCAAGAGTGGTTATGTACGCATTAAAGTCGACGGAACACTGTGGACATTGGACGAAGAGATTAAGTTGGATAAAAACATAAAACATAACATCAACGTCGTTGTAGACCGTTTGAAGGCGTTAGAAGAAGAACGAACTCGTTTAGTTGACGGTATTGAGATTGCTTTGAAGTTGACTAACGGTTTAGTAACAGTGGTTTGTGGTGATGAGGTACGTACTTTTTCGGATAAGCTGGCGTGTGTGGATTGTGGGGTATCTATTCCCGAATTAGAGCCACGAAGTTTTTCTTTTAACAGTCCGTTTGGAGCGTGTGAACATTGTAACGGTTTGGGCTTTGTACAACGCATGGATCCTGAAAAAATTAAACATTGTGCATTTGAATCAATCCGTTATATGACGCCCGAAGAGGCGATGACACGTTACCACGAAACCAGCAGTGAGTACATGCGAAATGCTTTGGGAAAAATGATTATTCAAGATGATTGTCAAGCTTGTCATGGGCAAAAGCTGAAACCAGAAGTTTTGGCTGTTACCGTTGGTGATTATAATATTTCACAGCTCACAGCTTTACCCATCACCGAAATGGTGGAAGTTGTTCGTAACTTAACCTTAAAAGGTGCGGCAGAAGTTACCGCTCGCCCGATTGTGAAAGAGGTGTTAGCTCGTTGTCAATTCTTGATTGATGTTGGTTTGCATTATTTGACGTTAGCAAGAAGTGCAGGAACTTTGTCGGGTGGTGAAAGTCAACGAATTCGTTTGGCTACGCAAATTGGTGCTGGTTTGGTCGGCGTCTTGTATATTTTAGATGAACCAAGTATCGGCTTACATCAAAGAGATAACCAACGGTTGCTGTCGGCGTTAATGCACTTGCGTGATCAAGGCAATACCTTAATCGTTGTTGAGCATGATGAAGAAACGATTCGCAGTGCGGACTTCATTGTTGACGTTGGTCCATACGCTGGGGTGCATGGTGGCGAAATTGTGGTTGCAGGTTCGGTGGCAGATGTCGCTAAATGTGAACGCTCAATTACGGGACATTTTTTGTCGGGGAAAGACCAAATTCTCGTGCCTGCAAAGCGACGACCTGTTACTGACAAAATGATTTGGGTTAAAGATGCTAAAACAAATAATTTGCGACACATTGACGTTGCTTTCCCTGTTGGTGTGTTAACGGTAGTTACGGGTGTGTCTGGTAGTGGAAAGAGTAGTTTAGTTAATTATGAGCTATTTCAGGGCTTACAGAACGGGATTGGGAAGCCGTATGTTGATAAAATTATCCGCATTGACCAAAGTCCTATTGGACGTACGCCACGCAGTAATCCTGCGACGTACACGGGTTTGTGGACGTTGGTACGTGAATTATTTGCTTCAACGAAAGAAGCCAAAGAACGTGGTTTTGAACCCGGACGGTTTTCATTTAACGTGGCTGGTGGGCGTTGTGAAAATTGCGAAGGTGATGGCACACAAAAAATTGAAATGCACTTTTTGCCAGATATTTACGTTAAGTGTGATGTTTGCGGTGGCAAACGCTTTAACCGTGAAACTTTGTCGATTCTTTACAAAGGAAAAAGTATCTGGGATATTTTGGAAATGACAGTGGAAGAAGCTTGTGAGTTTTTTGCGAATCATGCCAAAATTGCGAAAAAACTACAAACCTTAAAAGACGTTGGTTTGGGTTACATTAAGCTGGGGCAACCGGCAACTGAATTGTCGGGTGGTGAAGCTCAACGTGTTAAATTAGCGACGGAGTTAGCACGACCAATGACTGGACAAACAATGTACATTCTCGATGAGCCGACAACTGGCTTATCGACTTATGACGTTAAAAATTTAATTGAAGTCTTAAACCGCTTAGTTGATGCAGGTAATACTATGGTTGTGATTGAACATAACTTAGACGTGATTAAAGTGGCTGACTACATTATTGATATGGGGCCCGAAGGCGGTAGTGGGGGCGGACAAGTAATTGCGACGGGAACACCTGAGGCGGTTAGTCAAGTTGCTCAAAGTTATACCGGACAATTTTTGAAAACATTATTAAAACCAACTAAATAATGTTTTCGAGACTTGTTCCCATGTTGTATTTATGGACACGCACAAGATAAGATAGTTTCTGCAAGGCGGACATAACTTCTTCTTTATTCCCGAAGTCAATGAAATTTTTGGCGTAGATGATAGCATCACTGATTTGGAAAGTTTCGGTGTGTTTAACTAAGTAGCAAAGTACTTGTTCTCGTTTTAACCAATAACTTTCAATCGCTTTGATTTGAGCTTTGTTTGCGTCGGTATCGGCTTGGTCATCGGGACAAACTTCGACCGATGCAATGAGGGTGTCGATTTGAACTTCGAGGTGTTTGAAGGTTTGGTTGACATAGACTTGTTCCCAAATTACTGCACCGATAATCAGTATGGTGATGCAGATTGTTGCAATCCAACGTTTCATAACTTCACCTTGTCGCCTTCACCTTTGGGAACGACGGAAATTTTACCGCTACTTTCCAGGATTGCATAGTCAATGTCCTTAACATCAAACACGTCTTTGCTATGTAACAGCTCCATCAATTCGTCTTCGCAAATATCAAGTTCTTTAAGTTTTTTGTAATCAATCCCCGCAGGTGAAACTACAATCACGGGCGAACCTGATAAGATGTTGCGAATGGTCTTGCTTTTCAGTTGTAACTTTACGACGAAAAAGTGGATTACTTGAATGACTAGCAATGGTAGAATGCCGTACCAAATTGGAATTGTCGGGTCTGCCATGGGAATAGTTGCTAGGTCGGCAATAATCAATGTAATAACTAATTCAAAAGGTTCCATTTCGCCAATCTGCCGTTTGCCCATAAGACGCATAATGATAATTGCGATAATGTAAATAACAATAACACGTATGACAATGGTAAGCACTGCCTAAGTTATTTCCGTTTGAGTGGAATTGTAAACAAATTTGTTGCCCAACTTAAACCGAGAAAAGCAAGTTCGGCAAGACTGACGGCAATCGTTAAATTGATGAAGTTTGGTAAACATGTGCCGAAAGTATATGTGAAATAACCAATCGCAAAAACGGGAATGCAGATAACAAGGTAACTGAGAATCGTTTGCAGTGTCATATCTTTTGCTTGCCAATTTGTTGCTTTACGTATGGCTAAAATGTTTAAGAAAGTGGAAACTGTCATGGCGAGTCCCATACCTAATAAAACAGCGTCGGCACCGATTATGGCAGGCATGAACCAGATAATTAGCAGTAAGAGAACTGTCCCAATCGCGTAATTACGGATTGTCAATTTTTCAAGGTTCATGGCGTTAAGGGTGGTATTTGTAATCTGTGATAATGACATAGGAAGCATGACCCATGCTGACCTTGCGAGATAAATTCCACTGCTTGTATCGGCGTAAAGGAAGCTGCCAATTGGACCGCCTAGTGCCAAATAGACGGGAATGAAACAGAAGTTGATAAAGATAGTAAAACGCAATACAGTGCGAATTTGACGGCGTACAGAGGGCCATTGTTGTGTATTAATCATGTTAGAGAGCTCGGGAACAAGTGCTGTGGCTAAGGAAGAAATTACCGTTGAAGGTACGGTTAAGAGTGGTAACGTCATACCGCTAATGATACCCAAGTGAGCAACAGCGGTAATGTTATCCCAACCTGCTGCAACTAAACGTAATGGTAGTAGGATAGTAATGACGGGAATGGTTAAACTGGAAAAAAGGCGGACACCTGTAATCGGGGTTGCGGCTTTAATTAGTGGTTTAATGTATTGTTGCGGTTGAGCTTTGGCAGGTGTGCAACGGTTACAACGCAAAAAGATGATGATGACAACTAAGGCGGAAACAATGCATGCACCTGTGAAAGACCAAGCAGCTAAATGTGCCATGTCGGCAAAATAAAAGGATATGCCAAGGAGCGGTACAAAAATAAGAATGCGTGCAACTTGTTCAATTAGTTCGGTTAAACCTAACAAGAAAAATTTTTTTTCGCCCCACCAAACCGAACGCAAGACACTGTAAATACTGCTGGCAATTAAAGCGGGGAGGAGGGCAAACAAAATACCAAGACAACGCTGGTCGGTAAAAATGAACCCTAAAAGCTGGCGTCCAAGCAAAACAAACAGGCACAGTAAAATTGAAGTGATAATGCCGATAACTAAACCAGCAAGCGTAAGAGAACGAATCGGTGGACTTTTGGACGGGTGTTTGGCGACTTCACGGGAAATAACAAGCGGTAAGCCACTACTGATGACGGTGAGTAGAATCATAAAGATACTCATTGCCATTTGGTAAACACCTAGCATTTCGGCACCTAATAAGCGTGATAAAAAAATACGAAAAACAAAGCCCAGTAAACGGGTCAAAGTGGCGAATGCGGTAATTACAAGCACTGATTTCGTGAATGTACGCATACACATGAATATGTTTATTAAAATCAAATATGTAAAAGGGAAGTTGTTTGAAATTGCACGGGAATGTGGTGTTGCTCCTTGCACAATTATTTTAGCCAATCACTGTCGCAATGAAAATGAATTAGCAGGAGAGATTGTTGTGCCAGTTGCGACGCCTTTACGTTGTAAAGTTATCAATTATCCAAAATAATAAATTTGTGCTTTATCATCAACAAATTTAATGCGGTTGCCTGAACGTGTGCAAGTAATTTCATTACTCTTTTCCAGAATGTTTACGACGGTGTTATTTGTATCACGGGCAAAAGCTTCAATGAATGTAAGTTTATAAGTGTCGCCTTCCAAAGTGTAAGTACCAATGCCAGTCAAAAGTAAGCCGATTTCTTTGTGTTCAATTTGAACGTGAAAAGTATTATTTTTGTGGAATTGCAATTCGGATTCTTTTACATAATCATTGATGTCGTAACTTGTTTTTTCAACCCCAACAATGTGAAATGATGTTTTCGCAAAAAAATTAAAATACACAAACAAACCAACACACAAAAGCAGAACAAAGACTACACCACAAATTATACCAATCTTAACGCCACGCTTCATTATTGATTCTCCTTTGTAAAGATTAAAATATCTACATTGTAATCAAGACTTTCTGTCTTGTCGGGGTCTTGTGAAATAATAGATTGTACACCATGGGTTTCGACTGCACGGATGCAGATTCTCTGGTCATCGCTAATCGCACGTAGTCGTTGAATGGTGGTGTCTTCGCCATTATTAAGAATATATTCAAATTCGATGACGGTTTCTTTGTTACTTTCTTTGTAGCTGGTTACAATGAAGGGAATTGGTGTCGATGAAGCGGTTAAACCAACTAAATACAGATTGCCGGTTTGCTTATCATGGTTAATTTCAAAATAACCATCTTCTTCCTCACTTATTGTTGCTCCGGCAAATCGTTCGGTAGTACGGAGTTCGGTTAAAATATATTTTGTACCAAAAGAAATTTTGCCGACAATAGGTCCACGGCTGTGGAAAAAATAGATGCCAAGTCCCGCAGCCATAATAATAGCGATAATTACGAAAACAAAAATTATTTTAGTTGTTCTTCTGCTCATCAGTTACATTATCCACTTTTGCGGCTTTTTGAGCAACAATTTTCTTTTGTTGATTTTTTAGACGCATATCACGTGCATAAGATGTTGTTTTCTTGGTGATGTGTTTGTCAAATTTAATCTTACGTAATAAGAATGCGGTAATCCCTAAAAGTAGGGCAATAGCGGTAATCAATGATGGAATTAAGAACCACCAGTTTTCGCCGAAGAAATTGCCATCATCAGTAATGTCGGTCGTGCTTTCTTCTTCCTCTTCGGTGTCTTCGGTACTAGCCGTTAAAATTTTCAAGCGTGCATCATTGCTTTCAATTTCTTTGATGTTGTTAAATTCATCTTCGGTGATTGTGTCAATCGCAATACTGTCGATAAAGATGTCGCCGTCAACTCGTTGTGCGGTGGTGTCGTCTTCGCTGACATCACCTAAGATGATTTGCAAGTTAATGGTGGTTGTTCCTTCTTTGGGTTGTAAATATACTTTGTATTCAAAGGTTGCTTCTGGCTCAACTGCGTCGGTTGTAACCGCTAATAAGCCGTCATAATTGTTAAGACCTAAATGAGCGTTGTTACCACGTGCTTTGATGACGATTTCGTAATATTCGTCAGCGGTTAAGTTGTAGCCAAAAGAATTTTGGATTGTGGTTTTTTGTTGGTTAATGTTTTCCAAGGTTAAACCGTTTGGTGTAGCATTAACGTAAAAATCAACTGTTGTGTCGGTAGTTTGCCAAACTTCGGTGATAGCCAATGTGTTGTTAAGGTCAATGGTTGCCGAAGTTGTTTGTTGGTCTGCTGGTGATTGCAATGTGCGGACATTGTCGATGTAAGCGTAACCAGTTCCTTGCATTTCAAAACGCAAGTAGTAATTACGTGAGCTAGCAAATTTGTTTTCGATTACTTCAAATTGATAGTGATGCCATTGATTGTCGTTAATGTTGAGTATGTCTTTTAAGACGATTTCGTTGGTTAGGTTACCTTCTTCGTCAGTTTCCGCAGTTAAGATGTAGGCACGTGTTGCGGCTGCGGTTGTGCTGTAAGCGTCAAACGAAATGTAGGTAGTTGAACCAGTAGTTGTAGTTACAATTGGACTGGTTAAAATGTTGATTTGGTTTTTGCTGTTGTGCATCATATAAACATGGTTGTTATCGGTGCTGTTAGCAGGGTAGTTGGGGTGGCTACCAAAACGTTCGTCCCACAAAGAAGCGTGTAAGTTGACGATACCGTTAGCATTGTTATTTGTTGTCCAATCGTTAGCAACTAATGGGTATGGATAACTGCTGTTGGCAGCATTAACGCTGTCAGCGGTTTTACCTTGATTAAAGTTACCATTCGCAATGTCTAAGGTTTCGGTATCTGCGTTTTGGTCGTAAGTATCGTGAACACCGATTGCGGTGGCGTTATCGCTGGCATAACTGCCGTTAACTTTATAAATTTTGAATTCGTCAATACAAGCCCAACCAGTTGTGCTGTCGCTGCTGTTGAGTGTGAATTTTAAGGTGTATTCTTGATTTAAGTTTTGTCCAGCAACAAAGAAGATTGTATTTAATTGCCAGCC
Source organism: Clostridia bacterium (assembly GCA_017623705.1). GTDB lineage: Bacteria > Bacillota > Clostridia > Christensenellales > UBA1242 > RGIG8050. Next base: position 47,455 of record JAGAOQ010000015.1, on the reverse strand, counting down.
GTTGTGATGTGGATAATCGGTTAAGTTAGTAATTTGTTGTGCGGTTTCGCCAATCATGAAATAGAAGCCACCGAAGTCAGCTGCTGCGGTTGCGATTGAGTAGAATTGGAACATGTAGGTTTCGTGTGGTTTTGGTTGGAAAGTATAGTCTTCTAAAACTAAACTTGCGTTTGAGTTGTTTGCTTTAATCAACATAACTTCGCCAACATCACCGTCTTTGTGGTAGAAGTATTTGCGGTCGGCAAAATTTAATTTGTCAGGAATGCTTGACGTTACAATGTTGTTGTAGCTGTCTGCACTGGCTGTTGCGTGTGATGGCGTAAAATCTTCGTTATTAAATTCGGCGTGCAATGCGGTTTCGTCTTTTTGAGTGAAATCATGACGGTAGGACGTGCTTGCATTGCGGTCAGCTAATTCGCTGTTGAATTTGTTTGCGGAAACAGCACTAACAGTGAATTTATCGAAGTAAATACCGCCGAGAGCGTTTTTGTCGTTTGAACCAAAGTGTAAAGCAGGAGTAACAGTAGCTGTGGCAAGTTTGTCGGTGGTGATGTAGAAAGTTGCTACGTCCCATTTGTCTTGTGGAAGTAAGGTAATTTCCATGTCGTTCAACGCAAAAGTACCAAACGCATAGTTAGTGTTGTCAGCGTCTTTGTTTGCTTGTTCGACAACGTAATATTCAACTGAAATTAAATAGTAGCTGTTTGCCGATAAGGTAATGCTGGAAGTGGTGTAGCAACCTTTGGTCGCCATGTTCGGCGTACTGTTGATGATAACGTAAGGGGTGTGGTCGGCTAGTTTAGCGTCTGACAATGTATTGTCGGGATAAGTTTCATGGAATTTATTGTTTGTCGTGTTGTCGACTTGTTGTGCCAGCAAGTAGTTATTGCTTGGTTTCGTCCATGTTGATAAATCGTGAGTTTCGGACTCAAAGCTAAATAAAGCACTGCTTTGGTTTGGGGCGGTGTAATTGTATTCTTGCGTAGCTGTTGGGGCTAATTTACTGAGACTACCTGCAACCATGGTAGCACCAGGCGTAAGCAAAAACATCGCTCCTACTAAGATGATGGTTAATAATTTACAAAGCTTTTTCATGATGATTTTCTCCATATACAATATATGGGTTATTTTACACCAAAACAGGTCTTTCTAGCAAGAAAAAAACTTTTGCGTAAGCTCTATACAAAAATTAAAATTTATGTTAACATCACAATATGTTGAAAGTTGCAATTATGGAATTAGGCACAAATCAAATCAAATTGTCGATTGTGCGTATTGAAGAAAGTAAGTATTTTGAAGTTGAAAAAGAGTATGCTGAAAACGTTGCCATTGAGCAACACTTGCAAGCAAACGCTGAATTGATTAAAACAGTTAAGATTAAAGAATGTATTAACATTCTCCACATGTATAAAGAAATCGCTATTGCCAATGGCGTAAGTAAATTCCATTGTGTTGCTTCGGCTAACGTAAAAGCGGCGAAAAACTATGTTTCTTTCTTGGAAGAAATCAATTCGGATTTGGATTTAGAATTTAAGCTATTGACCGAAGAAGAAGAAGTTAATGCTTTATATACGGCTGTGGTTAATACGATTGACGTTGCCAAGGGATTGATTGTCGCTGTTTCGACATCAAGTACTCGTTTAGTTTATTATTGCCGTCGTGTTGTTTTGAATAGCGTTACTGTGCCAATGGGGGCAGCAAACTTTACAACACTTGATGAGTTTAATGAACTTTTGAAAAATGTTGGTGAACCATTACAACAAATTGATCCAGAAATTCCAGTAATTGGTTCAAGTGAAATCTTTACTGGATTTGCTCGTTTGGCTCGTAAGAAAGCAAAATATCCTTTTGATGTTGATCATAACTATAACAGCGATAAAGAACATTTCAATGAAATCTTAAAATTCTTACAAGGTTTGGACGTGGAACGTGGGGCAAAGTTGAAAGGTATTACCGCTAATGGAATTGGTTATTTGATGAACGGTATGTCGATTGCTTTGGCTGTAATGGACTACGTGAAGTTAAACAAAATCATCATTAACCGCTACGGACGTAATGTCGGTATGGCTCATCGTTTGACAATGCAAGAAGACGAAAGACCTGTGAATGATGTTTGTGCGAATAGTATTGAAACACTGATTTGGGCAAATGGCTTGGATTTGGAAAATGCTAAGTATCAATATTTCTTGGCTAGCACATTGTATTCGCAATTAAAAGTTTTACATAAATTACCACGTGTTTATACTCGTATTTTGAAAGTAGCAACTTTGTTGTTTAACTTCGGTGCTAACATCAATAAACAAAATTTTGGCAAGATTACTTACTATGCGATTTTGAATGCGAACTTATATGGTTTAAGTCATAAGGAAATCGTCATGGCGGCGTTTGTTGCAAGCTGTCGTAACTGGGACGATTTCATGTTAGCGGAATGGGTCAAATATAAAGACTTAATGGACGAAGAAGATTTAATGATTGTGCGTAAATTAGCCATCATTGAATCAATGGCTTGTACAATTAACTTGCGTAACCAAAAAGTTGTCAAAGATATTTCCTGCGATGTGTTAGGGGATAGCGTAATCATTAAGTTAGTTACTGATACTGACATGAAGAACGTTAAAGTTGATGTTGATGCTGCGAAGACTGAAATTTTCCAATTACAAAAATTGAGTAAAGAATTTACTCGTATTTACAACAAGAACGTGGAAATTTTATAATGGAACAGTTACCACCAATCGCTGAGTTTTTTGATGACTTACCCGTCATATCTCCGTCTGCCATGCATGCAGACCAACCTGTAACAATCAAGCCGACCATTAAGACGGCAATCTGTACTTTTCTTTGTGAAAGTATTGACCGTGAAATGTTGGCGTCGATTTTGGCGTATAGTCGCTTACTGTTTTATGTTTATGGTCATACGGGTAAAGTTCCTGTCTATCAATATAAAGATGAATGCCTCATCGTTCTAATGACGGTTGGCAGTCCCGTAGCAGTAGGTGTAGTTGAAGAATTAAAATATTTAGGCATTGAAAACATCATTGCTTATGGGACGGCGGGATTGCTTGATGAAAGCATTAGCACGGATAGTTTTGTTTTGGTTGAGAAAGCAATTCGTGATGAAGGAGCTAGTTATCATTATTTAGCACCGTCGGTTTATGTAGCAACAGATTCGCAGTTGACTGATTGGTTAGGACAGTTTTTGCAAAGCGGCGGAATCCCTGTTGTACGTGGCATTACGTGGACGACTGATGCGTTGTTCCGTGAAACCAAAGCACGGTTGGCAAGACGTCGGGAGCAGGGGGCAGTGGTTGTTGAAATGGAGTGTGCGGGCTTTGCTGCCGTAGCACAACGTCTACAAATGCGTTTTGCTCAATTCGTGTTTTTTAGTGATACCTTAACTGATGCAAATAACTGGTCAACGTTTGGTAATCAAAACCAACAAAACTTACGTCGTTCGTTGAAAGTAACTTTGCTGGAAGCTTTATTGAAAAATGTCGCAAAAATCAACTTGCCTAAATAATCAAATTACAATTATTATATTAGTAAGATGAATTTACAAAAATTGGGGAAATGGTCATTCATTATTATTGGGGGCTTGCTGGCGATTGCTGTGGGTTTGTTAGCGTTGTCCAATCTAATGGCAGGACGTGATGCGTTTAATCTTTTGGGGGTCAATAGTGATATTTTCCGCATGGGAATGTTGTTAATTCCATTGTGTTTGTTGGCGTGGTTTTTGTTTAAGTATTTAGATGCTGACGGGAAGAAAAAAAAGAAAAGCGTTTCACAGTATTATTCCAACCGTTGGATGACAAATGAAGAACGTGATAAGGTCTACATTTACACCAAGGCCTCACAATTAGCTTCGTTGAAGAAAACTGGTCCGTTGGCTCGTTTTGAATTGATTGGGAACGATATTCACATCAATATGGTTTCCAAAGATTTTCACTCGATTATTTTGGGGACGACGGGTGCGGCTAAAACGCAAGGTTATGTTTTTCCGTTCTTGTACACTTTGGGTTTTTCAAACCAAAAACCAAACCTAGTTGTTACTGACCCGAAAGGTGAAATTTATAACACATTAGCAGAAAGCTTGCGTCATCAAGGTTATGACGTGCAAGTATTTAACTTGAATGATCCCATTCGTAGTTCTCGTTGGAACCCATTTGAAAGACCGTGGGATATGTTTCAACGGGCACAACATTTAGAACAAGAAATTAAACGCTTTGAGAATGCTGACCCTGCGAAAATGGGGCTACGTATTATCGCTAGTAGTTATCCACCGGTTTGGTACGCTTTTAACGGAATTGCGTTCCCAAGCAAAGAGATGGCGGAAAATGAAATGCGTACTTTGCGTCAACAGTTAATTTCGGATTCCGAAGCTGACATTAAAGACATTTGTTCGGCTATCTGTCCAATCGAAAATGAGAAAGATCCGAGCTGGGAGCAGGGAGCACGTGATTTAATTCAAGGTACTGCAATGGCAATGTTGGAAGATAGCTTGAATCCAAATCTAGGTATGACTCGTGAGAAATTTAATTTCTATAATATCTTCAAGATTTTATCGATTCGTGATAACGACCCGCAAGCAGTTTTCAAAACAATTAAGAATTATTTTGAAGGCCGTGATAAGTTGTCGGTTGCTGCGGCTTTGGCTCAAACAGTAACATCAAATGCGGAAAATACCATGCGTAACTTCTTCGGTGTTGTTACACAAAAATTATCAATGTTTAACGATAAGGGTATTTGCTACATTACCAGCGGTACGGATATTAAGTTTAATGAATTTGCCAAGAAACCAACAGCATTCTTCTTGATTATTCCCGACCAAATTAAAGTTCGCCACCCATTAGCAACTTTGTGTATTTCTCAATTATATAAGTCGTTAGTTGCTAGTGCAAATGAACGTGGTGGTAAGTTGCCGTGGCCAACCTACTTTGTGCTTGATGAGTTTGGTAATATGCCTAAAATTAACGACTTTGCAACTGTTATTACTGTTTCTCGTTCTCGTGGTATTTTCTTTACGTTAGTCTTGCAGGATTACAAACAATTAGAAACTACTTACGGATTGGAGTCTGCTGTTACAGTACGAAATAACTGCAACCACCAAGTCTTTGTCGGGGTTAATGATACGGATACTCGTAAGATGTTCTCCGACTTGATGGGGGATATGGAAATTACTACGGAAAGCACGACGGTTAGTCTAAACACGGGTAAAGCCGCTAAGGACGATCCTAAGGGTGGAAGTAAGTCAACAGCGACTAACTCGGCAAGTCGTCCGTTATTACCACCAAACGAATTGTTGGATATTGTACCAGGTAATATTTTTGTTTATTGTTTCACGTTCCACCCGTTACGCAGTAAGGTAACTTTATTCTACGAATGTTTGAATAAAGGTGTTATCCGTTTGAAACCAACGCCTGATATTTATGTCCCAGGAAAATACTTTGATGAAGCTGCGATTTATTATGATATTCGTCGCCGTAATGATATTGTGATTCGTCGTGTTAATAATGCACAACGTCATGACTTGTTTGAATGGTAAGTCTTGTGTTTTGATTGACGTTATCAAATATTAAAACTATAATTTAACCATACTATGTTGGGGGAATACAAATGAAGTTTAGTCGTGGGAGGATTATTGCACTAACCGTTTTGAGCGTTGCAATGGCTCTTGCTTTGTTTTGTACTGGTCTAGTTATTGACTGGCGAAACTTTACTTCACGGGCAGTAAGTACTGATATTTATGTAAATGACCCAGATTACATTCCAACATTTGATGATTTGTACCAAAGAATTCCCTTTGATAAAGCTGATACTGGAACGGTAACATTAGGGCAAGAAACCAAATTAACTTTATTGGAAGAACGTTATAGCCGTGGTATTTTGACGGAGTTTTTGAATGCCGACACGAAACGTTCTTATGCGGAGTTGCAAAAAAAACGTAATGAGGGGTATCCGTCGCCTGTTTTTACTAGTGCAGAAATGCGTTCAATCGCTACCGGGGTAGGGCGAAGTATTGATATTCCAGTAATAATGTTAGACCCATACAACTACGATGATATTGTTTTATTTGAATTAACTAATTTGACTAATGTACCGACAAATTTATCAATTACACGTGATGGTGTTAGTTTGGACCAAGAAGGTGCGATTGTTAGTGTCGATGCGAATTTGCCTGCTGACCAAGTTTATGCGGGGATTCCGGAACATTCGTTGGTTGCACGAAACGTGAAAATTGAAAACAATGATGTTGTTTTGTATGTATCGTTTAATCCTAACTCACGTGTGAGTGATGGTTATGAAGTTCGCATTAAAGACAGTGATAGTAACTATCTCTACAATTTTAATTCATTGACTCATCAATTAGAAAATGTTGAAACCATTGCAAACGGAACTACTGAATTATATGATGAAAATGGTGTGCTTTTGTATCGTGTTGTTCGTGATGGTGTGGAAGTTAAAATTTATGATGCTAAAAATGTATCCTTAGAAACAGCTCAAACGTTGCTGGGGACTGCGGTTTATAATGAATACGAAAATCAAATGACAAATTACCAAATTGGTGCCGTGGCATACAATGGCAATGCTTTGCGTGGTATGTTTCAAGAGCAAGGTTTCTACCAAATATCGTTCAAACAAAGAGTAGCGACAGGGAATGGTGTTTTTGCAGAATTAAACATTGTGTTTGAATTTATGATTGTAAATAAAGTTTACTATCAAAATTTCCCACGCTTTGATACCAAAAATCGTGTACAAGGTAATGCCGAAATTTATAACTATTCTTACGAAAGCGAATATCCGGTAGTCAATTATTCTGCGGATTATTTTGATGTTCAAATTCAAACTAATCAAACTTATCAACAAAATGATCCAAGTAACAGCGAACGTGCCTTAAAATTCTTTAACATTGGCGAGTATCAAATGATTTCGGCTTTGCAATGTTACAATGCTTATTTAGCAGGGCACGAACAAGAATATAAAAATCGTGGCGTTGATCACGGGTTTGTTAAATTAAAACGTTTTGAAACTTATCAAAGCGTTTTGAATGTTTTAGGTTTCCAAGCTTATTATGGTGGTCAACACACTAATCAAGCTTATAATGGTCCATTGCCGTTTTTTAGCAGTGATTATGCCAAAACAAGTAGTGATATTTCTGCGTTAGTTCGTGCTTCAAATATGACGGTAAATGAAGTTGGTTTTAGTATTGATAACATGCGTGTTAGTGATGCTTTGAATTACTCTAATCAATTAGCAAATTATTTAACGACGCAAAACGTTAAACCTGTACGAACTAACTTTCCGCCAGTTAAGATTGTGGGTAACGTAGCTCATGCGACTGGTGCTGGTATGAATGGGGAAAATGCTGTTGTTTTGTCTTCGGTTGCTTTTAAGCCAGCTTATGGCGTTACTAACTCTGGCGATTGGGAAAGTTCTACGCTGGAAGTTGGAGCTCCGTTTGAAGAAGCAGGGCAATATGTTGTTACTGTTTATTTCAAAGTAAATAATAAAGTTACACAACAAGTTTTCTTCTTCGAAATTGTTAATTCGGCAAAAATTACTTTTGATGTAACTGATGCGTATGGTAACGTAAAAACTTACTATGCGGGTGAATTAGAATTAAATCGTAATTTGAATGTAATGGGAAATAAGGTTTCCTTGAACTACGAGGGGAGCAGTACACTCGGTGAATTTGAAGTACCACCAACTTTGTCGTTATCGTATGCTCCGTTTGGTGATTATACGTTCAATGATGTAAATGTTACCGCTGGTGATTATGGTGCGTTTAGTTTTAATTTGAACCGTGGACAATATCGTTTAACTGTTAAATACGGGGCACACAGTAAATCAAATTCAATTTTCAATATTATTGTAGACGACACTTTGGCAACAGGAATTAAAGCTAATACAACAGCGAGTGCGTTAGCTGGTTTACCTGATAATGTCGCAGTTGTCGGTGCTGGGGACGTTAATTTGACTTGGGCTCAAAAAGCAAGTGGTATCGATTTTACTAATGTGCTTTATGAATTTTACGAAATGAAGTTAGAAAACAACGGCGTTGATCCTAACTTTGATCGTAATTATTTTGACCTTTATAATTCTGCCGATTTACGAAAATTAACAAATTTATATTCGGCATATCAATTTTCGACTGTATCTTCAAAACCAAATAATGGCTATGTTCCAGTAAAAACGGCAACTGGTTGGACGATTGACGAAACGTTTACGCAAGCGGGATTGCATTTATTTACTTTGGTAGATGCGGTTGGTAATGAAACGCAATTTATGTTAATTATTGATAACAGCACGCCAACTTTTGTTCAAAGTGGTGAACAAGCAGACATTATTACTAACATTGTTAATTTTGATGAAGAAGTTGGTGTTTATGTGGGTTTTGGTGTAAAAAAGCTAATTCCAATTTATTTGACTTTTGAAAACTTTGTTGATGGGTTGACAAACGCCAATGTTTTAATTGATGATAGCCGAAAAACCATGGGAATTACCAGATGGCAAACATCAATTAGCGTTGGCTTAGCAAGGGTGGAATATAGCTGTGCAGGTAATGCATACCAAGATGTGCCGAATGAAGCATTTAAGAATGGCTACATGATTTTGAAGGAAGAAAATACGTATTATTTCCGTGTAACCGATTTATTAGGTAACGTGGGTGAGTATTATATTGTGTTAACTCACGATAGTTGTTTTGGTCGAGTTTATGCCGATAAAAACCGTCCTACAATTTCAACAGAAAATGATTACAAAGGTTTTGGTATGATTACCGATGAACCTGGTGTTTATACTAGTTTAGTAAACACTACCGGTGGTATGTCAAACCGTCCGTTTGTTTCATTCGCTTTTGAACAAAAAAGCAATCTTGAAGCTTCGTGTGTGGATAAAGTTTATTTACAATATTATCCTTTGACTTATCAAACAATGTCGTCGATTGATTCTACCCAACCTAATCCCAATTATCCTTTTGCGGATATGCAAGTTAATAATCCTACGGTAAATGGTAAATCAATTTTTGCTCATCAAGATGGTGATGGTGTAATTTACAGTTATCAAGAGCTTGATGCGGGAAAGACGGTGCGTTTGGCTTTGTTTAATACTAATACAACAACACCATCGGGAATGTATATTTTAACTCGTGCTTATAAATCAACCCCAAGTACTGATCAACCAACTCGTGATTATTATTTCATTGTTGATAATCAAAAAATGCTTTATTACGCAGAAGGGAATAATCCATACCAAACAGCTTTGAAAATAAATTTTGCTAATACTAATAATGCTGTAAAAGCTAAAACTGCTGACGCAAAGGTTATCAATCATTTTAATAACGAATTAAGTAGTGATCGTATTGCTTGGGTTAATGGATTTAGCAGTAAATATGCGTGGAAACACGAAGGTACGGTTTATGCGTTTGATAAAGACAAAATGAATTTCAATTTTGTTTCCGATTTTTATATGAATCCAGCAATTAGTACTTATAATTTCAATTTCCCTTCGTTAACACCACGTTTCAGCTATGTTAGCGATAATCAAATTATTCAATTAGGGGAAGGTAGTGGAGTTTGGTCAATCGGTGATCCTGTCAGTGCAAATGAAAGTGGTTTCTATAAACTGATTATTGCTGATGATGCCCGTAATATTTCTTGTATGCTAGTAAATGGTAATATTACCGAATTAAAAGATGATGAAAATGCTCCAACCAGTGCCAATTATGATTATTTGTTATTAAATTTGGATACGACACGTGGAGCAAAGGCGGAGATTCAAGTGGCTGATGATAAAGTAATCAGTACGGCAAGAATGAAATACGATGGTGAAAGTTATTATTGTATTATTGATCCAGCACAAATTGATCAATTAACATTTAGCTTTACCAGCGACCCAGCAAGCATGTTTACCAATATTGATGTTCAAGCGACAACAGCAAGTTGGACTGCAAATGGTTTTGCTCAACCTGTAACATTTGCCGTACCAACTCCAAAGGATAATCAATATTCATATCATATTATGCAAGACTATTTGAGTGGTAAAGCGATTGAAGATGGTTACAGTTTACAGGTAAGTTTGGTTGCCGAAGATAATGCAACAACTAACTATGTCATTTTGTTTGATACCAGTCGTCCAACTTATAACTTAGGACGTGTTAAGGACGGCGATAATTTAGCCCGAATGTTAAATGACGCAGAATTGCCAAGTGGTTATGTTTATGGTTTAAGTAACTCGTTTGTGTTTGGTAATGAACAAGGTACAGCACGTTATTTAGATACAGAAACTATCACTTACCGTGAAGTTGATTATAGCGGTGAAGGTGTTTTGTCCGCTGTACGTTTCCCATTGTATACGGGTACCGATGGTGAAGTCGAAGTTCCGTTTACGCAAATAGTTGGTTTACATGATAATGAAATGAAATATTATGTAATTACCGAAACTGACTATGCAGGACATTCAATTAACTACATGATTCAAGTACAGGGTGTTAATTATGTAAATAATGTTTCGTTTATCGGTGCAATTACCGAAGAAAGCGAGGAAGTTCAAATTGGTTGTGAAATGCACGTGTCGGCATCTAGTGTTCACCAGTTCTTCTTGAACAATAATTCATTTAGATTTGAAAATGGCGATGATTATTATATGGTTTTAGGTAGCACGGCATATTGGCATATTGGTAACGATATTGGCAATGGTCCTAAAAATGAAGCTAACTTGGTTAGTGCGTTGAATAATTGGATTAACGTAGCAACGGAAAATGGGGTAAAGTGTTCCTATATTTTGTATGACCGTATCGGTGAAAAAGAAACGTTTGAATTCTATAATATTCGTGAAACAGCTCCAAAGATTCAGTTGGATTGCTATCAAGCGGGGATTGGTAGTAACGTTATTTTGACCGATATTACTAACTATAATACTTTGCCAAAAATCTTGTTTGATTCTGGATTATCTTCGCTTTATAAAATGACTGTTCAAGATATTACCACCAACGATGTTTCTTCCGAAGTTTACTTCTCGTTACACGGGACTTCGATTCAAGGTTTTGATGTAACGCATGATTTAATCATTACCGTAACGGATCCATTTGGTCGTGTTAGTATGACTGAGTATCACCAACAAGTTAAAAGCACAATTAACTTTACGGTGCATGGTAATACTATTACGCAAGACGGTGTAATTTATGCTGGTGATGAACGTGGGGTTGAATTTAGTTATTTACGTACTGCTTATAATGTTTTGATTTATGATGCTGGAACAGGGGATCTATTAAAAGATTTACAGCCATTCATTAGTAATGACATGATTTATCATACCTTTATTCCAAAACCGGGTGCGACAACGATTGAACAGTATCGTATTGTAGCAACTGGTCGTGCAAGTGGAACAATTCTTTTTGATCAATTATTTGTTTTTGATACTCGTTTGCCGAGTGTGGATTGGAAAAATGCGAGCGATCAAGCCATCGAAGTTGAGGGTGAAGTTTTTGTTAGTGATGTTTGTTTCGATATTTCCAATAGCTTAGTAGCAACAACTTTCCCAGTGATTGTATCTTATACTCGTACATTTAATAATCAAGTTGAACATGTAACCTTAAAGCCAGGAACAACAAAATACACATTCAAGGACGCTGGTGAGTATCAAGTTACTTTACGTAATTCAGTTTGGGCGGAAACAACTTATACTTTTGAAATTGCCCAAATTGATGATACTTTGGTTTTGGTTTACGACGACGAAAAAGAAGTCGAAGCTAGTCCAAGTGATTATAAATTTATTCCTAATACCAAGAAAACTGACGAATATCTTTATATCCCTCGCTATGTGTTTACTACAAATAGTAATGGTAAATTGATTGAAGATTATAAATCACACGGTTTGGATATTAGAGTGGGACAAACCAACCGTGTATTAGCTGGTAATCCAGAATTGAAAACTGATTACTATTACTTTGATCGTGAGAATAATACTTTGGTTTGGCGTTTAGCTTTCTTGTTGGGTGAAAGTAATGGCATGCCAATTTATGATAACCCGATTTATTTTGCGACTACGGGTGTGACTGACGGTGAATTAAACAGTGGTACTGCAATTACATTGAGTTTGAACGGTAACCCAAATGTTGGTGGTTCAAGTAATAGCCGCTTTATCATTACTCCATCGCAAACTACTTTCCACATGATTAAGGATAGTTTTATGCAAGCTCATGACGATAAAGTTGATATAAAATTACATTGTGTACCAGATATATTACGTGATGAAAATAATTTACCATGTTACATGGTTGAAGGTAATATCATTGTTGTTGACTGTTATTATAATGGTACTTTGGTAAAAACTTTATATGGTGATGGGGCTGATCAAGTTTTCACAGTTAATCGTTATGATGCTGGCTACTACGAATTTGTTGTACATGACCTTGTAGGTAACCATTTGTATTTTGGTAACAGTGAAGATGAAAATGATGTTCGTTACCGTCAAGAACGTTATATGTTGATAGTAATGACAAAGCCAATGGTTTTAATCAATGAAAAACAACCAGTTAATGGTATGATTTACAACGACCAAGTCGAGTTAAAATTAGTTACTTATGGTAATAAGTTCTTATCTAAACTTTATGCTGGTGAAGTTGCACAAGATAAATTATACTTCAACAAATATTTCTGCATAAGTAAAATGGAAGTTACTTATACTGGTTCGACGGGAACGGTAACTGACGAAATTTTTGTTAATGGTAACCAATCGACTTTCTATTGGAGTGATAGTGGCAGTTATCGTGTTAAAGTAACATATCGCATTAGTGCAAACGTACTCGACGATTTACAAGCTGAATATCTATTCCAAATTATTCCTGCCCATACAATTCGAGAATCGTTTAGTATGTCAATTTATCCAGATGTTCAAGTTGAATCGGTAACTCGTGATGGTTATAAGATTCATGATTTTGACGATATTAAAGTTAACGATTACATGGAATTTAATGCCGACAATAATCCTGGTAGCTATGTTGTTACTTTGAAAACTTTTAATAACATTTTACAAGATTACATTTTGCATGAAGTTAAATTTAATATCCAACATAAAGCGAATAGTGCAAGTAATTATTTTGTATTGAGCAGTGGTAGTGGTTCGGCAACAACAGGTGCGGTTACACTTTATTACAATCCATATTGGTTGTATCATGCACAAGGTAAAGTAACGATTTATCTATACAAGAACTTCGTGGAACAAGAAAAAGTTACCGTTGATGGTAGTGTTTTGAACAGTGGTAATTTTAATCCGCAAGAATTGTTCACCGTTTCCGATGCTGGTTTGTATAGTGTGGTTGTAAAAGATGCGGACGAAGATCCTGTCTACATGGATAGCTGGACAATTAACGAACAAGAAAGTACTTTTGGGTACGTTATCTTGGCGGTGGTACTGGGGATTGTCGGTGTGGCTGTGTTAGTCTTCTTACGCCTACGTAGTAAAATGACAACAAAATAATTTAATTAAAATTATTCCAAACAGTAACAATTTCCAATTTGACTTTGTAGTGCTACGTCGATAAAAATATCTTTACCTTCGGTTATGTTTTGTGATTGTAAGTATTGTTTAACTGTTTGGTATGCCAGTGTTGGAGTGTTATTCTTTTCGCTTAAATGAGCTAAAATGACTTGGGCAACGTTGGCTTGGTAGAGTTTGGCAATCGTGCGTCCGCAGTCAATGTTAGATAAATGTCCACGGTTGCCGAGAATACGACGTTTTAACCAGTCAGGGTATTTGGGATTTGCCATAAGTTTTTGGACATCGTGATTGCTTTCCAGAATTACCACTTGACAGGTGGCGAGATTGGTAAAGATGGTTTCGGTCATCTGTCCAATATCTGTGGCAATACCTACGGTTGAGTTGCCATTTTGAAATGTATAACCAAGACAAAAATTACTATCATGTGGGACAGGGAAACTGTTAACAGTAATGTCGCCGATTGTAAAGGAATTATCAGTTTCGTGAAAATAGTGGGGTGGTAGTTTTAAGCAACGCTTTAAGGTGTTGGTGCTACTGTGATAACAATAAATCGGGACTTCGTAATGTGAAACATAATCAGCAACACCTTTAATGTGGTCGCTGTGTTCGTGTGTAATCACTATGCCGTTGATTGAATGTGGGTCAATGTTTGCTTGACTCATGAGTTTTAAGGTTGCCGAAAGCGGTAAGCCGACATCAACTAAAATACCTGTATTGTCAGTTCCAATATAGGTAATATTTCCAGCACTACCACTACTTAACGTTTGGATTTTTAGCATTTTAATAATATACTAGAAAACATGCTAAAAGTTAAGGATTATTTGCGAACAGCTTTGGTTTGTGTAGTAATTGCTTTTGCGTGTTTGTTTGGTTATTTAATGTTCCAAAATCTGTGTGCGGAATTGTTTATTCGCTGGGGGTTGGAAGCTCGTCAAACAGACACCGATTTATTTGCTCATGGCTTTTTTATGGCGTTGGTGTTTGTTGGCGTTTTTGTACCAATTTTAGAAGAATTGATTTTCCGTTTAGTCGCTTGTAACTTATTAAAGTTGGCGAAAATGCCAGATTGGTGTGTTATTATAATTAGTGCGGTAGTGTTTATGTTCTATCATGGGTCATGGTCGCAAACAGTCTATCAACTCTTGATGGGAATTTGGTTTGCTTGGATTTTTTTGAAAACTAAGCAGATTGGGTGGACAATCTTAATCCATGCTATCAATAACACTTTTATCGTAACATATACATATTTTGCTGGGGAAGGCAGTGGCGTATTTAATCTAAGTGCTGGGAACATTTGTTGGTCCATTAGTCTAGCCATTGTTACCACGTTGGCAGTTGTTTTTTTAATCAAAAAAGGAATCTACAAGTATGAAAAATAATCGTTATTTAACTACGCTAATTGTTTATACAACTGCGATTGTCTTGCTGGTGTTGGTGCAAGCATTGGCTTCATTAGGGTGCTTTAATGGGCTGTCAGAGCAAATGCTGGAAGTCGTTGGCAGTCTTTTGCCACAGTTAGTTGTGATGGCGGGGATTCCTTGTTTAATGTTGTTGGTTGCACAAAAAGTTAATCGTGAACCAGTTTCTCTTCGGCAAGTTTGTCGTGATACTGGCTGGGGGCGTATGCCTTTGAAAAACGTAGCACTCTGTTTCGTTTTAGGAATTTGTCTTTACCTTTTGAATATTTTTATTGCCAGTATTTTTGCTTCGTTGTTACGTTCTTTTGGTTATCAATTTAGTAGTAATGATAATGCGTTTACAGGTTATTCGGGGCTTTTAATTAGTCTAGTTTTGACGGCGGTGCTACCGGGCATTTGTGAGGAGTTTTTACACCGTGGTGTTTTATTGAACGGCTTGGTTAAACAACTTGGTGTACGTAAGGCGTTGTTATGGAGCAGTATACTTTTTGGTTTAATGCACATGAATGTGGGACAGTTTTTTTACGCCACAATCTTGGGTTGGTTTATGGGTGTAGTTGCATTGTCATCGGGTTCTTTGTGGGGGAGCATAATTGTGCATTTTACTAACAACGCAATTGCAACATATTTTAGTTTTGCCGAAGAACTTAACTTGCCTGGTATGAACTTGGTTTCCTATTTATTTAGTAATGTTTTAGTGCTGGGATTGACGTTGTTGGTCGTTGTTGTTGTGATTGGGGAAATTATCCGTTTAATGGCTCGTGATAAATTCAAGCGTAATTTAGACCGTTATACGGTGCGTTATTTAGCAACACAAAGTCAATTTGGCGTCGAAGATTTTGATCGTTTGAAAGTTGCGTTGACTCGTGCTTTGCAAACATTGCCAACGTGGAAAGCTACCGCAGC
This sequence comes from Clostridia bacterium, assembly GCA_017623705.1. Classification (GTDB taxonomy): domain Bacteria; phylum Bacillota; class Clostridia; order Christensenellales; family UBA1242; genus RGIG8050. The sequence continues at coordinate 31,637 of JAGAOQ010000015.1, read as the reverse complement.
ATACATTGAAACTTTTGACGAACCACAAAAGGGGCGACCATTGGAACGGGCATTGTTTACTTTCGTTTTTGTAATTGGTGCGGTAATTACCTTATTGTCTTTTGTGTGGGGGACATGGTAATGGATTTTATGCAAGAGGCAATTAAGCAAGCACGGATTGCCGAACGTCATGGGGAAGTGCCGATTGGTTGTGTAATTGTTAAGGATAACAAAATCATTGCGAAAGGGTACAATCAACGTGAACGTAAACGTAACTGTTTGTGGCATGCTGAGGTCGTAGCTTTGAATCGAGCTTGCCGTAAATTAAAGTCTTGGCGGTTGAACGGCTGTGAAATGTACGTAACATTAGAACCTTGCCAAATGTGCATGGGGGCAATTTTGAATGCTCGGTTGCAAAAAGTTTATGTCGGGGCAAAGTCGACAACTAACCTTAATTGGCAAACACCGATTGAGTTTCAACTAAACGATGAAGCACAAAACATTTTAGTGGCTTTTTTTCGTAATAAACGTTAAACTTGAATTGTGAAAAAAGAATTGATCAATTTTATTACCGCCATTGGTTTGGTTTTGTTAGGGTCGGCGGTTGTGCTGGGGTTGTTAACAGCACTACTGTTTATTTTCCCGAACTTATCGTTTTTCGGGGCAAAGTCGGTTAATGAGCGGGATACGCAAATCGTTTACAAAGACGAAGCATTAACGACGGCGTTTACAAATGGTAATTTCATTATTGAAAGTACTGGAACTAAAATTGAAGTCAAGATGTCGAATGAAGGTTATGAAGGGGAAGGTACAATTGTAGTTAATGAAACTGCGACGGGAATTGCCTTTAATAGTTTGAATCGTACTTTGGTACAATGGACACAGACTTTATATAATGGAGAACTTTATTATAAAATTAAAGTGTTAGAGCCATCGGGAATTGTGTTTAGTGATAAACCAACAACGGTTTACATCAATTTACCGCACCGTGGCAAGGACGATACTTTTGTGCATGATTTCGTTTTACAAAACAATTACAGTGATGTGAATTTCTCTTTTGTTGATAATACAGTTGGACAAGCTGATGCTTTGCGTATTGGTGATTTGGTTGTGGAAAGTGCGGCTAATGTCAATATTCCTGCTAACGAAAATATTTCTTTGAACAACGTTGAAATTAAAAGTTCTAAAACAAAGTTTGTTTGTCAATCAGTAGTTAATGGCGATGTTACGGTTACTGGTTCAAATGGAGTACAAACTTTCAATGCTGACATTGTGGGCGATGTTAAAATCACTGGGGCAAATAACCAGTTCCATGGCGATACGGCTAATAGTGTAACGTTTAGTCATCAAAGTGGTAGCTTAACAATGAACGAAATTAACAACCTTGATGTAACAACTGTCAATGCCAATATTGCGGTCGGTAAAGTGGCTGCTGGCGTTGCTATGACTACTATACATGGAAGTTTATCTGTTGATGAAATTGTTAGCGGTGGGGTGGATTTTACCGCAGGTAAAGAAGATGATGCAACGGCTACGGCGTCGATTAGCGTTGGTAGTGTTGTGGGTGATGTTTCTGTTAAAAATTACGGAATTGGTAGTGTGAACTTGGCGGGAGTAAATGGTAATGTGGATGTTCGCAGTTGTGAAGTCAGTGGTGGTGATATCAATGTTAGCTTTCAAGATGATGCCAGTGAATGTTCAGTAAAAGTTTTGGGATACGATGGTAATATCAATGTGCATGGTATCAATGGTAAAGCTGACATTACGGTGCGTAATTGGGAAAACGGAGCAGGGGCTGCCAATATTAAAGCTCATTTTAATAAAGTTGTAGGGACTGATAATGTGATTAAAGCTGGTGGTTATATCAGCGGACATCATGATTGGGGAAATGTTGATCTTGTTTTGAATAATTCATGTAACAACTTCAATCTTTATATTTACGGGGCAAGTTCGGCGAATAGTGCCGCAAAGTATGGTTTTGCGGAAGATAACATGCATATTATCAATGACGAAGATGATACTACTCCAAATAATATTACAGTAGGTAGTGGGGAACATTCTGCTGCGGCAGTAAAAGTTTATTCCAAGCAAACAGTTTACCTTGCCTAGAACAGTTTTTTGCTTGACGGTTATTCATATAAAAAATATAATTAAGCATACTAGATTAAAGGAAAAACGTTGGGGGGAATAACATTTGAAAAAACGTGGGCTTGCCAGTTTACTTGTTGTTAGCATTATTGCTATTGCCGCAGTTTTTGGTGTTATTTTTGCATTCCAAAATGCAGGTCGTCAAAAAGATGTCTATGGTAGCGTTACTGTTACTGTTGATAAACCTAACATCAATTTGGAAATAGAGTTGGAAAAAGACGAAACAGCGGATAAAAAATTCCGTATTGTTGAAACGCCTTTGTCGTCGACTTATTTCACAATTAAAGTTGATGGATTGCCAGAAACAGCTGACCGTAGTGTTGAATTAAACGAAAGCTCAATTAGTAGCGGAATTGTTAATGTTACGCCAATTACACCCAGAGATGAAGCGGGTAAGACTGGTGTCAATACTTTTATGGTAACGGGACAAAATGGTGGAGCACCGATTACTATGACTTTTACGACACGTTCGGGAGCTCAAACAATTGGTGTTAATGTTACTGTTAAAATGACCGCTAAGGATATGAAACTTGCACCTAATGCTCATTTCGGTGTACGTCAAGGTGGTACTAAGTTAGATTTAATGTCAGCTGATGTTTTGAATAAGTTTACGTTCTTTGCTCATCATGAAGACACGGAGCGAGTTTTTACACCGAATAATTTCCCCGTTGAATATCGCTTAAAAGAACAATATCCTGGTGTAATCTTACAGCAAGGTGCTTTATCAGTTGAAGACGATGCTACTTGTGTTGATCAATATGTTTATTTACAAGCTAAGTTGCCAGCAATGACGGAATGGATTGATGTTCCGTTTTATGTTTTCCCTAGTGCTAAAAATATTACTGTTAATACTGATGCTTATAAAACTGCGTCAACCCCAGATAAGACATGGGATTTAATTGCAAATCGCACTAATTTTTCTAGTGCGACTTTTGAGTTTGGTTTAGATTGTGCAAAAACACAATTATCTGATTATGGTTTTGTGGTTAAAAGTGCGGATACTTTAATTGCTCGTGTTGATTATATTGATCAATACACACATTCATTATCGACAGTTAAAAACCTTGGACAAGTTGCAATCAATATTACGGCATATCCAATCGTGAAAGATGGTGGTAAAGAAATTGCTTATGCTGATAGTAGTGATAAAAATGTTCAAATTACTGACACTATTTATTTGCGTGTACGTAATGAGTTCTATCTTCATGCAGAAACTGAAATTTATGGCACAGAAACATTTAATTTAGCAACTGATAAAGAATCAATTAACGCTTTCCATTATGAAGGTGATTATTATGATGGAGAGTATTTTGATACCTTTGTTTTGAATACTGCGAATGGCAAAGTTGTTAATGAAGATGCTGATGTTGAATTTGAATTGATTGTTGAAGACAGAGTAGGGGACAAAAGTGGTACGTATGGACGTTTAGCAACCGAAGAAACTCATGGAATCAGTTTATATAATATTTTACAAATTGGTTATTGGTCGGCGGAAAATAATGACTGGGTTTATATGTCCCCAGAAAATTATTATACTCACTATCAAAAGTGTTTCTCTGTGGCATTTATGAAGACTGCTTATGCAGAAGATTTCCTTTCTGATGATATGACATTGACTTTGCGAATTAAAAGCACAAGTGAGTTGTCGGTTGGTGGAAAAGCTTCCTGTGATGTGAATTTAGACGTTACAAGTGTAATTGATAAATTCAAGGTTGATAACCTTACGACGTTTAATGATGGTACTTCGGGTGTGGCGTTGGTTTACAATATCAAGCACCAAGAATTCAGTACCGAAGTTATTAACGTTTATGGTATGGTTGCTAACACTGGTGTAAATAACACAGTGGATTATGCTTACAGTGCCAAATGGAATACTGCCAAAGTTGTTGATAATAGTAAAGATTTACCGTTCATAATTTCACCGGTTACTCAATATTCTAGGGAACTTGATTGCTATTATATTGCCTATACAATTACTGCTAACAATATTGATTTAATTGAATATTATAAAGATTATCAATTCACGATTGAATACGCTAATGGCAAAAATTATACCTTTGCAATTTGTGTTTACCCAACTGTTGAAACTTTGTCAATGTCGGTAATCAGTAATAACCGTGGTAAAATTTATGATACGATAATTGATAACCATGAAACAACTTACGATTATGTGCGTACCGCTTATGTTCGTAAGGGTTATACCTACGAATTTGCAGTCCAAACTCCTGGTGTGAACGTTGGTGCTTATGCTGTTTTCGATAGTGTTTATGATGCTAGCGGAAAGAAAATTTGTGATGCAACAAATGCGTTCGATGCTCGCAATTTAGCCGAAGGTTTATATGAGTGTCATGTTACTTTGCATGCATATAGTGATTCGGTTTATGGCGATAGTGAAACTGAAATTGTTGTTTATATGATTGTTGTTGCTCCGATTGATAACGTGATTTATCCAGAAAAAATTGATTTAGACGGAATTACCGATAGTGCGGAAATTGCTCTTAAATTAACGACCTTGGACGGAAAAGAAATTACCGATAATAATTATGTAAATATTGAAGTTGTAGAACCAGTTAATGCAAATATTACTTTACAACAGGGTAGTGGGGTTAACTTTAACAAATTTACCGTTACCGCAAAATATTTAGCGGATAAAGCATTCAATGTCGGTTTTAAGATTTACAAGAGTTATAATTTCCCTGCTGAATTTGACTTAGATGGTCAAAATTGGACTGATAATGTTCCGTTTGAGTTTTATTACCTCGGTGGTTCTGCTGTTAATGTTAACGTTGTGGTTGATAATAAAAAGCCAAATACCGTTACTGTTGTTGATGGTGTTAAGCATAATAATGCTACTGGCAAATATTTAGAGTTAATTTCCGAAACTGGTAAAATTGTTGAAAAAGAAATTAGTGTTAAAGTTGCAAACGATGCAGCTTATCAAAATTATGGTATTGCTTATGCTGAATGGAAGTATGGAAAATTTGAGTTGAATCCATTTACAGTTGTTGATGGTAATTTGTTGATTGCTGATTGTGCGGTAGCTCGTTTAGATACTGCAACGGGGAAGATTTATGTTTCGGCTGTGGAAGGTAAGTTAAGCTTAGGGCTTAGTGCTTTGGTTGTTTATGCAAGTGATAGTTTGCGTTATGTAGGTAAAGATAGTAACGGTACTGATTTAGTGTTGCCTGATGTTTATGAAATGGTTGCACTTTACATTGGTACAGAAGACGAAGTTAAAGAAAAAACTGATGAATTTGAGAGCGATATTATTCACGACGCAAATAGTGGTTTACGTAATACTCGTGGCGGTTATAACTGGGTACTAGCAAGTCAAAAACCGAATGATTATTATGCGGCTTTGTTCTATACAGCTGGTGAAGATAATTACGGTTCGCAAATTGCAGCTAACGTTTATTATTTAGATGATTTATACACAGTTTTGGGTTGGGACATTTTACGTAAACCAGAAACAGTTTATATTAGTAAATTTGTTAACGGAGAACAGGTTGGTGCTACACTGAAATGTGATAGTAGTAAAGGACGATTGAATATCGACTTGAACCACGTTTTCAATATTGATAATCATGATAATAACAATTTCTGCACTCGTGGAAACAATACAGTATATTTTGAATTAAACATTACTGGTCGTTTTATCACTTTCTATGTTGTAGAAAGTATCGATATTTTTGAACTTATGATTCAAAGTGCAAGTGGTACTGGCGTTGTTTCTCGTAAGAATTTATCACCAGACGAATTTACGAATGCAGTTGATACAGTAACAATGCAACGTGGTAATGAGTTCTCGTTTGCTGCTGATTTAGATGTTTATTCAGGTTGGAAATTGAAAAACCATAATTTCGATTCGCCAGAGCAGAGTCGTACGGATAATGTTACTTACGCTGGTGGTACTTATTCGTTTAATCCTTATATTGAATTTACTACGGCAAATGGTGCAGTATACACATTTAATTTAGATGCTTTGACTTCGACAGTTAGAGTTAATGTTAAAGGTGGTATCAATTACTTAAATATCGTACAAGATTCGATTAGCTTGGACGGTGTATCGTCGGCAACATACGACTTGACAATGCGTATTGACCAAGATAATTGGTCGCCAAGTCTATTAACATATAATTTCTTGTATGATGGTATTTACTATCGTTTATTTGAAAACAATCAAACTACTTCTTATGTAAATATGGAAGGTGGTAAAGCTAAATTAGAATTTAAGCTTACTTGTTTGAATGCGGCAAATCCTGTTTATGCAAATTTATATTATACCTACTATTTGAAAATTGAAGTAGCAGTAGTAATTACTGTGCCTGATGTTGATCCGTTCTATAACGTTGCAGCTGCCCGCCTGTATGTACAAGAAAATTTAGCCGATTCACCATTGTTAAATATTAAAACTCCAAGTGTTGATTCATCTATCTTGAATTTAACTAAGCAAGGTATTTATAATGTTACAATGGCACACTTCGCTGATACGAATGCAGTTGAAGGTGTACGTAGTGCAGTAAGTTTGACGAATGGACAAAGTGATGCTGGTATAATTTATCTTGATGATGAATCTGTTGGTGGTATTTTAGTGGTTTACCCAACTCCATATTACATTAATGTTTCAAGTATTAACTTATGGACTTCACAACCTCACACGGAAAAAGTTTTAATTGGTACTGATTTATCGGGTAAGCCAATTTATGATAGCATTGTTTATTCAGTTGGTTTTACTCAAATGGTTTATAACGAAGACCAAAAATTCTATCAACCATATATCAGTAATTCTACGATGCCGAAAATGATTTCATCTTGGTCTAAGGCAGAAGGTTACAAATGGACTGGTAAATATTATTTCAAAACTTCAATTATTAGTAGTTCGCAATTTTCACACCGTTTGGCTAACGGCACGAGATTTGGTATCAGCGTTTCTATTCAAGGTGAAAGTAATGCAAAAGCAATTACGGAAACAATGACAATTGATGCGAAATACCGTGATAGTTTTGTGGTTGAACCTGATGACGATGTTGAAGATTATGCAGTTTGTACGATGTCGCAAACCCAATACCAAGCTGTTGGAACTACGGCAGTTTATGATGTGGCTTTGCCTGTTGATTGTGTGCCTAACTATGCAAATTTCACTTTGAACGGAGTAGGTACAACTTCATCAACGATTGAATCAAAATATGCAAGAATTACTATCAATCCTGTTGCTCAAACTTTGTCGGTTTATTTGAAAGCGGATATGTCAAGTATTGGGGCAACATTAGAAGTTCGTATTCCGTACAAACGTCCTGGTGATTATGTTAACCCTTATTTGAGTGTTGTTATCGTGCCTGTATATTTTGAAGTTAATGATTTGGAAGTAATCAATCATTATGAATCTCGTTTGCAAATTACTCGTGATGAATTAACTCAATTAAAATATCGTGCGTTGTTTAACTACGATACATCGATGTTGAACAGTACTGTTACTGAAAAAATGAACGCTTTTAACAACAGTTTGTTGTCTTCGAGTTATTTATCTTGTGATTATGAAACAGCAGGGCAAATAACCGTTGAAGTTGCATATTCTTATGTTAATGGCGAACCAGTTTTGACCAAAAATGGTAACTGCCGTTATGCTCGTACATTCTATTACGATATTACTATGGGTGATGCTTTAATTAAACGTACTGAATACTTGGCAGTTGGAACAGCAGGTACTTATACTTTCTATAATTGGGACCCTTTGCATGCTTCAAGATTATATTTACAAGATGCACAAACTAATGATGCAAGTATTAAAGATTACTGGGATAAAAATATTAAAACTGAAAACCGCAATACAGTAACTATTACGGTTAGTTTAGAAAATAAGAGTGCAACAGTTTCCAATAATGAAGCATACAAAGCTTTAATTCAAGCTGGTAAAATTGTAATTAACGTTTATTCGACGGCAAACATTATCACACCTCAATTAGAATTAACAATTATTCCGGTTTACTTCACATTTAGCGAATTTAAGTTGGCTAATAATCCAGTTGATCCAATCGTTGCTTTGACAACACCGACAGTTTTAACCGTTGAAGCAGGGGATATTGTTGCTGTTGATGATAGTGATGTGGTTAGTGCAATTAACACATTTAATGCAGAACTATTAAACGCACAAAATAATTTATCAAATACTTTGGCTTTATCATTTAGTCGTGTTCCAAACGATGACGGTGTTTTGAATTTTAATTTTGATAACACGACCCGTGCTTTAACCCGTGCTGATGCGTCAAATCCAATTACTGCAACTAGTTACTTGTTAGTTGCTGGTAATATTTCTTACGTTAATGGTATTCCTACCTTAAATAATAATGGTGATAAGATTCTAACTTACTTACCAGTTCGTACTTTTGGTTCTGGAATCGGTGAAAGTGAAGAATTTATGCCTGATTTAGAGGTAGCTCCAAATGGACGTACTCGTACCGTAGCACAAGCGATTGGTACTTCAATACGTTATAATATTGCTTTGCCTGGCGTAATTTATGACTCATTGGTTGATAAATATGAAGTACGTCAAGACGGTAAATATGTTTGGACAAAGGGCTGTGGTTGGAATGTGATTTTCAACTTTAAGGAAAGCGTAATCACAGTTGATTTAGATCAAAATACTGATTTATTTGATAAAGTTTTGGTGATTATGGCTTACAACCGTGATGGTGAGTTAATGTATGCCTTAAAAGTTATTCCTACTTACTTTACGGTTGAACAAATTTTATTGGCTGATCACATTGATGAATCACCAGTCTTAATTAAAAACGAAAGTAATTGGTTAGCTGAATTAAGGTTGGATATTGTATCTAATTACAGCAATGAAACTGCAAGTGATGTAAATTTTGAAAACTGGTTTAATGATTTCTTGTATTCATTAAACGGTTCAAGTTTAGTATCTCGAATTGACGATGCTGGTTATGTTACTGTTTTTGCGGGAATTAGCTATGTTGAAGGTTTACCACGTTTGGTTAATTTGGTAAATGCTCAAACGGTAGTACAAAACGCATATCGTTATGAATTAACGGACGGCATTCCTGAAAATACCAAAGCACAAGCGATTGGGCAAGAAGTGGTTTACAACGTTAACAGAACTGTTGGGGCAGTCAAAATTAGCACAGGCAAAGATGGTGAAGGTAATGATATTTGGGAAACTTATGATAATGGTGCGTATCAACATTGGTGGCTACAATTTGACAGCAATCCAAAACGTATTCGTGTCGGTTTAAACGAATCAACGGAACTCATTGGTCAAGTTATTCGTATGGGTATCTTCATTAAGTTTGACGACGAAGAACCATCATATATTTTGAATATTATTCCAGCTTATTTTACAGTTGATGATTTAACAGTAGCAGGACAGACCAATGAAGACCGTGATATTGTCTTGTATTATGGTGATGAATGTGATTCACCGGAAGATGTATTATTTGAAGCTGTTTTTGGCGAATATTCGACAAATGAAGCATTAAACATTCCAGCATATTTAAGTGCTTTCAATGATGAACTTCAAACGACGAAAGCTCATTTAATTGGTCGTTATTACGATTCCAGTGTATTGTCGGGTGATTTACACATTACAGCTTATTTGAATTACCAAAACGGAACACCAACGTTAGTTGAAGCATCGTTAGCCGATAGTGTTTATGTTGCACGAATTGATATTGATTTCACTTATACCATTTATGGAAAGAACAGTTATAGCGGTGATTTGCCACCAATGCCTGTTGGTCCACGCACTCGTTCGGTAGTTCAAGCTGTTGGTACAACGGCTAGTTATGTTATTGATGTTAACAAAGATGTTACATTAGATCTTGACTATCTAACGTTTGACGATGAAAAATTACAAAAACGTGGTTGGAAAGTAACTTTTGATGAAAGTATTTTAACAGTTCAGTTATTACCTGATGCTGAAACCTTGTTAAAAAATGATGACATTGTCTTTAATTTTTATGCAGGTTACGAACTAGCATTCGTATTAACAGTACAACCTGTCCTGTTTGAGGTTGTTGGAATTGAAACAATTTATCCGGAACAACCTGTTGATATGACTGACCTTAGTGTTACGGAGATTTTCTATCGTGCGAAAGTAAAATATAATGACGAAATCAGTTATCAAGGCGATAAAGTTATCGAATTCATTGATGCCTTTAATACTATTTTGAACAGCGAAAGAGGTAATTTGCTTGAAGTTACTGTTGAAGATCAATATTTGAAAATTGATGTTGCTGTTGATTATGGTTCTGCTGGTTCTGATGGTCGCAGAGTTCCTGCTCTGTTAAGTGTTGAAAGTTATCCACTAAATGTAATTGAAAATTATATCGAGTTCACCGTAGGAGAGGAAAGTAGTTCATCGGCTAAGCACTACCAAGCTGTTGGTACTACGGAATTCTATTATTTAGGTGCTGAATTTACGGGTGAAGAATCCGTAGCTGTTGTGGTGGACGGTTCAACAATTCATGATACTTCAATCGTTGGTGCTGATGTAGTAGAATATGGTGTTGGTTATGCGTTAAAAGTTTTTGTAGCTGCAAATAGTGATTTAGTTGGTAAGAATATCACAATTTCAATTAGCGGTACTCGTAACTTCACAATGAATATTGAGCCAGTGTGGTTCTTGGTTGATGGCTTTGAAGTTGTTAATCACCCTGAACAACACATGTGGTTGATTATTGCTGATGATTTAGCTGACGATATTGATGACTTGATGTTCCGTGTTCATGCTCGTTATTCGTTATTGGGTGATGAAAGTTTCAAAACAGCTTTACAGGCACAAATTGATGCTTTTAATCAACAACTCGCATTATATGATGTTGATACAGAACAATGGACAAAACAAACTTGGGCTAATTATTTGGATATTTATACAATCGGGGCAGAATACTTGGTAGTTCGTGCGGCAATCGATTACGAAAATGGTGTGCCAAGCATTATCAAACTAAGCCAAGCAGTACCGACTCAAATTGTACGTGATGTGTTTGAATATGTTCGTTATTCAGACCAAATCAATCTTCCTGATTTAGTCCGTCCAAATATTCCACGTAGTCGTACGGTTGATTTGATTATTGGTTATAATGAAGTTTATACAATTGATTTTAACGAATTACCGTTTGGTTTTACAAACGATATGATTGCTTTGTATGAAAATAGTAATAGCGAATATGCTGATGACGATACTAAATTGACACCTTATGAAAATGGTTCAAATGGCTGGAAAGTACAGGCAAGAGGTAATCAATTATATGTAACGTTAGACCCAAATGCTGATTTGGTAAATCGAGAATTAAAAGTATTTATCTATTACGAAAAAAATCATGTTCAAGATGCTCCAAATAGTTTCGATGTTGAAAATGTTGCTTTTATCTTAACAATTCGTCCAGTATGGTTTAAGGTAACTGGCTTTGCGTTGAATGGTTATGCTGATAATATGATTGTCGTCGATTCAATTGATGACTTTATGAGCGATTTGTCCGAATTTGATGGGGACACTTATTTTACGCCAGTCTTAGAATACTCGAAAGATGTATTTAATCAAACAGAAGGTGGAGTAGGTGCTTTATTACAAGAAAAAATGAAAGCATTTATCGACGAAGCACGTTACTCACCTTATGTAACCAAAACACGTACTCGTGAAAGTGATGTGATTTATCATTTCCAAGTTGCGTCATCGATTTCTTATGTACCTTTCCAAGGAATCCCAGAATTTAGTGATGAAATTTCAAAGCGAGTTTTGAATTCTTTCAAAGTTGTTGTCGGTTCGGCAAGTGAACCTGTTGAACGTGTTGAGTACCAAGCTATCGGTACGTCAAAAACTTATTATGTAGATAGTAGTGTCCTAGATGGTGTAACGGGCATTGAAAATGGAGCAAATTATACCGTAACATGGGATTCAACAGATAAAAATTATGTTACTGTTAATTTGTTAGACACGGCAGAAATTGGTACACCGATTGAAATTGAAATTGGCAGTGCTTTGGTCTTGAAAATTAACCCAGTTTATTATGAAGTGTTAGGTTTTGAAACAATTGACCACCCAGAGCGTGCTGTTTGGGTTATTTCTCCATACACTGTGGAAGATTTGAAATATCGTGTATTAACAACTAAACTTTCCAGCTCTTTGACTGATGAAATTTTGGCAAATGTACAAAGTTCAATTGATAGTTTGAATGCGAGTTTGAATAATGGCAATGCACCTGTTTCAATTATGACTGACAGTTACCAAAATATTATTTTTGACGCCGCAATCAATTATGAAGCAGGATACCCAACGATTGCTGAAATTACCAAAGATCAACGTAATGTAGTTGAAAGTATTATTCCTTACCGTATTTGGTCGGCTAGTTTAACACCAAAACCAGAACGTCCAACAGTTATGGGGACGACAAAAGCTAATCAAGTTCTTGGTGCAACTAAACTTTATTCTTTGAAAAACATTAAAGGTCAAGTTTGTTATCAATATTTGTGGACTGAAAATGCTGGTAGTTTAATTACTCCATTTAAGAATTCACTAAATGGAACAAGTCAAGTCTATGATAATTTAAGTATTTTGGTTGATCCGACAAAAGGAACTTTACAAGTACAATTAAAAGCAAATATCAGCGACCTAGCTAACAATATCCGTATTTATATTCCTTATATGACTTTGGTTAATGGCAAAGACGTTTGGTATAGTCATTGTATTGAAATTACGCCATTGTTATTTGAATTAAAAGGTTGGACAATTGAAGCTGCTGATGCCGATGTCGGTGCAACACAGTTAATTAAAAACGAAAATAATCCTGATTATTTGTTGTTAACTTCAATTAGTAATTTGGTTACAAATATTAAATATGTTGCTAAGGTCAATGCTTCAAAAGCTGATGATGTTGATTTACAACGTGCAATCGAAGCCGCAAAATTGAACATCGAAAATTCTGCTAATGAATTTATTTCGGCGACGGTTACCAGTAATAATGTTGAATTAAATAATTTAACTTTACGTCGTAATGTAGATGCTTATACGAAGACTGATAACATTGTTGGTTTGTCGACATACATTGTTTATGAAGATGGTGTACCAAAATTAGTTAACAGCAGTAGTACTTTAATTGCTAACCAAATTTTGATTTCAACAGGATATACACGTGATGAATGGAATAGTCATGTTCAAGATGTAATTTTGAGTTCAGGGGTTGCTAATTCGATTCAAGTGATTGGTACTTCTGTAGTTCATACGGTAGAAATTACAGATGCAGGCAAGGTCTTCTATGACCAAATTACTGTTGTAGACCGAACAACACAAGAGGCAATTTCAATTCCAGGCGAACGTTCTAATTTGGTAATTGTAGATTGTGAACTTGCTGATGAAACTACTAATACTTTAATCTTGAATGTTGAATTGGCTGCGGTTGTTGCTTTACGTAATGTAAATGTTGAAATTAAGATTCCTTATGCTGAATCTGCTGATGCTACCGAACCAGATTATGTATTCTCATACTATATTACACCTGTTTTGTATGTAATCGATGGTTTCTATTTAGACGCAGCTGAAAATAACTATTTAGAATTAGGCAATCAAGATATTCCATTGGAATTGCACGTTAAGGCAAGTTACGCTGATGATGTTAACGTCCGCAACATTGTTAATTTATTCTTGACAGACCTTGAATCTTCACTCAACACAGCAATATATAGTGAAACAATATCTTTTGAGGTAGAAGAGGTAGAAGACATTAGTGGTGGTGTAAATGTTCGTTTACAATCATTTGGCAATACATTATGGATTCAAAAGATAGGGGATATCACTGCCTCAAATAACATTGTAGGTTCTGTTGTGATTGGTTATAACGGCGGTATTCCGCAAATCGGTAGTGTAAATCCATTGACCGATGTAACAGTTGATATACAAATCCAAGTGAATACCAAAGAAGGTGAAATCAGTTTCTTCCCTGGTTGGGATACACCTACATTAGGTGAAAGTTCAGAACACTTACAATCAATCGGTACTTCTCGTAATTATCCAGTAATAGCAGGTGATCCAAATATAACTTTCTATTATGAGTTTATTGAAATTTTCAATGGTGGCTTGAAGCGTGGCGAAAATGAATATGAATTCTTTGCTTTTGATGTAATTGAACCAGGTCGTCAAAATTTAACTTTGGGATTTACTTTACGTGCTTCGGCAAAAATTTTAACTGGTTGGATTGATGTACGTATTCCATATACTCGCTTGGTTGATGGTGAAACTCAATGGTTCTATTATTCATTGCAAGTTAAACCCGTTTTGTTTGAAATTAAAGGTTGGAAGTTAAAAGTTGGTGGTGAATTAGTTGATTCAGTTACCTTGAATGATAGTGCGGTTGAATTGTATTTCACTCCTGAAATTGCAAGCGGTCCATTAAACGAAGATTATTATTCTACGGAAGAATTACTTTACATTAGAAATGCAATTAGACGTTTAGAAAAAGAAATCAATACTTATGATCCTAAGATTAGCGATGGTTATACTTATATGGTAATTCAAAATACCGCACAAGAAGGTTTCCAAGTTAATTATAGTGTTTATCGTGAAAACAGTACCAATACTTCATACTTGTTGCGTGATTCAGCAGAAGCGTCAACTACAATTATGCAACTTTCTGCAAATATTTCTTATGGCGTAACTAACTTTACACAAGAATATGTTGATGGTGCACAAGCAGTTGCGGCATACGGAAATACGGAAGGAGCACAAAGAATTACAAGTCAAATTGCGATTTATACCACAGAAAAATCAACTCCTGGTAGCGACGGCGATCGTTCAACAGTATTTATCACGCAAGATAACGCATCACGCTTGATGGAATTAAACTCAGGAATTGATTATGTTTTAATGAGCGATATTTACTTATACAAAATTCCTCAATTAAAAAATGGAATGTGGAAGCCTGCGGATTTCCCTGAAAATACAACCCTTGATGGTAATAATTTCAAAATCCATTTCAATGATATTGGATTCGATTTAACTGATACACCAGCAAATATTGGTTTGTTCACAACTATTCCAACTGGTTCAGTTGTTAAAAACTTGCAAGTCGTATTAGAACATGGACCAGCAGATGACCCGAATACTCCATTAGACGAATCAATTACCGTTTTGAATGTTAATTTGGAAGATTACGCAGCGAATACAGTTAATGTTGGCTTATTAGCTGGTATTAACAATGGTATTATTACTAACTGTGCTGTCTTGTCTGAATGGCAATTTGATATGCGTAATTTGACAAGCATTGAAAACCCAATGACAGGTGAGAAGTTTGAAACAGATTTGGCTTTCAATAAAGATGGTTACGTATTTGATGCTGATTATTTCTATAAATTAAGTACAGTTGGTGATAAAGTAGTAGTTTCTAATGTTTATAATAATTTAGGACATGGTATTACTAAAAATGAAACCACAGGTAAGTGGGAAGTTGAATATGACCAATGGGAAAATGTAAAGAACTGGATTGTTCCAGATCGTACCAGTGTTGCTAATTATGACGATTATAGTCCAATTATGAACATTGCTGATATTGAAATCAATAGTCAATCAGCAGCTAAACTTTACGTTTATGCAAAGAACGAAAACTTGACCGTTACCTTGGGTGGTTTGGTTGGTACAAATACTTACATGGTAACAAACAGCCGTGTCTTGATTGACGTAGAATTGTTTGGACCTGAACAACGCACTGAATCTGGTCAAATCGACGAAATTAGTGTCTTGTCATCTGTTGTTGGTGGTCTTGCTGGTATTAACCAAGGTACAATCACAACAAGTTATTTCCGTGATGGTAGTGTTATTAACAATGCTAATGCTGATAAGTTAAACGGTCGTACCAGCTTGTTGGGTGGCTTTGTTGGACAAAATGAAGGTATTATTCAACAATCCTATGCAATGGGTCGTTCAACTGAACGTGAAGACTCACGTAACCACATTTCAACTGCTGGTGCGGTAAGAACTATTCGTAACTCACTTGGTGGTTTCGTACATATCAATACTGGTACAATTACGGATTGTTTGGTAAATATGGTAATTGAAAAAACTGGTACGGAAGGTTCGGCTGGTGGTTTTGTTTACCAAAATACTGCAACGGGTAAGATTAGTAACTGTATTGAAAATAATAACATTATCTTGCAAAGTAGTAGTACTTTGGACTTCTATTCGCCGTTCGTTGTTATTAACGGTGATAAGCAAACTGATAAAGTTGTTACAACTAATTTGTCAAATTTAATCTATGCAGGTAATGCTGACAGCATCAGTTTGAGTGATGACTGGAATGGTACTTTGAAACATTTAACTAATAGTAGCAACAACCAAAATGAAAGGTATACCGAAATCAATAACTTTGAAGGTTTCTCAATCGGTGATGATAGTGGTAATGGTGTTTCGGATAAGAACACAATTTGGAAGATGACAAATGTTGGACCAATGTTACGTGCTGCTAATGAAATTGCAATTAGCTACCGTAAATATACATGGGGTTCATCACCTTACTTGTATCAACCTGGTACTGCCGAAAATCCGTATTTAATTTGGACGGAAGACCAATTTAATGACTATGTTTACGGTGCAACTGCACAAGCAACTGAATCTGATAAAGCAGGACAAGCTAATGTTTTGACCAATATTGAAAGAAGCCGTCAAAATAACCACTTACGTTTAGTTGATAATGTCTTGCTCAATGGTATTAAAGATACTTATAAAATCATTTATACTGGTACTTTTGAAGGTAACGGTTTGACGATGAGTGGTATTAGTTTGGATACTGTTACTAATGACTTGGCAACGATGGGCTTGTTCGGTAAAACTGAATATGCAACAATCCGTAATATCAACTTTGAAGTGGGAAGTATTAACTCAACAGCTCGCTACGTTGGTGGTATTGCTGGTATTGCAATCAATACAAGCTTCGTTGATGTTAAAGTATCAAGTGCAGATGTCATTAAAGGTGCAAACATTGTCGGTGGGTTTGTTGGCTTAAATGTCGTTAACGATATTTCTGTCGAAAATTATAATTTACATAGTTCAGTATCTGTAACTGCTAATTTCCACAGTGGACAAACTGACATCGGTTCAAATAAATTCAGTTCAGGTAAAGAATATTATCAACAAACCTTGTACGCAAAAGTTGAAGCATTGGATATTTCTTACGAGCAAGGTTATGGTACGGCGGGTGCTGTCTTTGGATTCATTACCTCAAATCCAAATAATTACCGTGTCGTTGATGAAAATGGTGTATCAAAAATCTATGCACGTGAATTCTACAAACAAATTGTTAAAAAAGACGCAGCTGGTAATGAAATTGCTATTGCACCAGATGAAGATTGCCGTAGCTTGAATACCGAAAGAGAATGGTTCTTAAAAGATCGTATGGGTAATGTTATTAACGATACGGTTAATGACGGCATGGGCGTGTATTATACCAGTAAAATTATTTTGCAAAATATCAGTGGTGCGGTTAAAGATGTTTCGGCAAACGTAGCTGGTGGTTTAATCGGTATCATGGACGAAACGATTGAATTACGTAAACCAGACTTATTAAGCTTGAATAGCTTAACCGGTAAATATTATTTAGGTGGTATCGTTGGTATTAACTTAGGTAAGATTACGGGTGGCGTTACCGTAAATAATGGTGAAACTACTACTTATAGTACAATGAATTTGAAAAACTGGACGACTTTAAGTTCCGCTGGTTCATCATATATTTTCCGTGATAATCCATCAGTTGTAGTTGATGAAACTGTTCCGCTTGACGAAAGAACTTGTTTCTGGGGAATGACAGTAGGTGCAATTGCTGGCTATAATGATGGTTTCAACGATAATATCAACAGTGGTGTTATTGAGAATATTCATGTTGATGTTAACGTGTTGGGTGCAAGTAAGAGTGCGTTGCAATACGTAATCGGTGGTGTTGTCGGTGTTAACGGCGATTATGGTTATGTCAATAATGCGATTAACACTAACAGTGTTGTTAATGTAAACAGCGTACAAGTTAAAGCAGCACAAGTGCAGAAATTTGGTTTCTACTTTGGTAGCGTTATTGGTTATAGTCGTGCAACTGGTAGTTCGTTCAGTGGCGGAGTTACGACCCGTATGAATATGTTACGTATTAACGTTCCATACTTTGCTACTTATAGCTATGTTTCGGCTGATGACTTTAAGACATCAGAAGTCGATAATGCTTTTGGAGTTGTAGCGAATACGACTTACAAAGTGCAAACTATGACGCTTGAAGAATACAAAGCTTATTTGGCAAATACAATTACTGATAAAGACTTGGTAACTCGTGTAACAATGTTAGAACCATGGTTGCGTAGTTTACCAACTTACGTAACATCAATGGTTAACCACAAGAACGTGTTAGTTCGTGCGGAAGCATATTATGATAGCGGATTAGCAGATTTATTGAACTGGGTTAAAGAAAATAAAATCTTTGCAAAATGGGATTACAGTCACAGTAGTATTGAGGGTTATAGCGATAAAGTTCTGGCAAATTATATGTCATACGTGTCGTATGGTGCAACAAGCACAAAAGCAGAAACAAGTGAAAACGAAAATGAATTTATCGAAAAAGTTAACGAATATCGTGAAGCTCGTTATCAAAAAGCCGTTGAATTATTTACTTACCAATACAAAGTTTATGGTGATTTAGCAGGTGCTCAAAACGCAAACTTTACATGGGCTCAATACGAAGATTATTTGCTCTTCAAAGAGTATAGTAAAGACAGTAAAGTTGCATCAACTGATTATCGTTATGCTGAATTATATGCAATCAAAGGTGATAGTTTCACTGAAATGGTTTTCCCAAGCACTGAAACTTTGGCAGAATACGTTTTCATTAAAGATGATAAAGGTAATAATACCCAAGCAAATGATGCTATAAAAATCAGCAGTCAAGAATACTTCCGTAAATTGCTTGCTAACATGGAAGAAAGTCGTCAATTCACAAGCAAAGACCCGATGCAAATTTTCATCAATTACGTGATTGAAACTGCTAATACAGACGAAAACAATTTCAAAGTTAATGGCTGGCAATTACCATTGGCACACTATTACTACTATATGTCGGAATTGTATGGTCAAAACTTTACTGGTAGTTTCGGTACGGTAAATTATAATTACTCAGTCCCGAGCAATTTCCCAGTCGCAGGCACTAACGGTTATGTTTCGTACTTGTATTTGAATCAACAATTAGACATTAACGGTAGTGGGTTATTAACCGTTCCTGAATTTATTGACATGATTAGTCGTGAAAACGATATTATCATGGAAAATGAAACG
The DNA here is from genome assembly GCA_017623705.1 of Clostridia bacterium. Taxonomy (GTDB): domain Bacteria; phylum Bacillota; class Clostridia; order Christensenellales; family UBA1242; genus RGIG8050. The sequence goes on along the minus strand of JAGAOQ010000015.1, from coordinate 12,208 downwards.
GCATGGGTTAAATATGGTCATCGTCTAAATTCAGCAGACAAGAACAGTACTCGTATCAGCGACATTGGTGCTTTGACATTGAACTGGACGACTGCGGCAAAATTAGAAAATGCACAAGAACAAATCCAAGTCAATAACGGTGTAATTAGTTATACCGACGAATTTGGCACAGAACAATCATGGCAAGCTTTGGTTGAGTATACCCAAGCAAAAGCAACTAAGGGCTTGACGATTTCTAAATATAAACAAATTATCGGCATGGGTGGCAGTTTGTATGCTTTGATTCATGAATATGAAAGTGCAGGTGAAACTGCGACGGATAGTTACATCTTTGCATTAAAACAAGAACAATATAATTGGTCAGCAGAGCAAAGTAACTTTATTAAAAATTATTATACAGTACAAACTGGCGGTTACGATTTGAAATACGCATTAGCGGCAACAACCTATGGTAATGTATTTAGTGAATCAAATAATGGCAATGTTCGTGCTGTTTATCAAACCAAAGCACAAATTGTCGACAATAATAACTGGTTCGTAGATAATGATGGCGACGGTGTTTATGATTCTGGTGAACCACTTGGTGTTTGGTATTTCCCAGCGTCAAATGCGAAAACTGAATTCAAAAACGGTGAAGACACTTATTACATCTATAATTATACGCAAGATTTACATTTAGGCGGACATGGTAACGTAGGTCCGGCAATGTACATTGATAACGGCGATAAACTCTTTGGTACAATCAGTGCTGCGGGTACAGGTTCAGCCGACAGCCGTAGTTCAGGTTTGGATAAGTTAATCTTGTATCAAGTTGATGTAAGTGAAAATCCAGACTTCTATCAAGGTGAATTGGGAACGGAAAATGTTGCTTACTTCAAAATTGCCCGTCAAATTTTACCAAACGATATGGTATTCAGTGGTACTGAAAATTCTGGCAATGTGTCCGATTATTTGGAAGAAGCTTTGTGGTGGCGTAACGAGGGCTTTACAGCGGAAGAATTTGATAAAATTAAAACCCACGCTATGACAAAGTCGATGACTAAAAATGTAAATTACGTGGCTAATAGTGAAAATGGTGGCTTTGTTTATTTTAACAATAATGGAATATTAACACGTAAAGAAGGTTACACTTTGGCGGACGATTGGAGTTCTTCATCGGGAAACGGTGCATCGGGCTTTAAGAGTGCGGATTTCACGACCGCCGAATACGTAGAAATTGTTTTGGGTACAGATTATGACACTTCTGGTGAAAATTGGAAATGGTGGAGTACCTATGCCGATTACCTGTTGTTTGTTAAAGTTTATAATGCAACTTTATCGGTTGATGGCGAAATCAATGAAGGTAAAATTAAAGATGAAGAAAAACCCATGATTCCAAGTACCAGTGCATTTAGGAATCCGTTTAGTATTGATGATATGGGGTATAGTACCTCAGTGGCTTTTGTTGATAGTCTTGCAACCGAAAATGATTTAGCAGATGCGATTGAATTTGTTTCTGACCGTGCTGCCTTTATGACTTTGTTCCGTGCCGAACATACCACAGCTGATTATATTAATTGGGCGTACAGTGATCGTGGCAGTTGTATTATTCGTAATAAAGAAACCAACACCGATGAAACTAAGTATTTCCGTTTGAATCATTATATTTATTACGTCCAACAAAATTTAGACGAAGATAATGTTTTTGATTCTGATGATTTCAAATGGGTTTTGACCCAAAATGTTCGTAAGGAAATTTTCTATAACGATGTTACGCAAAAAGCACGTACTGATGATTTGGTGGAATACCGTCGTAATTGGTACAATGACGGTCAACCATTCATGACCTATCGTGACTATTGTGAATGGATCAATATCTACGCTTACGATGATCAATATCGTCCTGATCGTGGCGACGTGGAAGATGTTGAATCGGGCGAAACGATTCGTACCACAGACGGCTGGTTAACTATTGATGCGTTTGCGGTTTGGAAACGAATGGAAAAATACGAAAATAATGTGGAATATTTGAAAAAAATTGGTACCACCACGGACCAAGCTCCAATTACAACACCGATTTTGAAACGTCAAATCAGTACCACGGTTTTCCCAAAAATTCAAAGCAGTGGTGAAAAGGCAGTTGATGAAAAAACGGGTATGGAAACCGGTGATAAATACATTTTACCGCAATTGACCGAAAGTAATGCCAGTGATGATAAAATTGTGCAATATTATGGTTGGGATCAATTAGAAGAATATGAAAATTACAAAATGCCACTTGACCATCAACGTCATGTGATTGACCGTTATGAATACAATGAACGTTATGAAATTATGGATGCGGGTTATCGTGGTACGATTGGGGAAGAAACTTACGAATTTGCCGTTAACGAAAGGGTTTTCCAATATTATGACGCTTTCGTTTTTGATAATAAATACGCAACAAAATGTGATCATGCGTGTGGGGGAAATAACGGTGCTACACCACAAATGTGTCAAAATACAACTCATGCAGCGTACATTGTAAGGCAATGGCTTCAACGTTATTTGTATCACAGCGATGCGGCTTCGCATGATGGAACAACTTGGTCAGTATATTCCTTAAAACTTGACGAAACCGAGGTTATCACTGAGTCGCAAGACACAGGAAAGGATAGTTATAAACAATTTTTGTGGTGGACGTGGGATCATAAAGATATTATGGTTCACCTAGATCGACCAGCTAGTAAATATGCCCAACTTTATGTTCCTTATGATTATTTCAAGCGTGCTTGCCAAGCCATTAAATCGGTTTATTCCTCGGCTAACGGTTATAAGGGCTACTTTAATTATATGAAATTCTGGGCAAAGAATGGTGCCTACAACTGGATTTGTGATTTCAGCGAATATGATGGGGTAAGAGAAGGTGTAGAAGAAGTTAAATACACATATTTAGAAACCGCTTTCTGGAATAATTATGACGGTAAAACTTCACCGTTGAAAGAAGATGACGGCACACCGATCGTTTGGTACAATGAACAAAAACAATAAAAAAGGCGTGTTACACGCCTTTTTTTGTTACTATAAATACTAAATTATAAACCTAATGATTGTGTTTGTTGTTCTGCTTTGTACATTTCGTTAGATACTTTACGCATAGCACTGACGATTCCCAAATTAATGGCACAACCCGTGTGTTCCAATGCCGAAGCCGCACGATTTTCCATCGCGGTCAAAGAATAGGCAGTGTTGGCGATGTTAATGACCTGACGTAAATCGTTGGCGGTAACATCGTTTCCTATGTTGTTGGCACTCTGGGTTAAGATGCTGTCCATTTCGTTGGTAACTTGTTGGCAATTTTGGTTGTCAATGTCGTGGTCAATATCAAAAGGTTCTGATAATACCGGACTTGACCAATAGTATGCAGTTGTATCACGAACATCATTATAATAATTCATTTGGCTACATGAACTATTACGTAATGCACCTAAACCATACTTGTAAGCTTCGTTACTCAATACTTGGTAGCAAGTATAAAACATAACTCGATCATGATTATTATCAATATTACGAATAATGTTTTCAAACACTGGTTCGCTGGCATTGGAAATACCGTTAACAGTATGGTCAAAACCATACGGGTTCGACATGGTTTCACGCAAAGTTTGGAATTCATTGGCTTTTTGGGCGTTGATAAATTCTTGGAAATATGCTTGGGCAGCGGGGCGGTCTTGTAAAGATTTACTAAATTTATCCACTAAGCCCATTACATAGGTTTCACCTTTATCTAAATAGTAATTTACATCTTTTGCCATTTGATCAGCACGAAGCATGTTTTTTTCTTCACCAATGAAATTATGAATTACATAGTTACCATTACCCATTGTTTTGTCGCATGGTGTACCATAACGGCTGTCATCGTTTTCATTACCAGGATTTTCTGGTTCTGGCGTCGGGTTTTCAGGTGTTGGGATTTCTGTGCCGGGGTTTTGTGGGCCGTTTGGATTTGGGCAACCGGTAAACATTGCCGTACCCGCCATTAAAGCCGTTCCGAAAACGCCGACTTGTAATCCTTTTTTAAGGACTTTTTTAAGGTTGTTTTTATTAAACAATCCTTTGTCTAATTCGTTTAATTTTTCCATACTACATTATAAAAAATTTTATAGGTCTAAGTCAATACTTAAACGCAAATTTATCATCAATTTTACGCCGATTAACGTTCTAAATTGCGATAATTTTCTTGCTGTTGTTGTTTCGCTTGCGATGCTGCATAAAGCTGATCCAAAATATCAATTTGCATGTCGCAACGGGTATGTTCCAAATTTTCGGCGGTGTAGTCGTGCATGGCTTCCAAAGAACTGGTGTTTAGGGCAATGATTAAAACATTACGCAAATCTTGGATTCTTAAATCATCGAGTTCGTATTGCATGTAGTGCCACGCTCGATTCAAAAAGATGTCCATGTAGTTGGTGATTTGACGACATTTGCGGTCGTCGACATCATGGTTATATTCGGTCGATCGAGTAAAGTCATTTTGTCGCCATGCGTGTTCAATCGAACCCCGACGTGCGTCATATTTTTCGCTGTTACCCATTCCTTCTCGGTATGCTTCGTTTGCTAGTGTTGCGTAACACAAAATAAAAGCTTCACGGTCGACTTCACGGTCTAAATTTTTGATAATATCCGCTAAATAATAACCGCATGGGGCAGTGATTTCATTTGCTAAATTATCAATCTTCTTGCCAACGCCACGTTCGTGTCGATTCGTTTTTTGTAATTCAAAACGACCAAAATAATTTGCTACATCGGGGCGGTCTTGGATTGATGTTTGAAATTTATCAAATAAACATTGAACATATTCTTGTCCCATGTCTAAATAATTGGCAACATCTTTGTTGGCGGTATAATCAACGATATCGGGTTCTTGACCAATAAAATTATGGAAACAGTAATTTTTATTCCCAATAACTTTGTTGTAAGGTTGATATGGTTCTACATCTTGTGTTTGTTCTTTGCTAATATCCACAATTTCGCTGTTGTTGTCGTAATTGCTGGGCATTTTGCAACCTGCGGGTATAACTGTACCCGTTGCCAGTGCGGTGCCTAAAACACCGACTTGTACGGCTTTTTTAACGACTTTTGCGGTTTGATTAAAAATTGATTTGGTTTTATCTTCCACATTTAAGCGTAAATCATTTTATTGCCAATGTCAATTTCGGCTTATATAATATTTGAGATGGAAATTCAAGGAACGGTATCGTCGATTGTTTTTGCGAACGAAGAAACGGGCTATCGTGTTTTACGTTTGGATAATCATTTGACTGCCGTTGGTGTTGCTCCAATGGTAGCGGTTGGGGCAGAATATAAATTTACTGGTGAATTCGTTAATAACGCTAAACACGGCAAGCAATTTGCATTCACGGATATGGTTTTGATGCCACCTGACAGTGAGGATAAAATTTTGGCTTTCTTGGGTGGTGGTTTGTTGCCCGGTGTTGGGCCTGCCACAGCTCGTAAAATCGTGAAAAAGTTTGGTATGGACACGATTGCGGTGATTGAAACTCGACCACAAGATTTAACGCAGGTTAGGGGTATTTCAGCTCAACGGGCACAGAGTATTGCAACAAATTACATGGCAGTACGTGAAATGCAGTCGGTGATGATGTGGTTATATCGCTTTGAAATTAGTTTGAATTTATCTTTGAAGATTTATCAACAGTATGGCAAAGATACGATTGCGACTGTGGCGAAAAATCCTTACGTTTTAATCGAAACGATCGACGGGATCGGTTTTTTAACGGCTGACAATATGGCAAAAAAGTTGGGTGTCAGTTATAATGGAACTTTTCGTGTGCGGGCTGGCGTTGTCCATGTCTTGAAGGTGAGTGCAGAAACTGACGGTCATACTTATGTTACTTTACCGGACTTGATTAGTAAAGTTTGTCATTTGTTGCGAATTAAAATGGAACAATTAACACCGACTTTCAATACAATTATTAACGAGCTTTGTATTGACCGTATTGTCGTGTCGGTTGATGTTGACGGAGTGCAGGGTTTACAGTTGGTACGATTCTTTAATGCAGAAAAAGCTATTGCACAAAAATTGTTATTATTGTTGCAAGAACCAAAGCCGTTGAATAATGTTGATGGTTTAATTGCTCATTATGAGAAAATGCAGGGAATCACTTTTCATGAGAGTCAAAAGTTAGCGATCAAGCAAGCCGTAACTGGTGGTGTTACGGTGATTACAGGTGGACCCGGGACAGGGAAAACGACGATTATTAAGGCGATTTTGTATATCAATCAGGCAAATGAAGTTAGCACACAAATGTTAGCTCCGACAGGCCGTGCGGCGAAGCGGATTGAAGAAACGACTGGGCAATCGGCAATGACAATTCATCGTTGTTTGGAAAAATTTTCACATGATCCGCATAACAGTTTTATAACGCAAGATATGGTAATTATTGATGAAGTTTCGATGTGTGATTGTTTATTGACTGCGTCTTTATTAAAAAAGATTTTATCGGGAACAAAGGTTGTTTTTATTGGTGATAGCGATCAGTTGCCTTCGGTTGGTGCGGGTAATGTTCTTGCGGATATTATTGATTCTGGGGTAGTACCAACGATTAGGTTGACTCAAATTTATCGCACTGGGGATAAAGCTACGATTGCGATTAACGCACACCGCATTAACCGTGGTGAAATGCCGATTTTGGATAACCAAAGCACGGATTTCTTTTATAGTAATGCAGAAACGCCCGAAGTAATTAAAAACAATATATTGGGGTTATGTTTATCACGATTACCACAATATCTTGGGGTGGATAGTAGTAAGGTACAAGTGTTAGCCCCGATGAAATTGGGGGCGGCTGGTGTTATAAACCTGAATAAAGCTTTGCAAGAAGTACTCAATCCGCCTGCTGAAAACAAAACGGAAATTATGCACGGGGAAACAATTTTCGGGTTGGTGACCGTGTCATGCATACTGTTAATAATTACAAGCAAGAATGGGTTAAGAACCATGAAGATGGTAAGGGTATTTTTAATGGTGATATTGGTAAAATTATTGAAATCAATAAATTTAACCGTGAAGTTACGGTAGAGTTGGAAGACGGACGTGTTACAATTTATCCGGTATCCGAATTGTCGGCACTGACATTGTCTTATGCCATTACTGTGCACAAAAGTCAGGGGTGTGAATTTGATGCTGTGGTAATTCCTGTTGTTTCGGGGGCGTATATGATTATGACTCGTAATCTTTTGTATACAGCTGTTACACGAGCTAAAAGGTTAGCAATGTTGGTAGGCAAGCAGGAAAATATCCAAAAAATGGTTAGCAATACTTTTACGAAGAAACGTAATTCGTGCTTGAATAAATATTTACAATATTTCAAAGATATGGCATACTGAAATTTGTATGAACGACATTGAAAAAGAGTTGGAGCAAATCCAAACAGAAGCCGAAATGGCTGAGTTTCATAAAAATTATCTTTCAAAAACGGGTAAATTAACTATGATGATGGCTGGTTTGAAAGATTTGCCTGCGTCTGAACGTGCCGAAGCTGGTAAACGTTATAATGAACTAAAACGGGCGATTGAAAGTCAATTTTTCAAAAAACAAGCTAGTTTGCGTGCAAAAGCAGTTAATGAAAAATTAAAAAATGATCCTTTAATTGATATTACAATCCCAGCGATTAAAAAAACGCAGGGTAGTTTGCACCCGATTACTCATTTAACCAGGCGAGTCGCTGAAATTTGTAGCTCAATGGGGTTTTTAGTTGTTGACGGAAATGAAGTTGTTACTGAATTTGAAAATTTTGATGCTGTGAATATTCCAGCGGATCACCCAGCTCGGGATATGCAAGATACGTTTTGGTTGACTAATGGCAAGTTGTTAAAAACACAGACTTCGGCTTTGCAACATGAAATTTTGAAAAAACACGGTCCTGTGGTGTCGGCAATTTTCCCTGGTCGTTGTTATCGTAATGAAGCAACTGATGCTAGCCATGAATTTTCGTTCTTTCAATGTGAGGGTATGATGGTTGGCGAAAATATTTCGATTGCTAATTTGATTTACGTCATGAAGACAATTTTATCTCAAATTTTTGGACGTGAAATTGAAGTGCGTTTGCGTCCTGGCTTTTTCCCTTTTGTTGAACCTGGTTTTGAGCTTGATGGTAGCTGTCCGTTTTGTGGCGGTAAGGGGTGTAGTGTTTGCAAACATTCGGGTTGGATTGAATTGGGTGGTTGCGGTATGATTCACGAAAATGTTTTGAAAATGGCAGATGTTAATCCAGAACAATATCAAGGTTTTGCGTTTGGGTTTGGCTTAACACGTTTAGCGATGATGCAGTACGCTATCAATGACGTGAGGTTGTTGAATTCTGGTAATTTAGAATTTTTAAGGGGAATTAAACGATGAAAATTTCGGTAGATTGGTTAAGAGAATATGTTGATTTGAAAGATATTACTGCACAGCAAATTGCGGATAAATTAACGCAAATTACTTGTGAAGTTGAAGAAGTGGTTTCGTTGGGGCGTGGTTTGGAAAGTGTTGTTGTTGGTAAGATTTTGACTTGCGATGCACACCCGCAAAGTGATCACTTGCATTTGTTGACGGTCGATGTTGGTAAAAAAGAACCGTTACACATTGTTTGTGGTGCACCTAACGCACGTGCTGGAATTGTAGTAGCAGTTGCGACAGTAGGAACAGTGATGCCCGATGGTATGGAAATTGTTCCAGCAAAGATTCGTGGTTGTGAAAGTTTTGGTATGTGTTGTTCTTATGCGGAACTTGGCTATAAGGCAGAAGACGAAGGAATTATTGAATTACCACTTGATACCAAGATTGGTTTATCAATTACCGAAGTTTTACCAGGTTTGCAAGATGAAATTATTGATATTGACAATAAAAGTCTTACCAATCGTCCTGACTTGTGGGGACATTATGGTATCGCTCGTGAATTAGCGGTCATTTTTGATCGTCCGTTGAAACCGATTGATACGGCATTGGTTCATGAATATGATAAATTACCTGCTTTGAATGTTAAAATTGAAGATAATCATTGCTTATCGTATGGTGCGATTAAAATGGGTAACTTTGGCGGGGTAGTTTCGCCTGACGTGATGCAAAATCGTTTGTATAAGTTGGGACATAATAGTCATGGCTTTTTGGTTGATTTGACTAATTACGTTATGTTCGCTTTTGGTAATCCGCTACATGCGTTTGATGCACAAAAGGTCGATAAAATTAGTGTTGGCACAGTTAAAGCTGGAACTGAATTTACAACTTTGAAAGATAATGTTGTTACAGCAACGAAAGATATGCTCTTTATCAAGAGCAATGGACAACCGATTGCTTTGGCTGGTGTAATGGGTGGTAAAAATAGTGAAATTACCACCGAAACAACCGATACTGTTTTTGAAGTTGCGACTTTTGATGCTTCAAATATTCGTCGTACTTCGGTAGCTGTTGGGATTCGTAGTGATGCAAGTATGCGTTATGAAAAAGCGTTAGACCCAGAATTAAATTGGTTGGCAGTGGCGGAAGTTTTACGTTTAGTGCGTAAGTATGCACCGCAAGTTGAAGTCAAGTCGGCTTTTACCCGTGTTGTGGCGGATAATTTACCTGTAATGACACGTGAGATTGTGGTAACGAAAAAGATGCTTAACAGTTTTACGGGGGTTGATTTTAGCGGTTTAGATGATATGGTTGAGCGTAAGTTGACTGGTTTGGGTTTTCAACCAAAAATAGACGCTGAAAAAATTGTTGTAACTGTACCGTCTTGGCGTGCGTGGAAAGATGTAACCACACCAGCAGATGTTGTCGAAGAAATTATCCGTAATTATGGCTATCAAAATATTCAACCTGTTGCTCCGTTGGTTGAAATTGCACCTGTACCATTTACCGCAGTAGCGAAGGCGAAGGATACCTTGAAGGATTTATTGGCTTGGAAATACGCATTTAGTGAAGTTCATACCAACATTTGGTATGATACAAAAACTTTGAAACACCTTAACCTTACAGCACCTTCTTATGCAACAGTCGCTAATCCATTTAATAAAGATGATAACCAAATCCGTAGTTCAATGTTGCCGAGTATGTTGACGGTGGCGTCGTTGAATAAATAACAACCCGACGTGCGAGTTTTTGAAATCGGTCGTGTAATCAATCAAGACGGTACAGAAACGGAACATTTGGCTGGGGTAGCGGTTGGTATGGATTATAAGGCGTTTAGTGAAATGGTAACTGATTTATTTGAACGTTTAGGAACACCGATTACATACCAAATGAAAACCATTGATTGGGAAGTTTGGCACCCAAGAAATCATGCACAAATTGTTTGTGCTGGAAAAGTTGTTGGTGCGATTGGTATTGTTCACCCCCAAGTAATGACTAACGCAGTGGCTTTTGAAGTCAACTTGTCGGGAATCGATTTTCAAGCTGTACCACAATCGGTTGCTCCAATTTTGTCAAAGTTCCCAAAAACTGAATTAGATTTTACTTTTGTTTGGAATGAACATTTTGCAAAATTAGATGCGATTTGGGCGAAGTTCAAGCACCCGTTAGTTACGAAGTATTGTTTGACTGGTGTTTATGAAAATAAATTTACTTTAACTTTTACCGTGTCGAGTACGGAAAAAACGCTAGATAAAGCAGAAATTAACAAAATTCATCAACAAATTCTTGACTTTGCAACACAAAATAGTGTACATCTAGGATAGTGAACGAGAATATATTTTACATTGACGCTAAGACAAAAATCGTTGATTTTTTAACGACAGAGTTTTCGGGCACTTTTCCTTTGAAATTACAAAATCGTTTTTTGAACTTTTTCCCGCAAATTGCTAATTATGAAGAAGAAGGGCATAAATACAAGCCAGCAATTTTCTTTACGAATAATATTGATGCCGTGGTTAAAAGTATTCCTAATGCGACTAAAATTGTTTTATTTAATGATGATAACGAAAACATGTTTGTTTCTCGTTTGAAAAGTTTAATCCCTTTCTGTAATTTGTACTGGTGCGTTTATATTTCTATTTCAGAAGATAATATCGAATATGGAATTTTCCGTATTATTAACAGTATTAAAGACGAAAGCTTGGAAACAATTTTGTTTAAGTCCGAAGTCTTGCAAGAAAAGAGCAATAAGTTGTTTGGTATTTATGTTTATGCAGAAAATACTTGGACGATTACAATGCGTAGTTTTAAGGGGCGTGTTGTAAATGTAAACTTTGCGTTGGATATTAGGGTCGTTAATAACTGGGAAGATGAAATTAAAGAGTTTGTAGATGCTAGTTTTTCTAAACTGCGTACCAGTGCAAAAAAATTGCAAGAAATAAAAAATATGTACCGTAATATTTTCCGCAATGTTTCTCGTTTGGTGGAAGGTACGATTTGTGTTGTAGTTGATTCCGAGTATGAACCCGATGCTTTTTTTGAAGATGGTATCTGGTTGACTGAGCCAATCAATTTTTCTAAATTGTTTGCCCAAACCAACCAGTATAATGAACAAAAATTGACAACAATGTCGAATGTTTTTGTTACGATGTTAAATTTTGACGGTATCACGGTGGTGGATAACAAAGGTCAAATTAGAGCATATAACGTCTTTATTGAAACCAATATGAAAGTTGCGGGGAATATTATTGGTGGGGCTCGTAAAAGGGCGGCATATACAATTATTAACAGTAAACGTCCAAATATTATTGGTGTTTATTTTCAAAGTCATGAAGGCGAAATGTTTTATTCGCCGGTTAAGAAATAATCAAAGATTTTGTTTAATGTCGGCATAATGCTGGGTAGATATTCTTTGGTAATGGGGTGCGATAAGTTGTCATCGCCAAGTTCGATTGTAAATGACGGGACTTGATAACGGAGTGCAAGGTAATCGGTCAAACCGCCAAATGAACCAGTGGATAAGACTGCGGGAAATTTGGTTAGGGTGGATAATTCTTTTGCGGTTTGACTATCTGTGGGGCGACTGTAATAGATTAAATTGCCTTTGGTGTGTAATGCAATACTGACAGTCGGTTGAAATCGTTTGATAAGACGCAGTATGGCACGATTTTCTGGCTCGCTGTTGGGTTCGGGTCCAATGTAGTTGGCGGGGCGATTAAGTATCCAGAGACTAGCGAAATAAATAGCAATAAATAAGCCCAAATATAAGGCATTTTCTTATATTCGGGCTTTTTATATTTTGATATAAATATCGTATTTAGTTTCTTCTTTTACAGTTGTATTGCCTTT
>JAGAOQ010000014.1 GCA_017623705.1 Clostridia bacterium | reverse complement strand
CTAGCGTAGCATGACGGGGACGTAATGGGCGATTAAACATTTTGGTAGCAATCGTCAGTGCATTTGCACCCGATAAGCGGACAATACCGACACCACCAAATCCCATGGGAGTTGCAATACCTACAATCGTTTTCATTATTTCTCAATAATAGCATTAAATTCTAAAATATCAAAGGGGATACTTTCAATAAAATCACGTTGCTTTAATTTTAAGAGATTAAATTCTAAAAAATGGTCAATTTGTGATTGCGTAATGACAGGAGTCGGAATTTTTAATTCGTTCGCTATTTGCGTAATTCCTTCGTAAAAATTATCTGGGTCAATGGAAACAACTACGCTTTGTTTGACTTTGTGGTCGATAACAATTTTAGCCCATACTTTTAACATGAATTAAATTATAATACTTATCTTTTGTTTGAGCAAGGCAATGTAATGTTAAAAAATAATTTGCCCAAAAGGGTGGTTGTGGGTATCATATATGTATGGGGAAAATTTCTTTATTGTTGCCAGTTTATAACGAACAAGTCATACTCAAAGATGTCTTAGCTAAGTACATTGCGGACTTAGAAAATATCCGTCTCAAAAAACAATACCAATGGGAAATTATCGCCGTTGATGATTGCAGTGATGATGAATCACGTTTAATCATGTTAGACTTTGCTCGCCAGTATCAAAACTTCCGCATTGTAACGTTGGCTGAACGTGTCGGTAAACATTCTGCGGTAACCGCTGGTTTGAGTGTTGCTACGGGCGATTTAATTTTAATGGCAGAAATTGATTTGCAAAATCCACTCGGTTTCTTGGAAGCTTTGGTGCAAGACCATTTAGATAGCGGTGTGCCGATTATTTACGGCTACCGTCAATTCAATGGTTGGCAACGTCGTAAAGCTTTAATGACGGATCGTTTAACTCGTTTTGCTTGTCGCTTGTTTGTCCTTGACGGTTATTTTACGGGCATTGTCAATGCCGAATTATACACTGCCGATGTCGCAGCAGTACTCCGTGATAACCCGTCAAAAACTAAGTACATGCGTTCCATGAATAATTGGGTGGGCTGGGAAAGTAAAGAATTTTGGTATGCCAGTGAATATACCGATAGTGAAGTAAAAGCTCGGACTGAACAGTTACGCCAACGTACGCACGGACGTGGTCATGTTAAGCCACGTCGACAAGTCGCACCGCTTGATGTTTGGTGGGGTGTCTTGTTTTTAATGTTGGCAGGTATCGCTTTCACTTTGGGAATTATTTTTACCCCAACAGCACATGTTATTTTGTTGGGCATTCTGTTTACAATCGGCTTTGCGGGAGTTGTTCTGGCTTTACTGTCGTTCCTGCGGGCATTATTACTTGCTCGGGTTGGTAAGGTGCGTTACCGTGCGGGCGAAGTTATTTATGAGATTAAATCAATCTTAAATCGTTAATTAAAAGGGAGAAAGTACATTATGAGATTAGGTATCAATGGTTTTGGGAGAATTGGACGTTTGGTTTTGCGTAATACTTTACAACGCAAAGACGCAACAGTGGTCGCCGTTAACGACCCATTTGTAACACTAGATTACGCAGCTTATATGCTGACGTATGATACGGTGCATGGCAAATTAAATGCTGATATTAAAATTGACGCTGAACACAATGCTTTGATTATCAACGGTCAAACGGTTAATTTCTATGCGGAAAAAGAACCTGTCAACATTCCTTGGGGTAAACATCGTGTTGATGTTGTCGCCGAAGCTACGGGTGTTTTTACAACCAGTGCGAAATGTCAAGCACACTTAGATGCTGGGGCAAAGAAAGTTGTCATTACTGCACCTGCCAAAGACCAAGAAACTCCAACCTACGTGATGGGTGTTAATGAAAAGACTTACCGCCCAGAGCAGTTGATTGTATCTAACGCTTCGTGTACAACGAACTGCATTGCACCATTGTGTAAAATTATTCACGACAACTTTGGCATACAAGAAGGTTTAATGACAACCGTTCATGCGGTTACGGCAACACAAAATACTGTTGACGGAGCAAATAAGAAAAATTGGCGTTTAGGTCGTGGTGCTTACGATAATATTATTCCTTCGACGACTGGGGCAGCCAAGGCGGTTGGCTTGGTGATTCCGGAATTACAAGGTAAGTTGACTGGTACCAGTTTGCGTGTTCCTGTGAATAACGTTTCGGTTGTTGACTTGACTTGTACCTTGCAAAAACCAGCCACCAAAGAAGAAATTTGTGCGGCGATTAAATCAGCAAGTGAACACGAATTAAAAGGCGTATTAGCTTACACCGAAGAAGACGTTGTATCCAGTGATATTATTGGTAATCCACACACGTCAGTTTTCGATGCCAAAGCTAGTGTTTTCTTGAACGACCACTTTGTTAAATTGTTGGCATGGTACGATAACGAATGGGGTTACAGTGTGAAGACTGTCGACTTGGCGGTTCATATCAGTAAATAATTTTTCATCTCACAATAAAAAAATCGCCAATAGTTAGTGCCTTTTGAAACTTGCAAAAAGCTATAATTTTCTTTGTGCCTTTTTATGTTTATATAACTTCTTATTTTGTTGTAACTATATTAGATATTTTATATTTTTGTTTAAATAATAAAGTTTATTTATACTTTAATTTGTTTTATGTGCATTATCTTGTAGTTTTGTTTTTTTAACATTAAATACTGGTCGCTAGTAATTAACCCAGATACAAAAACTGTATCAACAGCTTTGCATCTAGTTTTATAAATTTTAATTCCTAATGATAGAAGTTTAATTTTTGTATCTTGTAATAGGTTATTTTCTCTCCAATTAAAATTATAAAGGTATACTCCATTGATTTGTTTTAAATCAAAAGTATCAAACTTGAAGTCATCATCTTTATAGTTATAATATCTTTTATGATAAGGCATAACAAATATAAAAGGTTCTTGGTTTTGAATATTAAGTTTATCTTCTTGTTCATTTATATTTCCAAAATAAGATGTTGAATCTATTGCCTGAAACAAAACTTCGCCTTGTTTTTCTCTATACCTAATTTGATATCGCTCGAAAATACCAGCTTCCCAATCTGTTAAATTTTCAATAACCTTCCTAGAATAAATACCATATGTATTATTAAGGTAATTATATTTACCATCTGGTTTATCATTTTTTAATTCGTCATATAAAATATGGTTAATTCGATTTCCAACACCTTTACCAACATAAAAAATTTTCCCATCTCCAGTATACCATTCATATACATAACTACTTCTTTTCTTTTCACTTTGATTTTCTATTATATCGTTATAAAAAATTTCTTGTTTGTTTTCTTTAAATACTTTAAGTACTCTAGGGTCAATTGTTTTTTCAGCATCTTTTTTGTTTTTAATCATTTGTTCTATGAAATTCATATGCCAAGTATAGCATATTGATTTTAACATATATAAAATAAATTTACATTCATTCAAAAGTATAAATTGGCAGTTAAACGTGTGCTTGTATATATACAAGTGGCGTCGCTTCGCTCCGCCATGACAAGCACAAAAAAGTGCGTGCTGGCAGAGCCAACACACGACACTTTTCCTTATTTGTTAGTGTAACGGATTTTCTTTGTTGTCAAGGTTAAAGTGAATGCCAAATATTTATAAAATATATAATCATCACGGCAACCTATGACAACGGCAGAAGTATCCGTTTAATTGTTTTGACAAGAGCAAAAAACACCCTAACCAAGTTGCTTAGAGTGTTGATTATTCCGTAAGTTTCAAAATGTACTGACTATCGGCGATTTTTATTTGTCTTTAATTTTTGGGTGCGGCGTACAGGTATTTTAGTGGATTACGAGAAAGTTCGACAATCGCATCATAATCATCATCGGGGGCAGCTTTGTTGTTGTGATATTCGCCACAAGTGTCGCAATGATAATTGATGACTGTACCTTTTTTACTGTTCATGGTGATACCAATCGGGACAAGTAAGCCACGGCACGGATTAGCACGATCGCCAGGATTAACATCAACGTGCAACGAATAAAGACAAGCGGTGCAGTGGTCCCGTGATGATGAAAGCAGTGGTACGACTTTATGTCCGCAGTGTTGACAAACGAAACCAGCGTCATTTTTGGTGAAACGTTTATTCATGAGTAGTTTCTTCTTTGTTCGCTGTTGTGTTGGTGTCGTTTTCGGCAGTTTTTGCTACCGTTGTTTTGGTGGTTTTTTTAGTCGTTGTCCTTTTAGTTGTCGCTTTCTTTTTCGGAGCAGATGTTTTAGCTTTTGCGTCCGCAGCTTCGGTTGCTTTAACTTCGTTAGCAGTTGCAGGAGTAGTCGGTGTTTCGATGGCAACCAAACTAGGATATTTTTCCAAAGATTCAAAATCAATGGTTGGAATCGGTGGAATTTTTCCTGTTTGACGGACGTATTCACGTGCTAATTCACAATTCTTTTGCAAAGTTTCGATGTGTTCGTTGGATACCAAATTTTCTGCTAAATGTAATTTTGCAATATCCATTGAACGTTCTAATAAGGGATTGATTTGGTCTAAGACGCTGTTGATACGGTCATCGTTAGCTGATTTAATTTGTTTTTCTTTACGTTCTTCCATGACTTTTTCAATTTCCGCAGTTGATTTGCCGTCCATGACTAAGTTAATGTCGTCGCTGTAAATGGTTTCGTTGGCTAACAACAATTCTGCCATAACTTTAACTTTGTCAGCATTATCACGCAATAATTTTTGACAGCGGGTGAGTGCGTCGTTAATTAAATCTTTAATTTCTGTATCAATGGTTGCTTGTACAGATTCGCTGAGATTTTTTTGGTTGTAGATACGTAAAGCAACTTCATTTTCTTTACCGTAGTACAGCGGTCCAAGTTTACTGCTCATACCCCATTTGGTTACCATGTTTTCGGCTAATTCAGTAGCAACTTTAATGTCATTTGATGCACCAGTACAGATGTCGCCAATGAAAAGTTGTTCGGCACAACGTCCACCCAGTAACATTGCTAAGCGATTTTTTAACATGGATAAGCTTTGGTGGTTGTGTTCTTCATTTTGGTTGTTAGTTAAAGTATAACCAGCTGCCATGCCTCTGGGGATAATTGAAACTTCTTGTACGGTTTGTTCTGGCATTAAGATTTTAGAAACAATCGCATGACCTGATTCATGGTAAGCCGTAATGCGTTTATCTTCTTCGGTAATGATACGTGATTTCTTTTGTGGACCAATCAAAACTTTGTTAATTCCTTCGGTAATGTCTTGCATGGAAATTTTGTTACGATTGTCTTTAACCGCAATAATTGCACTTTCGTTTAATAAGTTTTCCAAGTCAGCACCGCTGAAACCACTGGTGATTTGTGCGACACGGCGTAAATCAACATCGCCCATACGTTTGTTGCGAGCATGGACTTTTAAGATTTTTTCACGGCCGTCTACGTCAGGCATTTGGACAATGATTTGACGGTCGAAACGACCAGGACGTAAAATTGCTGAATCCAAAACGTCAGGGCGGTTAGTTGCTGCCAAGACAATGACACCTTCGGATTTCGAGAAGCCGTCCATTTGTACCAATAATTGATTCAAAGTTTGTTCGTTTTCTTCGGCAACACCCGAAGCACCAACACCACGCATACGAGCAATCGAATCTAATTCGTCCAAGAAAATAATTGCTGGTGCGTGTGCTTTTGCTTGTTCAAACAAATCACGCATACGAGCTGGACCAACACCGACTAACATTTCGGAGAAATCACTACCCGAAAGCGAGAAGAAGGGGACACCAGCTTCGCCAGCAATCGCTTTGGCTAATAAAGTTTTACCTGTACCGGGTTGACCAACTAAAAGCACGCCTTTGGGAATACGTGCCCCCATGTCGACATATTTTTTGGGGTTACGCAAGAAGTCAACAATTTCGGCAACTTGTTCTTTTTCTTCGTCGATACCTGCTACGTCGCTGAAACGAGTTGGACCATTGAAAACAACTGTCGCACGGTTTTGGCTCATGTTCGCTAAGCCGTTACGGCCAGACATGCTACGGATAAAGATGAAGAAGACAATGAAAATCATGACGCCGTAAAAGACGGGTAAAATCCATTCTGTCCAGCTGGTTGGGGCAGCACCGGAGTCGACAACGATTTTGTCGTTGGCTAATAAAATTCGCATTGCCGTGCCGGTCGAGTCATAAACACTGGCATCGGCGTAGTTGCGAATACAACTAGGATCGTTTTCGATTTGCTCACGTTCTTTGGCGGTAATAACGTTTTGCGTATTTTCGCTGTTCATCGTGCTGTTGTAGATGATGTAATAAGTACTTTCGACTTTGTAAGCACCGTAAATTTTACCATCGCTGGTTGCTTCGTATTCGCCTGTTGTTTCGTTGTAGGTAACACCAGCCGATTCACGTAGTTCTGTTAGACTCATGGAGTCGAGTTTTTTTGATGGTGAAGTCAAGTTGACTAACACAAAAATTGCGACCAGTCCAATGACGAGCCACCACCAATTAAATTTCTTTTTTTTAGGTTGTTGTTGGTTGTTCATAAATAATAGGATATACTAATTATAGACAAATGACAATGATAAATATTACGGAAAAGCTAAAAAACTTACCCAAAACCCCCGGAGTTTATGTGATGAAAAATATCGCTGGGGAAATTATTTATATTGGCAAAGCCAAGAACTTGAAGAACCGAGTTTCGTCGTATTTTATCGGGGCACACGATGCCAAAGTTACTGCGATGGTGGCACACATTGCGGATTTAGAGTGGTTTGTTGTGAATACAGAAAATGATGCTTTGTTTTTGGAAGCAAACTTAATTAACAAGCATAAACCCAAATATAACATCTTATTAAAAGACGATAAAAAATTTCCGTATATCCAAATTACGCCCGACGGAAAAATTCAAGTCGTAAGAACTAACCAAGGGGCAGGGCAAATTTATGGTCCATACTTTAATGGGATTTATGTTAAATACTTAATGGATATTATTCGCAGTATTTATCACAACGACCCCGTAAAGGCAGGACAATTTTTGAGTGGTAAATGTTACGACGAAGTTGTCGAAGTCATGACAAACCGCATGCAACAAGCCAGTGCTTTACAACAATTCGAGTTGGCGATTGCCTACCGTAACGTTTTGCAAATGATTGAGCGGTTAAAGAAGCGAGAACGCATTCAAGCCACCGCCGAAGATGCAAATGCTTTTACGTTGGGAGCTTGTCGGGAGTTGGGCGAAGTTTTGGGTATGGTAAAAACACCACGCAAGATTGAGTGTTTTGATATTTCACATACGGACGGCGAATATGTGGTAGCGTCAATGGTGGTCTTTGTTGACGGTGTAGCGGACAAAAGCCAGTACCGTCGTTTTCGCATTAAACACGGACAGGGTAACAACGATTATCTATCAATGCAAGAAACGTTAACCCGACGTCTTCGTCATCGGGAGTGGGTTTATCCCGATTTGATTGTGATTGACGGCGGTAAGGGGCAGTTGGGCGTCGTGCCGAAAGTTGACGGCATCACATACATTTCTTTGGCGGAGAAGTTTGAATTGATTTTTACAATGACACAAGACTCGCCAATTTTATTGTCCAGACATAGTTACGCTTTGCGTTTGTTGCAACGTATTCGTGATGAAGCTCACCGTTTTGCCGTAACTTATCACCAACGTTTAAGGGATAAAATTCGCTTGTAAATCAACATCTTGGTATAAAAAATGTAGAACGTACACAATCTATGGTTAGGGGTGAAAAATGAAAAAAGTTATGCAAGTCGTTGATGTGATTGCGTTTACCATTTTATTGATAGGTGGATTGAACTATCTCATCGCAGGATTGTTTGGCGTTGACTTAATGGTGATGATGTTCGGCAGTAACATTAGTATTGTCGGGCGTATCGTTTATGCCATTATCGGTTTGTCAGCTTTGCTCTTGTTGGTAACCGTAATTGCACGTACCGTCATGAAAAACAAAAAGTCCGCATAAACATCAATCATAAAACTTCATAGACAAACGAGAAAGTCTTGCCAAGTGCGGACTTTTTTGTTACATTTGAACGTTTGCGTCGTTAGCTCAACTGGATAGAGTATTTGGCTTCGAACCAAACGGTTGGGGGTTCGACTCCCTCACGACGCACCAAAATTGTTTTTGTGAAAGATTTGTGTTACACTAATTTAGTATGCTCAAAGACATTCAGCAGTTAAAAATAGCGGACTTGAAACAGCAAGTCGCTAAAATGCAAAATAAAAAACATCTTCTAGAAAATCCCGTTAATGAATTACAGGACCAGTTATATTCTTTGGAAAACCGTCTGGCCCGTGGAAAACACGCTTACCGCGGTAAGCAAACTTTCAATAAATGGGAACAGTTTATCAGTTGCCGTGCCGAATACAAAAAATATCAAACTTGGTTGCAAGATTTTCAAAGCATACCGTCGCAGATTGAAAAAATAAAGCAACAAATTGAAACCGCAAAACAAGCAATCGCTGTGGAAAATGCCAGCTTGCAACAAGAGATTGCTCAATTAGAAATTGATATCATTAAAGTTGAAAGAGCTGTAACCTTATTTGAGTTG
This sequence comes from Clostridia bacterium, assembly GCA_017623705.1. Taxonomy (GTDB): domain Bacteria; phylum Bacillota; class Clostridia; order Christensenellales; family UBA1242; genus RGIG8050. Next base: position 81,548 of record JAGAOQ010000014.1, on the reverse strand, counting down.
GGGATTAAACCGCATGAAGCGGTGGAAATGTTGGAACGTAACAATATTACGCCGATACTTGATGAAAGCGACCGTACGATTTACGAACACGAGCGTAATTACCAGAGTAAAGAAGATTTAATAACTGTGCATAAAATGCATGCTATGCCGACGAATAACCGCTTATCCACGTTGCATGAATTGGGCTTACAAAAAACGGAAACAATTACACTCGACGGAAAAGAGTATGAATACAGCTATGAATTAGAACGGAATACAATTCATGTTTCCATGAATGACGAAGTGTCATCGCACTTGGGTGGTAATTGGGATAGTTGTAAATATACAGTATTACAACCGTTTGCGGAAATCAATCATGAACAAGTCGCTTCGGCTGTGGCAAATGATACGTATACTCGTGGCGGAATTGATTTGACAAAGCATGCTTGGATTTTGTGTCCTGCTCATGAAGTTGACGAAGTCAAAAAACAAAACCCGCAAGTTCATGTATTGGGCTATCAAGGTGAAAACTCAATGGGGTTGGCAGCACCTTTCTTGTCACAGTTAGGTTATCGTGCGGAGCAAGTTGGACAGTGGGGTTGGGAAGATTACCAAAGTCAACAAGCATATAACACGTTGATGCAGCGTGAAAACTTTAAGTTAGTTCAACATTGTGATACGACCGATATTGAAGACGAAGAATTTTTAATTAGTGCTAACAAGTTGGTTGGCATCATGAAAATGTTAAAAGATAACAACTTGGTGCAGTCGGTAGCAGATTATCAAAGGATTAAGCCACAACTAGAAGTTAAAGATTATGGGCAAATCCTAAAAAATGTTACAGTGTCAAAGATAAATATGCTTGAACAAGAAACTATTGACCCGACAGCAATTGTTGCAAATGGAAAACAAATGACAGTTTTGGCAAAAAAAATGCAACAAGCAGGTATGCCTTTTTCTAAAACCGAATTTGGACTAATGCAAGCGAAACTTGAAGACAATATCAATCATACTGACCACGTGCAACAATCAGGATGCCAACTTTTTCATTTTGAAATTATCGAACGTGCCATGGTTAACAGTATGGCACGCTCCTGTGCAAATGAACAGCAAGTTAATCTCGATGACGAAGATGATAAAGAAATGAAACATGTTACATCAAATAATCCTGCTGAAACTTTTTACATCAATACCAATAAGTTAGTTTATTTGGTTAAAACGTTAATAACCAACCGTGGTTTTGTACAGTCGGTTGAGCTTTATAAACAGCTACAACACGAATTAGAACAGTTGGTTTTGGTCGATGGAATCAATCATAATATTACGGGCGATGCTGATCAAATTGAAGAATTTGAAACAAAATTATATCAAGCAATCGGTGTAAGTCCTGTAAAAATTAAGCATTCAACAGTTGATCATCGTGGTATAAATACGGCAATGGATATCGTGAAACGTGTTATTGAAAATAGTCAATTACAAATGCCTTGTTATACTAGGGAATGTCATTATCCTTTTGGTAATATGCAACAAAATGGAAATCATCACACTGAAACTTATGAACGCACCAAAGATTAAAAATTATTTCGCATAGTTATTCAAAATGTATTGTGTAATGTTTTCGACGGTGAGTCCGTTTTGTGCTAATAAATCATCGGGTTCAAAATCTTGGGTTAAACCAACGCTGAAACCAAAGTTATGGACTTTGATGTTGCTGTCGCCAAAATAGAACGCTACTTTTTGTCCAAAGCCACCTGCCAAAGCTCCTTCTTCCATGGTAATCACAAGTCGGTGGTGTGGGGTAATGTTTTCATTGAAAAATTTATTATCTAATTGGGAAACGCAAACGGGGTCAATCAAAGTTGCGTTAATGTGATGTGTACTTAACTCTTGAACTACTTGTTGAGCTAATGGCATCATTGAACCAACGGCAATAATTGCTACGTCTTGCCCGTGTTTAATGATACGACTGTTGAAGCTGAATGTTGGGTTCATCGGTAGTGGGTCATCAATCACGGCATCGGGAACACGAATGGCAACACTATGTTGTGTTTGTTGGATTGACCACTCTAACATTTGCAAGTATTGTTGTTTGCTAATGGGGGCAAGGTATAACAAATTGGGAATGTTACCTAATTGTACGATGTCATAAAAACCATTGTGGGTTGAACCACCCATGCCGTGGACGTGGTCGCCCATTACTAATAAAGTCGCAGGGTTGTTATCAAGTGCTAAATCTTGGTGCAGTTGGTCAAAACTACGTTGTAAAAATGAACCTTGCACGGCAAAAATTGGGTGAGCACCGCCTTTGGCTGCACCTGCAATCATCGCTACTGCATGTTCTTCGGCGATACCGACGTCGACAAATTGTTTGCCAGCTTGTTGGCGACGGGAATCATCAAAGCAAATCGGGCGGGGATTAGCTGCCGTAACAATCAAAGCCGTCGGGTCTTGTTTGATTTTTTGAGCTAAATATTCGTAAGTGATTTGTCCGTAGTTAACTTTGTGTGTTGCTTTTACTTCGCCAGTTGCAATGTCAAATGGAGCACAGTAGTGAAAGTTCTCGGGTGTTTGCATCGCTGGTTCGTAACCATAACCTTTTTTAGTGTGGACATGAACGACAGTAGGGCGGTCAAAATCTTTAACTTTTTGTAAAGTGTTAATTAAAGCATTGACATCATTACCATTTGGCTCGTAAATGTAATCCAAACCTAAGGCACGGAAAATGTTGTCCGTTGCTTTGCCGTTTGTTGCTCGTAATTGAGCTAAATTTTGGTAATAACCACCGTGATTTTCGGCAATTGACATCTCATTGTCGTTGACGATAATTAACAATTTTCCACCTTGTTCGGCAATGTTGTTAAGTGCTTCGTACGCTTGACCGCCAGATAATGAACCGTCGCCGATAATCGCAATCACGTGGTGTGCTTGCTTTAACAAATCACGAGCTTTGGCTAAACCACAAGCTAATGATAGAGCGGTGGAAGTATGCCCCATTGTGAATAAATCATAAGGACTTTCGGCAGGATTGCTAAATCCGTTGACATCGTGATAATGAGCTGGGTCTACAAAAGCTTGGACTCGTCCGGTTAACATTTTATGAACATAAGTTTGGTGGGAAACATCAAAGACAATTTTATCCACGGGTGCGTTGAATACGTAATGTAGTGCAGTAGTCAATTCAACAATGCCGAGGTTTGGTGCTAAATGACCACCAACCGTGCTAATTTTTTGGATTAAAGTTTGGCGAATTTCTTTACATAAAGCTGGTAATTTTTCGCTAGGAATTTTTTTAAGTTCGCTGGGGTTTTTAATTTCGTTTAACATAATTAAAGCATATTATTTTTGTTGATAAATAGTCAAATTGATATTGCTAAAAGGTGCAAGTTTTGGTACAATATAATATGAATTTTGCAAACTTATCACCTAATGTAAAACAATATTTTGTCCATGCTTTGAAAGGGATTGGGGTCGGTTTTGTTCAAGATAAGAAAATCGTCGAAATGAGCGAATCTCAAATCGCAACTTTTCTTAACAAGCCCGAAACTACCATTACTCATATTTATAATAGTATCAAGTACGCAGTATTGTACCAATTTTCCAATGATGCAAACAGAGATAATTCCGTACAGAAAATGACGTCGTTTAACCGTGTAACGGCACAAAGTATTTTTGCTAATGAAGATGCTAATCCGAATATCAAATTGGGACAAGCTGTTGCTCAAAACTACTTAAATGATTTATGCGGGGTTAATGATTGTTCGTTGGATAATAATATACGTACGGTCATTGAAACCTTGAAGACGGGTTTGGTCGAACAAAAAAGTTTAACCAAAGAACAAAAAAATGAGGCAGAACAATTTTGGGATCGAATTCGTGATAACGAATATCATAACTGGATCGGTCAAGAAGCAAAAGCACAGCAAAATCCACAACTTACTGCTAGTGAATACTATGGCGAAAGGCAAAAAGTCTTTTTGGTTGAACGCACAATGACTAACTTGAATTGTAATCAACAAACGGCATTGAATTTCTTGAACACACCCCTTGATGAAAAATCTCGCATGTTCTTGGCAAGTAGTGGGGAACTGCTCACCAAAACTGAAAAATATTGTCAATCACAAAAAAGAGATCCTAAGCAAGAAACGACTGTCGCTGATGTTTTGTTTGCATTATCACACGATTGTGATACTAAAAAAGTTATTACCTATTTCCAATCTCGTTCACAAGAGCAAAGAGTAATTGAAAAACAACCCGACCAAAAAGAAGTAACCAAAGAAAATAAAGTTGGTAACTTAATGGGAAAACAAATTCGTGAAGCATTCAAAAAAGAAAACGGTGGTTTTGCCGTTTATTATGACAAAGACAAGCTTAAATCAGGAAAGACAGGTTGGCGTGGGTATAAGCAACTTTATGACCGTATTTCAAATTTTTTGAATCAGGTGGTTTACAAACCTGTGCAATCAATTGGTTTTACCGAACGTATTATGATACGTAAAGGTTTTTTAACGCCAATCAAACGTGGATCAAAAAATGTTGAGAATGCAGATAATGAAAAAAATAACGTAGTTAATTTGTGGTCGTCAGGTGTTGAAACCGAAATGCCGGCAGACTTTTTGCATGACCCCAAGAGTGAAAACAAGTTTAATATTCTGGGTGAATTTTATCACGAAACCAAAGCTCGTTTAGTTGCCGATAAAATGCGTTTTTACCAAATTAGTGCTGACTTGGCAGATGCTTTGGATAATAACACGCAGGAATTAAAAAAGGCACAATCATTCTACCAAGGACGCATTAAACGGGCAGAGGAAGGTCTTGCTAAACTAGATATAATGAAGGCCAATGGAGTTTTGGATAGCGAAGAAGCTCAACGAAAGTTCGTAGAAACTACCGAAAAGTTTATTTTGGAAACCGATCTTGAAAAGATTTACGAAGTTGGCAAAGAACCTGATTTCGTTTATACAGCAAGTGTTGAGTCGGCAAATGATTCAATGGTTAACGCTTTGCAAACGTTACAAACAGTTGCCCAAGGAACAACACACAACCAAATTCAAGCCAAAGCAAACATGGCGGTGGAATTGTTTGGTTTACATCAACAATGTAATAATGGTGTTTTCAAGATTGATGATTTATCGGGTATGGTCGATTTATCGGGTATGGTCGATCGTTTTGTCGCCAATAATCAATGTCAAGAATTGATTAACAAATTAAGTGAACATTCAACAGAAGGTCGTACTAAAATTGCAAAGTTAGGAACGTTTAGTAACAACGGTATCACTTACTACGACGAAAGATTGAAAAGTAATGACTACAATTTTAGGGCAGTTGATGCTAACGCAGAAATTAAAAAATTTGCGGTTAAAGATTTGCAACAAAATGCAGTTAAAAATGAATATGCTCAATACATTACTGATCAAAACCGTAGTAAGGTTTTGCAAGCGGTTAGCAACGAGCTTAATCGTGAAATGTAAAAAGTAAAATTTCATTTTAATTTTTAGTGGTTTAGGTTTATAATAGAAATGTCTATGCATAAAATTTTAACAAGGTTAGCTACATTCGTATTGATTTTGGTTGTCATGATCGGTTTTTCGGCATGCTCATTGTTTGCTGTGGATTTAGATAAAAAGTATAGTCCTAACATTATGGTTGCAACCACCGAGAAAGATAGTCTTTCCATTTCTCGTCAAGAATTGTATTACGGCTATTTAGAGTGGGGACATCAATATGCTGGACAAATGGAAACAACTGCGTTGCTGGAATACATCACAACCGCACTCATGAATAACAAGATTTTGGAAAAGAAATCAATTGCTCAATTTGGTGATTTGCGTGAAGCAGAAATTGCTTTGGCACGTAAACAAGTTTTCCAATCGTTAGATGATACTTTGCGTTCTTACATCTATGAAGCATTGAACATTGAAGATGAAGCAGAAGATACTGCTGACGACGAAGAAACGACAGCTGACCAACCATACCAACCTAGTATTTTAGTAGCTACTGAAAATGGCGAACGTGTTTATATGATGGACTTAACCAGTTATGCGGATGATGACGGAGTTGGTTTGTTGCAATTAAGTGATTACCAAACTTATACGCCGACTGTCCCAGGTGTGGCTTCGCAAAAAAATGTTCGTCAAGCTATCTCAAAAATTGTGCGTAGTTTACAAACCTTGGAAAATGGTTTTACTGATTTGCAAGTACCAGAAACCAATTTTATTGATCGTACAAATGTTTATTTCAGCCATTTATCAAAAGACGAATGTGCTGTTTTGAATCGTGAAATTGAGCGTATGTTCCGTGCTAATCAAACATCAATTTTGGCAAACCGCTTGTCGGTAGCTTACAATTTAGGTTTCTTCACTTTGGACGGGGAAGATGCAAAAATTGCGTGGAATGAATATTTGGCTCGTAGCAAAGATTTTACAACTTGGTCAAACCGCATTAATGGTGTGCAAGATGCTAACGATGCGGGAACGATGCCCAAATATTTTGGTTGCGGACGTACCATTGCTACCAACATTGCTAATGAAGCGATTGCTTATTATGTCGAAAAAACTACCAATGCGATTAACAATCAAAAGAACTTCCCAGACACTGATTTAGAAACGACAGTTACATCTTCGGGGTTGGCTGATGTTTATTATTTGCCGAGTGATGTTGCAAACAACTTGTATACCGTCAGCCATATTCTTGTTGGTTTTACCGATGAACAAAAAACAGAATATGAACGCATTAAGGACGAAGCAAGTAAAAATTCGTCTTATAACAAACAAAACGACTTGAATGAGTTGTATGCGGAAACTGCTAGTGATGGAGTTTCAGCTTACGATATTTTACTTGAATTACAAGCCGAATTAGATGGGGCAGATACTTTGCAACAAAAATATGATATTTTCCATACCTACATTAAAAAGTATAATACTGACCCAGGTATGCAAAATTTGGATCAACTAGATTCCAGTACAAACAAACCTAAATATGAATATTTAATGAGTAGCGATGCGGAAAAGAGTCAAATGGTTGCTGAATTTACACAAGCAAGTATCGACTTATTTGAAGCAGGGGTTAAAGGTGCTATTACTGACTTAGTATGGACAGAATATGGTGCACACATTATTATGTACACCCGTGATGTTGCTGATTTTATTTATACTGGGGTAGCAGGTTTGGAAAATACGTCGGTTGAATTGCTGAAAACAAATTATGCGGACACCTTGTTTGCAAGTTTAACTGCTTATGGTAACCGTACACTTTTTGATACTTTGGTTGATTCATATTTCAAACGTGATTACAGTAACTACCAAACGATGCTTTTGAATGATTATCGCAGTGAACACCAAATTACTATCATTGATAGTGAATTCAAAGATTTTCTTAAATAAGCTTACATCTTTTCTACGGTGTCAATCGCTAAGGTATTTAAGCCAAATTCCAAAGCAGTTTTAACTAATTGTGCTACTGACAAGTAGCATTCTTTTTTTGCTGCATCATTTTCGTGAATAATGTTTTGTTCGGCATAAAAAGCGGTGAAGTTGTTTGCTAGATTATAAATGGCGTCGGCAATCGCATTTAACGATAAAGTGTTAATTGCCACGTTATACGCTTCGGCTAATTTGATTACACTTAAAATGATGTTACGTACCGTCGGTGTCATGTATTGTGCTAAGTTGTTAAAATTACAATTAAAAGTACCGACTTTGCTAAAAATAGCGTTGATACGAACAATGGTATACAAAATATAAGGTCCAGTTTTGCCTTCAAACGCAGTGCATTTTTGTAAGTCGAAAACATAATCTTTATGCACTTGGTTAATTAAGTCTGCAAATTTAATCGCCGATAAACCAACCGCAAACTCCGTCGTAGCATTGGCTACCGTATCCATGATGTCTTCAAGTTTGATTGTTCCGCCATCACGGGTTTTGAATGGCTTGCCATCTTTACCATTGATTGTTCCGTAACCGATGTGGGTTAGGGTGGTCGTTTCAGGGACTAAACCCGCCAAACGTGCCACACGGAAAATTTGTTCAAAGTGTAAATTTTGGCGTGCATCAGTAATGTAAACAAATTGGTCAGGGTGGTACTGTTGCATACGAGTATAGATTGCAGCGATGTCCGAGGTTGCGTATAAGTCGCCACCATTTTGTTTTTTAACGATTACAGGTGGCATTGGCTTTTGGTCGGTTGGTTGTGCCACATTAACAATCAAAGCACCTTGTGATTTTTCAACTAAACCTTTATTTCGCAAGATGTCGATGACGGTATCTACGTTGGCTTGGTAAGAACTTTCACCGTCGTAAAGGTCAAACGTGCAATTTAATTTTTCGTAATTCTTTTGCACTTGTTTGACGGATAAAGCACGTAACTTTTGCCACATACTGTAATATGGTTCTTCTAGGTTTTGTAATTTTAGGGTAACTGTGGCAGCACGTTCGTAAAATTCTGGGTCAACGTTTTTGCGTTTTGATGCGTTAGGGTAGATTTCTCCCAGCATTTGTAAAGTAACTTGTTCGCAATCAATCCCTTGTTCAATCAAAGAAGCAAGGACTAAACCGTTTTGCAGTCCCCAGTCGCCTAAATACGCACCAGCAATCGTTTTGTGCCCAAAAGCTTGAAAAACTCGTTTCAAAGCTTCACCGATGATGGGGGAACGTAAATGACCAATGTGTAATTCTTTGGCGGTATTCGCTCCGCCATAGTCAAAAAAGACTGTGCGTGGGGTTTGGCTGGCTAATGGTAAGCGTTGATTTTGGATTACATATTCGGCAACAGCTTGTAATTGTTGGTTGCTTAATGTGAAATTAATGAAACCACCAATCACAGTCGCAGTCGCTAACTCAGTTGCTTGTTTGTTCCATTCTGCTGCAATTTGTGTAGCAATCGTATTAGGATTTTGGTGTTGTTGTTTTGCTAACGCAAAAGCTGTGTTGCATTGAAAATCAGCTTTATCGCTAACGGATAATGTTGCTGTCGGTTCAATTTGTTTTAAGCGTGCTTCAATAATTTGCTTTACATTCATCATATTATAATAAACCATACCCCATAAAAGTCCAAATGTTATTGTTAACTCCAAAGCAATCGCCTTGCAATGTGTAACCAGTTTCAGTAACTGTGAATGCTAAATCAAATTGATAATCAAAATTGAAATCACTGCTGTTTTTAATCAAATCGTCGGTGAATTTTATTGTGTATTCGGTTTTGCCCGTCGTAGCAATAACTAATTGACTAAGAGTATATGTGCCATGAAAATGATTTTTCGGTGCTTCGTTGATTACTTCGTTATTCGATACTTTGAAAGATGAATAAGTGCCAGTATTAGTAGTTTTGTCAAAAGTTGCAAAGTAAATTGCGTAAGATTTTTTCGTCAACCAATAAGAATCTGCTAAATTTGTGATTGGCATTTCCACGGCAGGGCAGTTTTTACATTGATGAGTATTTTCATCAAAATCATGTTCAAGTTTTGTTGTAACATCGGTTGTGTATTCGTAATCACAGCCAGTACAGTAGTGGCGTGTGTAGCCGTCTGCGGTACAGGTCGGGTCAATCACTTCGGTTGCACAACTATGTTCGGTAAGTGGAATTGTCGTTTGGTAAGTGTCATTACACATAGTGCAGGTGTAAGTTCCTATCCCAGTTTGGGTACAGGTTGCGGGTGTTTCTACTTTACAAACGTAGTTATGGTTGCCAGTTGCTGGAATTTCACGTGTTTCAATTGCTTCACAAGTTTCACAATCACGTTGTTCCGTACCTTCTTTGGTGCAGGTTGGCTCTTGAATTATGTACCAGTCAGTGAATGAGTGTTCGTGTGGTGTTTCAGTAGCAGGTGGTTCAGGTGTAACAGTATTCGTGTCATCGAAAGCTGGTTTATCTGGATTGTCATTGTTTGTTGCGTTGACAGTATTACAAGCGACAAAGCTCAACATCGCTAAAATACAAACACTACATAATATTATTACACGCAACCAACTTTTCATTTGTTAACTCCTGAAATTACAATCGTAAAGTAACCTAGTTTTTCATAAAGTTATTGCTTCGTCAACTGATTTGTGTTAGCATGTTTTACACGGGGTGTAGCGAATCGGTATCGCGCTTGTTTCGGGTGCAAGAGGCAGTGGGTTCAATTCCCGCCACCCCGACCATGAGATTTTATGAGTATCCCGATTAAAAGGACAAATTACTAATGATAGAAAAAGTTAATCCAGCTCACCCAGATAAAGTTGCAGATTGTATTGCTGGGGCGATTGTTGATTTAGCGTATGAATTAGATGAGAATCCACGGATTGCGGTTGAGGTCTTAGCAGGACATGGTATTTGTACCATTATCATGGAAACCAGTGTTAAGTTGCCACGCAAAGAAATCAATGCGATTGTGCGTCGTATTGCGGGTAACTTAAAAGTGCAAATTAAACTTGTACCACAAGACAAATTTTTGGCTTTGAATCAAAGTGAAGGTTTACGCTGTGGCGATAATGGAATTTTTAAGGGTGTTCCTTTGACTGACGAAGAAAAAGCTTTGTCGCAAATTGCCCGTGAGATTTATCAAGATTATCCTTACGATGGAAAATATATTCTTGATGGTAAAAAGTTAGTACTTTGTCAAAGTAATGCAAGCAGTGATTTATTAAAAGCAAAGTATACCCAAGCTGGTTACGAAGTTGTGGTTAATCCTTTGGGCGATTGGACAGGTGGAACTGATGTTGATACTGGGGCAACTAACCGCAAGTTGGGTAGTGATTTAGGGCACAGTGTTACTGGTGGTGGTATTCACGGCAAAGACTTGTCCAAAGCTGATGTTAGTATCAATATTTATGCTTTCTTGCAAGCACAGGCGACAGGTAAGACAGTTGAGTTGTCATGTGCTATCGGTGATAGCATGGTGGACGGTAAACCTTACGCTGAAATTGTGCAAGTTGCACAAGACTATATTCGTCAAATAGGTGGCTTTGAAAAATTAGCTGAATGGGGCTTGTACTAAGTCAAAATTGGCAAAAATAAAAAAGTTGGCAAAAAAGTGTTGACATTGCTAATTTTTGAGTATAATATTAGCAGTACAAGGAGGTGAATGCTAGCAAATGCCAAAATTGTCAAGCAGGTTGGAAAATCTTTTGATGATTAGCGTGGAGGAGTACATTCGCAATGCTGTCCCGATTGCTTCGGGAACATTGGCGAGTCGTGGCGACTTAACCAAATCATCGGCGACAATCCGTAACGACTTGAAGACGTTGGAGCAAATGGGCTATCTGCGTCAAGTGCATACCAGTGGTGGACGTGTACCAACAACAACGGGTTACCGTGCCTATGTCAATAAAATCTTAGGCGAAATGAACATTAAAGCGGGCGAGTTATCCTTTGCCGCAAATACGGTATCCGAACGTGTACAAAGTTTGCCCAATATCGTACAAAACTTAACACAGAAAATTGCCGAAGCTTTCAAGTTGCCAGTCGTGGTGAAAACAAAGTTTGATACCTTGCACGTTGTTGATGTGATGTTAGTTCCTTTGTTAGAAGGGGACACCATGATCTTAATCAAGACCAGTGCAGGTAGCTTAAACGGAACGATTCACACAACGGTTCCGTTGACGAACAAACAAGCCGAAGATGCCAGTGCTGCGTTGAATACCAAGGTGCGTGGTTTGACGTTAAAACAAATGTTAGACAACCTAACCACCATTGCCGAAAGTATTAAACAAGATTTAACCTTTTTTGGTGAACTCTGTCAAAGTTTGAGCAAGCAACTGGAAAAGTTCATTGACACGAACATTAACTGCAATTTGAATACCGTCAAGTTGTTGGAAATTCCGGAATACAACGACATTGAAAGAGTACGTCAAATTAGCAAAGCGGTTAGTGATGATGCTACCATGAGCAAGGCATTGGATGCTGACGACACTGTGGTAATTGGTGCGGAAATCGATGACCAATTACTAGCGGATAGTTCGATTATCAAATTTAACTATCACGTCTGCGGGGAAAATGTTGCTAGCATTGGTCTGGTTGGACCAGACCGCATTGATTACAAACAGTTAATCATTGCCTTGTATGCGTTGTTGTCGCAAACCAAAGAACAACGTTTATTAGTTAATCAAACAGGAGGTAAAGATGAAGGAAAAAAACAATGAAACTACTGAGCCAGTCATTGAAGCAACAGTTGCAGACAATTCATCACAAACGGATAACTTGTCGGAAACTGAAAAGTTAATTGCTGATTTGCAAGCCAAAGTAAAAGAAAATTTAGACTTAGCGAAATATCAAAAAGCTGAATTTGAAAATTACAAGCGTCGCAATCAAAACGCAGTTAATGCTGCTTTCCAAGATGGACAAGCTTACGTAATCAATTTATTGTTACCAATTTTTGACGGGGTAGTTGAAGCGGGTAAAAAAATTGCCGATCCTGCCGACTTAGCTGGGTTTGAAATTATCCGTAAAAAGTTAGACGAGCTTTTTCAAAAATTAGGAATTGAAATCATTGCAACAAAGGACCAACCGTTTGATCCAAAATTGCATAACGCAGTGTCAGTTGAAAAAGTTGACGGCGTAGCACCAGACCAAATCTTGGAAGAATGGCAAACAGGTTTCATGTTCCACGGACACGTCTTACGGCCAGCAATGGTTAAAGTTTCTGGGGCATAAACATAATCATTAAAAATCTACATGTATATAAAATAAAAAAAATAAAAGGGAGAAAAAAATGCAAACAACAAACAAAATTATCGGTATTGACTTAGGAACAACAAACAGTTGTGTTTCAGTCATTGAAGGCAGTGAGCCAGTCGTCATTGCTAACAGCGAAGGTGGACGTACTACGCCATCAGTTGTTGGTGTAACTAAATCAGGTGAACGTATTGTCGGTCAAGTGGCAAAACGTCAAGCAGTATCTAACGCCGAAGATACAATCATTTCAATTAAACGTAAAATGGGTACCGCAGAAAAAGTATCTATGGGTGGTAAAAAATACACTCCACAAGAAATTTCGGCAATGATTTTAACCAAATTAAAAAATGACGCCGAAGCTTATTTGGGTGCCAAAGTTAACAAAGCAGTTATTACTGTTCCAGCGTACTTTAACGACAGTCAACGTCAAGCAACTAAGGACGCAGGTAAAATTGCTGGCTTAGAAGTTATGCGTATTATTAACGAACCAACAGCTGCTGCTTTGGCTTACGGTTTGGATAAAGATGGTGCGAAGAACGAAAAAATCTTGGTTTATGACTTGGGTGGTGGTACGTTCGACGTTTCAATCTTGGACTTGTCAGACGGTGTTTTTGAAGTTTTGGCAACCAATGGTGATACTCATTTGGGTGGTGATGACTTCGACCAACGTATTATGGACTTGTTAATCAGCGACTTCAAAGCAAAAGAAGGTATTGATTTAAGTAAAGATAAAATGGCTGTTCAACGTTTGAAACAAGCTGCGGAAAAAGCAAAAATCGATTTGAGTGGTATGACAAAAACTACGATTAGCGAAGCTTACATTACCGCTGACGCTAACGGTCCAAAACACTTGGAATTTGATTTAACTCGTGCAAAATTCGATGACATGACCAAAGATTTAATCGACCGTTCATTGTTATCAGTTGATGCTTGTATGAAAGACGCTAAATTAACTTTCAGCGATATTTCAAAGGTCATCTTGGTTGGTGGTTCAACTCGTATCCCAGCCGTTGTTGAAGCTTTGAAAAAGAAAACTGGTAAAGAACCATTCAAAGGTGTTAACCCTGACGAATGCGTATCAATCGGTGCAGCAATTCAAGGTGGTGTTTTAGCCGGCGACGTTAAAGACGTTTTATTGTTAGACGTAACTCCATTGTCTTTGGGGATTGAAACCTTAGGTGGTGTTTGCACTAAATTGATTGAACGTAACACCACAATCCCAACGAAAAAGAGCCAAGTCTTCTCAACCGCAGCTGATAATCAACCTGGCGTTGACATTCACGTCTTGCAAGGTGAACGTGAATTTGCGGCGGATAACAAAACTTTGGGACGCTTCATGTTGACTGATATTCCACCAGCACCTCGTGGCGTACCTCAAATTGAAGTTACTTTCGATATTGACGCTAACGGTATTGTTTCGGTATTTGCAAAAGATTTAGGTACGAATAAATCGCAATCAATTACTATCACCAGCAGTACCAACATGAGCAAAGAAGACATTGATAAGGCTATTAAAGAAGCCGAAGCTAATGCCGAAGAAGACCAAAAACGCAAAGAATTAGTTGATGCGAAAAACATGGCGGACGGAGCAATCTTGGGTATTGAAAAATTGGTTCGTGAAAATGGCGAAAAGTTAAGCGACGACGATAAAAAAGTTTTAACTGACGCTGTGGAAAAATTCAAGAAAGACATTGCTGACGATAACGATGTGGATAGCATTAAAAAGAAAATGGGTGAATTTACTCAATCAACACAAGCAATCGTAATGAAGTTGTATCAAAGTGCAAATCCACAAGGTGCAACACAAGAAGGAGCAACAAGCACAGATTCAAACGATGACGTGCATATCAGTTAATTATGACTAATCCATACGAAGTATTAGGAGTTAGCAAAAACGCGAGTGCCGACGAAATCAAGTCGGCATATCGCCGTTTAGCGAAAAAATATCACCCTGACGCAAACCCGAACAATAAGTCGGCGGAAGAAAAGTTCAAAGAAATTAACGCAGCTTATGAAATTTTGAGTGATGCTCAAAAGAAAGCGAACTTTGACCGTTTCGGTTCGGCAGATGGTCCGAGCTTCGGTGGCGGTGGAGCTGGTTTCGGCGGTTTCGATTTCAGTGGTTTTGGTGGTATTGGCGACATTTTTGAAAACATCTTCAATCAAGATATGGACGGTTTGTTTGGACGTCGTTCAGGACGTACACGAACTGCCCGTGGTAGCGATATTGTCATTGACACTGACATCTCGTTTGAAGAAAGTTGTCATGGCGTAACCAAAAACATTATCTTTAATCGTAACGAGCGTTGTCCAGATTGTCATGGTACTGGGGCAAAAGATGATAATAGTTTGCAAACATGTAGCTATTGTCATGGAGCAGGGCAAGTTAAACAAACACAACGTTTAAGTGCCTTTGGTGTGATTGAAAATGTGGTAACCTGTCCAGTTTGTCATGGTAGTGGTAAAGTCATTACTGAAAAGTGTAAAACCTGTAACGGTAAAGCAAGTTTGAAAAAACAAGTTTCTTACAAAGTCAATATTCCCGCAGGTATCAACGATGGTCAAACCTTAACCATTACGGGTGAAGGTAATATGGCGGCGGGGGCGACTGGTATTTCGGGTGATTTGCATATTCGTATTCATGTTGCTAAACACCCGATCTTGATGCGTGAAGATTTTGACTTATACATGGAATTACCAATTACCTTTACGCAGGCAATTTTGGGAACCAAAGTTAAAATTCCCGTTATCGGTGGCACAATGGATTTAGAAATTCCAGCGAACACACAGAATGGAACAATCCGTCGCTTACATGGTAAAGGTGTGAAGAAACTACGTTCCGTAGGTACTGGTGATTTGATTGTTAAGATTTTTGTGGAGATGCCAAAAACTGTGGATAAACGTACGGCACAACTTTTGCAAGCATTGGATACTGACATTCGTGCAGATAGCTATAAAAAAGTTGCGTCATATCGCAGTAAGGTATACAATTAAGCATTAGGGAGGCTTGGGTTAATGATGAATGGGGACGTTATTGATCCAAGCATACTTAATTTCCAACATGTACCTGTCTTGTTGCATGAATGTTTGGACGCCTTACAATTAAAACAAAATATGGTTGTGGTCGATGCTACACTTGGTGGAGCAGGACACAGTCGTGAAATAGTTAAACGAATTAGCGGTGGTACCTTGGTCGGTTTGGATCGAGATACTACCGCTTTGCGTTTTAGTGCGAACGTTTTGGCGGAAGCACCTAATGTTGAAATCCGTTTGATTAAGTGTAATTTCTGCGATATTGCCGACATTGTCAACAGTTTGGGAATTCACCAAGTCGATGCCATTCTTGCCGACTTTGGTGTTTCATCTCACCAAATTGATACTGTGGAACGTGGCTTTTCGTATACACAAGATGCCCCTTTGGATATGCGTATGGACACTGACGCTGGCAAGACGGCAGATAGTGTTGTCAACGGTTATCACGAAAGTAAGCTGGCGGATATTATTTGGCAGTATGGCGAAGAACGCTATGCACGTCGCATTGCCGCTGCTATTGTTAAAGCACGACCCATTCGTAGTACGGGGCATTTGGTTGAAGTAATTAAGAATGCTGTTCCGTCTGGATATGGCAAAACCGGTGGTCATCCTGCTAAACGTACTTTTCAAGCAATTCGCATTGAAGTCAATCAAGAGTTAGAAAGTATTCAAAAATTTTTAGATGGAGCGATTGAAATCTTAAAACCGCAAGGGCGTTTGGCGGTCATTAGTTTCCACAGTTTGGAAGACCGCATTGTGAAGCAAACTTTCAAGCGAGCAGCAACGGATTGTCTGTGTCCGCCGAAGATTCCGCAATGTATTTGTCATCATCGAGCAAGTATAAAATTGTTGACAAAGAAACCAATTTGTCCCACAATAGAAGAAACCAAATCTAATCCACGTAGTGCCTCCGCTAAACTACGTGTGATTTGTAAGTTATAAAAGGGGGTTAATGGCTACGATTGTTGAAAGTCCTGGAATTGCATCTGCAAAGGAAGAAGCAGCTGCAATTTTGTATGCACATCAACCGCAACCAACTTTCACCAGCCATGCCGCACCGCAAGCACAACCGCAAATCATACAAACAACGGCAACTCGTCCCACTTTGGCAAGTTATCGTGAACCTGAGCCCATGCCAACAGTTTCAAGACCTGTGAATACGACTGAGTTCCGTCCTTATAAAACTTTTGATGAAGTTAAACCAGTTTTTGAACCACAGGTAGTTACTCCATATATCGACAACAGTCAATACGTAACTTCACCTGTCGCTGCGACTTCGGTGGTTACCGCTGAACCTGTTGCAACAGTAGCACCACAGACAACGACAGTTGTGAAAAGTGTGCTTGATACTGAACTTGAAGAAGATACACAATACATTGTTAAGTTCAAAACTTCGACGATAGTTGCTGCTACCATCGTAGCAACAATTTTTCTTTTAATGGCGGTACTTTGCATTGTGAACGTTGTTAGTTTAGTTACTACTTCGGCACAAGTTAGTGCTTTAATGGAAGAATCAACAGCTTTGCATGAAACACTGGACCAAGAAATGGCTAATCTGGAACAAGCTCGGCAAGTGGCGACCGATAAAGCTAACAGTGTGAGTCGTGAAACTTATTATGTGGAGGCCGAAAGTACCTACACACCAGCAGTTACAACCACGGCAAGCAGTTCCTTCTTTGATTGGTTGTGCCATTCGTTAAGTCGGTTATTTGGTTAATTTTTAACTTCGTCTTCATATACATAGCTTATGCGTTTGTATACAGCAACTAGTGAAAAGCGACGCCTGTTCGCTTTTTTTTGCGTTGCAATGGCAATCATTGTGGTTTTGTGTGGGCGGTTAATTTGGTTGCAAATTTTGACTGGGCAAGCTTTGCAAGTGCGTGCTGCCGACCAATGGTATCGAGATTTACCACTCATGGCAAAACGGGGTACAATTTATGACCGTAATGGTTTAGTTTTGGCAACTTCAACTTTAACGTACAGCGTTTATTTGCGTCCGGTTGCGGTAACTGATCCGGAAAAAACTGCCCGCACGTTAGCCGACATTTTAGATTTATCTTACGAACGAGTTCTGCAAAAAGCAAGTAGTACTACGGTCAGTGAATGGTTAATCAAAATGCAAGTGGATAAAGATACAGCACTGCAATTAGTGGCGGCAAATTTAGACGGGGTTTATTTGAGTCAAACTTATCAACGTGCTTACCCCGTGGGCAGTGTTGGAGCCCAAGTTTTGGGCATCGTGAGTGTTGATAATCACGGGCAAGAAGGATTAGAAGCTTACTATGACGATGCGTTGCGTGGTATTGATGGACGGATTGCTACGCAAAGTGATTTACGGGGAATTAAAATTAAAGATGGAGTTGAGTATTATGTACCGTCGGTGGCGGGACAAGATTTACAGTTGAACTTAGATGCGGGAATCCAAAACATTGTCCAAAATGTAATTGCCCGTGCTTATTTGGAACATCAAGCAAAAAGTGTTGCCGCCGTTGTTTATGATATTGTTGACGGTGGTGTGGTTGCATCTGCCAGTGCTCCGTATTATGATTTGAATGAACAACCACGTGATGACGTCGCAACTTTGTTGGCTCAAATTAAAAATTCGCCGATGATTAACGTGCTGGAACCTGGTTCAACTTTCAAGATTATTACACTGGCGGCAGCTTTGGAAGAAGGGGTTGTCAGCTTAGATGATAAATTCGGGTGCAGTGGAAGTCGTACGATTGCTGGTGAACGGATTAAATGCTGGAAGACCAAAGGTCATGGCACGCAAACTTTGGCGGAAGGTGTTAACAATTCGTGTAACTGTGTGTTTATGGATTTAGCTTTACGTTTGGGGGTAGAGCGTTACTATCATTATTTAGAAAAGTTTGGGATTGGTAAAAAGTCTGGGGTTGATTTTTATGGTGAACCGTCGGGGTTATTGTTAAGTAAAAAAAGTGTGCGAGATGTCGATTTAGCTCGGATTGGTTTCGGGCAAGCAATTGCTGTTTCGCCAATTCAATTTATCGCAACCGTAAGTGCTTTGGTTGGCGACGGTATTTTGCGGACACCTCGTTACGTGAAACAGATTGGTGCTACGCCAATGGGTTCTAATCAAAAACAACGTGTGGTTTCGTCGGCAACCAGTGCGACGTTAAGTCAACTACTGTACGGTGTTGTGAATCAAGGCAGTGGTAAGAAAGCGGCAGTTGCTGGTTACCAAATTGGTGGTAAGACGGGGACAGCACAAAAGTATGCCGATGGACATATTGCTGCGGGTAAATATGTATCTTCCTTCTTGGGGTATTTGTCAGTTGACAGTCAACCTCGGTATGCGTGTTATTTGTACGTTGATGAACCAAGTACGGGCGTTTATTATGGCAGTATTGTTGCTGCACCTTACGTTGGGGAAATCTTTCGGCAAATCACCGAATACCAAAAATTTCCTTTTAATTCGGCTTATGATAACGGGACGGGGACAATTATGATTAGTGTGCCAGCGGTTGTCAACTCTACCGTCGAAGCGGCAGTAAATTTATTACAAAAGGCGGGCTTCTTCGTTGAAGTGGCGGGTGATGGCGATGTGGTAACTGGCTCGTTTCCTGTTGTTGATACCGTGGTAAAAAAAGGCGAACCCATCGTATTGTTTACTTGATTTTGGCAATAATTGGTCTATGGACGAACAGCAATATGCACAGTACATTAAAAAAATTTCGCCAAAAAGTAAAGTTTGGAGTTCCTTGCTACGTGCGTTTTTGGTTGGTGGTTTAATTTGTTTGGTAGGTGAGGGGTTAGGTGCTTTGTATCAGCTGTGGTTGCCAGCTTATGACCAAACGCAAATTGGTTCGCTGGTTTCATGTACTTTGATTTTAATTGCTTCAATTTTAACGGGGATTGGGGTTTACGATAAAATTGGCTATTTTGCTGGTGGCGGTTCGATTGTCCCGATTACTGGTTTCTCAAACAGCATTACCAGTGCCGCAATGGAATTCCGCAAGGAAGGTATTATCTTTGGAACGTGTGCCAATATGTTTAAGATTGCTGGACCAGTAATTGTTGTTGGCGTTGCCGTAGCGATGTTGTGTGGCTTGGGATATTTTATTGTGGGGTTGTTTTTATGAGTACAATTATTTTTAAGCAAAAGCCGAGAATTATCGGTTGGTATTCTGTGGCAGGGAAAAAGGAAAGTCAAGGTCCGTTGCGTGAAACTTTTTCACGCATTGTAACCGATGAATACTTTGGCGAAAAGACACACGAAATGGCGGAAAGAAAATTTTTCGTTACCGCCATTCAAGGTGCAATTCAATCGGCGGGTGTTCAACCCGACATTGTTTTTGCTGGTGATTTATTGAATCAAATTGTTTCATCTTCGTTTGCCATGCGTGATATTGGGTTGCCCTATGTGGGAATTTACGGAGCTTGTTCAACAATGGCATTGTCCATCATTAACGCTGCCACTTATGTTGATGCTGGCTTAGTGCAAACAACTGTGGCGGCGGCGGGTTCGCATTTTGCGACTGCCGAACGTCAATATCGCACACCATTAGAGTTCGGTAACCAAAGACCACCTACGTCGCAGTGGACAGTAACTGGGGCGGGTGCGACTGTGTTATCGAGTGCAAAGACTTCATCGATTGGTGTAACTTGTGCGACGATTGGACGGGTAGTTGATTATGGCATAAAAGATGTTAACAATATGGGTGCGTGTATGGCACCTGCCGCAGCGGATACTTTGGAACGACATTTCAAAAACACTAACACGCAACCTGGGGATTACGACGCTATCTTTTCTGGGGACTTGGGACAGATTGGCGAAGAAGCTTTGCGAGATTTAATGAAAGAGAAAGGTTATCCGCTGGGCGAAAATTATTACGACTGCGGTAAGTTAATTTACTACGGCGAACAAAAAGTCGACATGGGTGGTTCTGGTTGTGGTTGCAGTGCGGTTACTTTGAATGGGTTTATCTTGGACAAGTTTCAGCAAGGCGAATACCATAAAGTCTTATTTATGGCGACAGGAGCATTATTATCCCCGACAACTTGTTTTCAAGGTGAGTCGATTCCTGGGATTGCAAATGCCGTAGTGATTGAGGAGGTAACAGAATGAATTTTCTTTGGGCATTTTTAGTTGGTGGTTTCATCTGTGTTTTGGGGCAAATATTGATTTTGAAAACGAATTGGACACCTGCTAGAATTTTGGTTTCCTTTGTTGTCTTGGGTGCTTTGTTGCAGGTCTGTACAGTCTTTGAACCATTAAAGGAATTTGCTGGTGCAGGTGTTAGTACCCCGATTACTGGTTTCGGAGCAGGGTTAGTAAAAGGTACTTTTGAAAACATTGACAAGTATGGTTTTCTTGGTATTTTTACGGGTGGACTAACTGCGATGTCGGCAGGTATTGCCGTTGCGATTGTTTCGGGTTTAGTTGTCGGTATGATTTTCAAATCACGTTCTAAATAATTGTGCCGGTAGTAATTAAAATGGCAGCTGCCGATGTTGCATTTTTAATGACACTTTTAATCACAGTTGCGGCGTCGATTACGTTGCAAGTTGCGGGGTCAAAACGATAGTTGCGGTTAATTTGGCGATAGATGGCGGGTAAAGCTTGTTTGAGAATACGCTCGCCAATGTCATTGCGGTTTAATTCTTTCGCAATTTTTAGGTAGGTTATGCCACCACCGATTACGACACCTTCTCGCATGGCATTACTGGTTGCGGCGACAGCATCTTCAATGCGTAACCGTTTTTCCATTGTTGCGGCTTCGGTCGGACAACCAACACTAATTAAACCAGCAGTGGTGGTTAGGTTGGCAATCCGTTCTTTCAACCGAGTACGACGATAATCATCTGTGGTTTGTTTCAGTTCGTTTCTTAGTCTTTCAATATGATTTTCAAAAGCATCACTTTTTTCATCGCTCAAAATTGTCATGTACTCGCCGTCAAAGATGATTTGGCTGGCATGTCCTAAGTGTATTGCTGTTGCTTGCGGTAGTGTTAAATCATTTTGTGGTGAAATTAAAGTTGCATTCGTGATTACCGCACAATCGGTTGTTGCGGTTGAACGGACGGCAACAACTTGCAAGCCAGCTTTGGCACGGTTCAAAACCAAAGCGTTAACTACTTCGTTAGTATAGTCATCGGCGACAATCAGCAAGGGACTGTTAGTCTTAATTGCATTTTCCAAAATCGGTAGAATTTCTTGGATTGATTTGATTGTTCCGTCGGTAACCAACACTTTGGCGTCGTGTAGATTTTTGGTCTGTAAGTAAGGCGAAGTAATCGTTGCTTGTAATTTTACGCCGTTGGCAAAAGTTAGTTCGGTTGTCCCAGTTTGGTTCATTTCTAAGGAAATTAAGCCGTCCGCACCGACTTTGGATAAAGCTTTGGCAACCATTGTGCCGTCTTCTTCGTTAGCACAACTGTTGATAGCTACACGCCGTAAGTCTGTAAATTTGTGAATTTGGCGGACATGTTGGGGTAGTAAATCTAACGCTTTGCGTGCTGCGTTGAACAAAGCATCTTTGACTTTGATTGGTTGGTGTCCACGGCTAATGGCACGGCGTGCGTGATTGGTAATTGCGGTAGCTAAAACGATTGCCGAAGTCGTTCCGTCGCCAGCTTCGGTATTGGTTTTTAAGCTGGCTTGTTTAATGACTTCCGCACCTAGATTTTCGTCATGGTTGGGGAGTATTACTTCTTTGGCAATCGTTACGCCGTCGTTTGTGATTAACGGACTGCTGTTTTTACGGTCGATAATTACATTTCTGCCGTTTGGCCCGATTGTGATTTTAACAATGTCGTTGAGTTTGTTAACGCCACGGTATAATGCTTTTTGTGCTTTATTCATAAATCACCCCGATAATATCAAAGTTTTGGACTAGGTATAGTTTTTCGTTGTTAGCCGAAATTTCTGCCCCGGCATATTTGTTGATGATAATTTTGTCGTTAATTGACACAGGTGATGCTGTCCCGACTTCTACCACCGTCATGATTTGGTGGCGTTCTGCATTTGTGGTTGGTATGTAAATACCGCCTTCGCTGGTGTGTTCAATGATCGGTTTACAAAGTACTCGATCAAACAATGGTTTAATTTTCATTTTCTTCTCTCCTTGCCGTAACATAACACGGAAAGTTTGTGAACAATCGTTTTACTGCCACCCAATTTTCGTCTATACTCTAAATCATGGACTATATGCAAATGGCGGAAGAATTAGCAAAGACTTCACGTTGTGGACGTAATCATGTGGGTTGCGTGATGGTACGTGATGGTAAAGTTTTGGTCTCCGCAGTTAATGGACAAGTGGAAGGGGCAGAGCAATGTGCCGAAATTGGTGGTTGCTTGCGAGAAATTCACCATATCCCGAGCGGAACGTCGGCGGGGTTTTGTAACGCAGTTTGTGCCGAAACTCGTTGCGTTTGTGAAGCTGCACGTGATGGGATTGCGTTGAAAGGGGCAACCGTTTACTGTACGCATCGTCCGTGTATTATTTGTATGAAAAATTTGGCAGTCATTGGTGTTGATGCGGTTTATTATAAGCATGGTTATCCCGACCAACACAGTGATGCTATTGCTCGTCATGCGGGCTTAAAGGTGGTGCAAGTTGGCTAAAACTCCTGTGGTAGCTTTGGTTGGACGTCCTAACGTCGGTAAGTCGACATTGTTCAATACGATTTCCGAAAACGGTCAAAGTATTGTTGATGATATGCCTGGTGTAACTCGTGATCGCATTTATGCGGATTGCGAGTGGGTGGGTAATAATTTCTCGTTAGTTGATACTGGTGGTGTTTCTTTTGAGGAAGGTGCTTTCAATGCACACATTAAGGAACAAGTCGAGATTGCGGTTGGTATTGCTGACGTGGTAATTTTTGTTGTCGACGGTATGGTTGGTGTTACCACTGACGACATGAAGGTGGTTAAGTTATTGCGTACTTTTGGTAAACCGATTGTTCTTTGCGTAAACAAGTTGGATAACCAACAGTTGCGAGATACAACCTTGGCGGAATTTTATCGTTTAGGAATTGGCGATCCGCTACCGGTATCCTGTGCACAAAAAACGGGACTTGGTGATTTATTGGATTCAGTCGTGCAAAAATTACGTTTGAAAAATTTATTACGTTCACAACCGCCAAAGGACGTAAAACGGATTGCAATTATTGGTCGTCCTAATGCTGGGAAAAGTTCGTTGGTTAATGCCTTGCTCGGCGAAAAGCGGGTCATGGTGAGTGATGTTGCGGGGACAACACGTGATGCAGTGGATAGCCCATTTAACTATTGCGGTAAGCCGTACATTTTGACTGATACTGCTGGTATTCGTCGCAAGCGTAGCGTTGAAGTTGAAACTGTGGAGTATTACAGTGTCTTGCGTGCGATTCATAGTATCAAAAATAGTGATGTCGTCTTGTTAGTTGTTGATGCAACACAGGGATTGACGGAGCAGGACGTACGCTTGGCAGGGTACATTCACGAAGCCGGTCGTCCGTCGGTAATTGTTATTAACAAATGGGACTTAGTTGTTAAGGATAGTTATACTCAATTAGAGTTTGATAAAAAATTGGCAGCGGATTTGGCTTTTATGCCGTACTTTCAGCCGATTTATATTTCGGCTTTGACGGGGCAACGTTTGGGTGAAGTTATGGCGACGGTGGAACGTGTTTTAGCAAATACAGAAAAACGCATTACAACGGGACAGTTGAACGATTTGATTCTAGATGCTGTGGCAATGACGCCACCGCCATTTAGAGCAGGTAAGCGTCCTAAGTTTTTGTATGCAACTCAAATTACTGTCGCACCACCGACTTTTGCTTTGTTTGTTAATAATAAAAATATTGTGGAAAAATCTTACTTGCGTTATTTGGAAAATACTTTACGTAAATCGGTTGACTTTTCCGGGACGCCTGTTAGACTGCTTTTAAGAAATCGGGAGAAAGAGTAATGTTTTGGTGGTTATTTCTACTTTGTCCAGTCGCTTATTTAATCGGTGGCTTCAATGTTGCGAAGACGGTTACTAAGATTCGTCATGTTGATTTATCCAAAGTCGGTTCGGGTAATGCTGGTGCAACTAACGTTGGGCGGGCAATGGGTTTTAAGTGGTTCTTATTGGTAACCGTTTTAGAATGTTTGAAGTGCGTTGGTGTTTCGTTAATCGGTTATCTGTTCGTGAGTTACTACACGGGGGCTTTTACGTACTATCATGAAAGTCATTACATCGTAATTTTGGCGATGGGGTTGAGTGCTATTTTTGGTTCAATTTTCCCTGTTTGGTATGGCTTTAAGGGTGGAAAAGGTTTGGCGACTTGGATTGGGTTATCCTTTTTCTTGAATCCATTAGTGATGTTAGTTGTTGCCGCAATCTACATTCCTTTGTTAGCAATTACTCGCATTATGTCTTTATCAACGATTTTGGGCGTTATTACTTGGGCGGGTTTATCGTTGTGGTTGGAAGCTCCTTTAACGATTCCTGTTATTGTGATGTATTGCGTTTGTGTGGCAATAATTTTATTTTCGCATCGTAAAAATCTTGTCCGTTTGTTTACAGGCAAAGAGAATAAATTCATTTTGAAGAAAAATCAACCAGCTGCAACTACTGATGCGGTTGAAAAATAAAAAATCTAAAATTTAAGTTATAACCTTGTTGCGTTATTCATAATCATGATTATGAATAATCAGGTTTTTGAAAACATTGCAACTCGCACCAATGGCGACATCTATTTAGGGGTAGTCGGGCCAGTGCGTTGTGGTAAATCAACTTTTATCACAAAGTTTATGCAACAGTTAGCAATTCCCAATATCGAGAACAGTTACGAACAGCAACGTGTTATCGATGAATTGCCACAGTCGGCTGATGGAACAGCGGTTATGACTACGCAACCAAAGTTTGTGCCTAGTCGGGCAGTCAAAATTAAAGTTGGCGATGCGAATATGCGAGTACGCCTGATTGATTGTGTCGGGTATATGGTTGATGGCGTCAGTGGCTTAGAAGACGGTGGACGTATCCGTAATGTCAAAACACCTTGGAGTGATGTAGAGATGCCGTTTGATCAAGCGGCAGAAATTGGGACACGTAAAGTTATTGTCGACCACAGTACAATCGCTGTCGTTGTAACGACTGATGGTACGATTACTGATTTAGCTCGTGAGAATTATGTTACTGCCGAAGCCAAAGTTATTTTTGAACTAAAACAATATGGTAAACCTTTTGTCGTTGTTGTTAACAGTAAAGACCCGCAAAGTGAAAACTGCCGTAAAGTTTGTGATGAAATCCGTGAAAAGTTTAACGTTCAAGTTTTAGGAATTGATTTAGCTAACATGGGGACTAACGAAATTTCGCAAATCTTTGATGGTGTTTTGGCGGATTTCCCAGTTACTGGTTTCAAAGTCAATATGCCACAATGGTTGCAAGTCATGCCAGCTAACCATGCTGTAATAGTCGATGCTGTGGAACGTTTACGTCGATATACAAAATCTGTGCGACGTGTTGCCGATAATAATCCTGCCACAATCTGTGCGGATAGTCCATACTTCAATGCGGTGGAAACCAGCGAAATTGATGTGGCGACGGGAACGATTGTTTATAATCTAGTGCCAAAAAATGATTTGTATTTCAAACTAATTTCGCAGGAAAGCGGTTTGAATATCCAAAATGAACAACACTTAATGGCTTACATTCAACAAGCTGCTGGTAAAGCCAAAGAATACGATAAATTAAAAAGTGCGATTGATGATGCCGAAACCAAAGGTTACGGCGTAGTTGTCCCAACCTTGGATAGTTACAAATTAGATACGCCACGGTTGTACAAACATGGTCGCAATTACGGTTTGAAATTACGTGCAACTGCACCGAGCTTGCACATTATTAAAGTCGATGTCGGCAGTGAAGTTACACCGACGATTGGCACGCAAGAACAATCCAAAGAAATGTTAGAGTTTTTGGAACGTGAATACCAAACAAACAAAGAAGCAGTTTGGCAGACACCAATCTTTGGCAAATCATTAGATGAAATCATGCAAGAAGGCGTTGGGGCTAAAATAGCGAACATGCCTGCAAATGCAATGAAGCAAATGAAACGTACCATTGGTAAGGTGGTTAACAACGGTAAGGGTGGCATTATTTGTATCTTATTGTAAGCACACTTTTCATGCCTGTTGCATATAGAGTGTGGTATGATTTTTGAAAATTTCATCACTTTTTTAAGCAAAGTACTTTTCTTTTCGGGTTTAGTTAATGACCGCAACTCGTTCCCGAAACCGCTTTCCAAAAAAGATGAATTAGTGTATTTTCAAAAATTTTGGCAGGGTGATTTGCAAGCAAAAGATATTTTAATTCGTCATAACTTGCGTTTAGTAGCTCACGTTGTTAAAAAGTACAACGGGGCAGCGGAAGCTGATGATTTAATTTCTTGCGGTACGATTGGTTTGATTAAAGCAATCAATTCGTTCAAAGCTGACAAAGGCACACAGATTTCGACTTACGCTTCACGGTGTATTGAAAATGAAGTTTTGATGTTCCTGCGTGTATCCAAAAAACATCAACAAGTTGGTTCTTTGAATGAAAGTTTGGGCGATGATCATGATGGCAATGAAATCTCGCTGGTGGATATTATCACCGAAGACCGTGAGCAATCCGATATTGATTTAGCTATTCACCGCAACTTAATGCAAAAGTTAGTTAGTGAGTTAAAAAAACACTTAACCGATCGTGAGTTCAAAATCATTACTTTACGGTACGGTTTGCAGGACCACATTGCTTTACCGCAAAGGGAAGTTGCAAAACAATTAAACATTAGTCGTAGCTACATTTCACGCATTGAAAAACACGCCTTAGAGGTTGCTCAACAAATTGTTCGGCAACCATCGTTCAAAGATTTCCGCTAAAAAACAAAATCATTTTTGGTGGCAGTTACTTGTGGTAACTGCTTTTTTGTGTGTTAAGGTTTATAAGTTTTCGTTGTCATCGTTTAATGGATCCCAGTAACTAACCACTTGTGGACGGGGTGTTGGACTACGTGCCTTACGTTGACTAACCAGTGTGTGCTTGGCTTTGGGCGTTTTCGGTACGAACGGAATGTTAATTGGAAAGACCGCAAGTAAAATTAAAATGACTACACTGGCAACCGAAGCGATTAAACAAATGTAAAAGTACAGTGGATACATGCTGATAAGATAATGTTTATGGTAGGGAGAATTATGGAAAATGATGTCATTGATCTAAAAAATTTGTCGGCAGATGCACCTTTGCTACATTATAACGATTGGCCTAATTTATCGGTGCAACCGCAAGTACGGTCTGTGGTAAAAAATGAACAGCAAAAAACTTCCAGTGTGCCTCGGCAACATCGCAAGCAGTTAGCATTCCATCAATCGTTGGCGAAAAGTCGGTTTGTGTTTGGTGGTAATCGTACGGGAAAAAGTGTTTGTGGAGCAATGGAAACTATTTGGTATGCAACGGGCTTGCACCCGTTTATAAAAATTGATCACGCATGTGATGGTTGGGTGGTGAGTTTAACTCGGCAAGTGCAAAGAGATGTCGCCCAAGCAAAAATTTTACAATACTTACCGCCCGAATGGATTGTGAAAACGGTGATGGTTTCGGGGAGTTCTTTTACGCCAGCTCATGGTGTGATTGATTTTATTTTAGTACGGAATGTTTTTGGCACGGTTAGTAAAATTGGTTTTCGTAATTGCGAACAGGGACGTGAGCGTTTTCAAGGCGTTTCATTGGACTATGTCTGGTTTGACGAAGAACCACCCGAAGACATTTATGATGAATGTTTGTTACGACTGTTAGATCGGGGCGGGGTGCATTGGGTAACGATGACGCCGTTAAAAGGTCGCAGTTGGGTGTATAACCGTATTTATTTACGGCAGGAACGTTTACCGGAGTTAGCTTGTTTTTGGATGAGTTGGGACGATAACCCGTATTTGTCGCAGGAAGAAAAACAGTTCCTAATCGCCAACTTATCGCCAGATGTTTTGGAAAGTCGCCAGCATGGGCATTTTGTAGCAGCCGAAGGTTTAGTTTTTGGTAACTTTACCGAGGCGAATATTCTTGAACCAAAATTGATTGAACAAGCTGACGGATATTATTTAGCGATTGACCCTGGTTACCGTAACCCGACGGGTGTTGTCTGGGTGGTGGCAGTCGGTGAAAATCTTTACG
This sequence comes from Clostridia bacterium, assembly GCA_017623705.1. Lineage (GTDB taxonomy): Bacteria > Bacillota > Clostridia > Christensenellales > UBA1242 > RGIG8050. The sequence continues at coordinate 52,755 of JAGAOQ010000014.1, read as the reverse complement.
TGGTGAGTGATTATGAAGTTGCGGGGTTGACGGTTGCGGACCATAGTCAAGCTATTTTACAGCGGACCAGTGAATTGGGCTGGGACTTGAAACAAGTACGGATTCTCATTGACAGTGCTGCAAATCAAAAAACTTCGGCGTGTGAAGTTTCGACGGCAATGCAGTACCGTAACCATGGTTTAGCGGTCGATGCAAATGTTAACAAAAATTTGGCACAAGGATTATTGGAAATGAAGACTTGTTTTTGTGATGCCAATCAAAAACGTAGTTTGTATGTTTTCAAAAACTGTGTGCATTTGATTAGTGAGTTGCGGGGCTATTATTGGGGTGATGGTGAACAACCGCAAAAAGTCAATGACCATACGATTGATGCTTTACGTTATGTCGTGATGGATTGGCGAAGGGTTAGTCATGAGCAGGTAGTTGGTTTGAACACGCTGGGACAGGGAAAAAAAGATTTAATCAAAAAGTTGGCAGGAAAACGTTTTATGTCGAAAAAGTTGTGATTTAATACTGGCGTGGAGGGAAAATGCAAAGCAAGCAAAGTAAAAAACAAATCATTGATGCAATCATAAACGATTACGAAGCACGGAAAGAAGCACGTCTTGATTTAGAAAACAAATGGAAAAACAATTTGAATTTTTACAATGGTGATCAACACGTTGATTATTACAAGCAGTATTACTGGCAATCGACGGAAAGCTTTAACCACATTGGTCCTTTGGTTGAAAACCGTTTAGCAATTTTAGCCGAAGTTGATCCCGTTGTTCAAGATGAATTAGTGCAAAGCGTTTTTGATAAAATCCGTTTCAAACGCTTAATTGAAGAAGGTAACTTTTGGCAAGAGGTTACGGGTTCGGTTTTCTACAAAGTTAGTAAACAAGATAACCAGCCGATTGTTACTGTCTGTTCGCCTTTTGAAATTTATCCTGATCGTTTAGATGTTTCTAATTTAGCGGAAATCGGTTCAATTATCCATGCCAAGCACGTTGATGATCAATTAGTTATTGAAAAATGGACACGTGAACGCTTGACGATTATCCGTGATCAAAAGTTGATTTACGATGGTCCATTACCGTATGCTTTCCCGTTTGTCCGTGGTACCAGTGAATTAGTTGCGGGACAGTTTTTTGGTAAGTCGGTTGTCGATCGTGTAATTCCAGTGCAACGTGCCTACAATGCCATTAAAAACCGTCGTGCCGAATTTATGAGTCGTATGGCTTGTGGTGTGGTGGCGGTGGAAGATGGCAGTGTGGATATTGACAGCTTGGAAGTGGACGGTTTATGTCCTGGTAAAGTGATTGTCTATCAACAAGGATATCGAGAACCAAAATTCATGGAAGCAGGGGTTATTCCTGACGAATTAACCAAAGAAGAAGATCGCTTGTTGGCGGAATTTAACACGATTAGTTGTGGTGGTGATTTATTAACCAGTTTGGCGAGTCGTGCGTCGGTCGGCGAGGGAACATTGAATATTTACAATTCATTGGCTAAACGTCAACTACGTCGCCCGATTCAAAGTATTGAAGATGTTTACGAACAAGTTGGACAAAAAATTTTAGCAATTTTAGGAGTTGAAGATGGAAAATCAAAATGAAGTTACAACTAAGGAAGTGGACGAAAAAACGTCGCCAGTAACTTTGGAACAAGCCGAGATACAACCCACTGTGGATATTAAGGCACTCCAAAAGTCTTATAGTGAATTGCAAAGTGCATTCACCAAAAAGGCACAGGCGTATAAAGAACTGGAACAAAAAATAAACTCCATGCCCAGCCGGGAGGATATAATTCGGGAGTATTTATTAAAGCATAACAGCGTTGAGGTACCGACGGTGTTAACCAGTTCTTCATCTGCCTTTGACTTTGCGAAAGAAAAGAAACCAACGACATTAGTTCAAGCTGATCGGTTGGTTTGTGAATATTTCAAAAAAGGAGTTCTTAAATAATGATTACAATCTCAACAGCGGAAAACGCATTAAAAAATATTTATTTAGATACTGTCATCAATGACATTAACAAAAAAACAAATCCATTCTTAACTATGGTCGAAGAAAATACTCGTATTGCCAGCGGTAAAAACGCCAAAGTTAGTGTGCGTTGTGGTCAAGCGGCGGTTGGTGCTGGAACTGAAACAGGTGATTTGCCTACTGGCGATAATCAAAAATCTGTGGAATTATCTGTGCCTTTGAAAAACTTATATGGTACTTTCCAAATTAGTGATAAGGCATTAAAAGCAGCTTCATTAGATCCAAATGCTTTTGCTTCTTTATTAGGCGGTGAAATGCAAAATTTGGTTTCCGCAGCTCAAAACAATTTAACTAACATGTTGTATGGTAATGGTAGAACCTTGTTAGCTGTAATCGGTGGTAATGATTTTGTCATGGATTCTCGTCGCATGCTTAAAGTTGGTAAATACATTAACAACTTCAAGGTTGGTATGGAATTAACAATTTTAACCAACAGCGATGCTTATGTTACGGATATTGATTGTGATAATACCGTTACCGAAGTAAACGTTGATGCCGAAGTAATTACATTAAGTGATGACTTAATGGAAACCAAAGCTGATCGTCTTTACATCTACAATTACAACGACGATAAAACCAGCATGAATGGTATTGATAGTATTTTCTTCCAAAAGATTTATGGCGTTAATATCTCTGATTATCCTGAAATTGCTCCATGTAATTTCCGTGAAAACAGTGACGAACTTAAAGTCTTAGATGAAGAAGCGGTATTAGAGTTCTTGGATCTTTACGAAGAACATTGCCAAAGTATGCCTGCGGATATTATTTTGACGCACCCACGTGTTAAAAAGTCAATTTTTGAATCGTTGAAAAGTACTCGTTCAAACATTGCGACAACTGAGTTGGCGGGCGGTTTCCGTGGTTTCACCTTTAACGGTATCCCACTTTACAGCGATGTAAAATGTAAAGCTGGTAACTTGTATGCTTTGAATAGTAAGTCATTTGCAATGCACCAACTTTGCGATTGGACTTGGTTGTCAAATGAAGATGGTAGCATCTTGAAACAATTACCTGGTAAAGCTACTTATATGGCAACTTTGGTTAAATACGCAGACTTAATTTGCGACAAACCGTTCTTGCAAGGTCGTTGTAGTGGTTACTCGGCTTTGAAATGGAAAGCAGAGTAAAGGAGTAAATTTGTATGCAAAAAATTTATCATGACTTATTTCATATTGCTGAACGCATATTGCAAATTGATCCGTTCTATGAAATTTTTTGGAACGAACAATTAAATCGCTTTGAAGTATTTTGGCATGGTAAATTTGCTTTCGTCGTCCCGTTCGATGAACTCGATGTACGCACGTTGCAATATACACAACGTACTCGCCGTGAAAATGCTGATGACATTGAACGGGAAATTGACGAAGCTAACGCATCAATTTTCCAAGCACAAGCCAAAAAAATTCAGGCAATGAAAGCCCAAATAAAGGATTATGTAAAATATGATTTTGAAAGATTTAATTAGTAGTGCCAATGAAATTCTTGGCTTAACCATCAACTGGGAAGATACGGCTAACGACGATAATTATCAACAACTGTTCGCCTGTGCTCGTTTAGTGTTGAATACTCTAACAGGGGTTTGGGCAATCTCGAACAATACTAACATTATGGTGGAAGATTACGGTTTAGATAATGCCACAGTTGTTTATGGTATTTCATCGGAGTACGCTTTTGTCGCTGGTATGTTTAACGAATGGAAAGTATGGCAAGAAAAATACAACGCAGGTTTGTTTAAGGCACAGCATGGTAAATCCAGAATCTTGCCGATTCACTAACTATCGCAGTGTACGTTTTAACTTAGACAACTTCGCCTTGCCCGTGGTTGTTACTAAAAAGAAAAACACAATTTACACAAGTTATTTAGAAGGATTAAAAGGGACTAAGCAATTATCTTTGCTGGAACCACAACCAACTTATGGGTATGATCATGCCGTTCAATGGAGTTTATATATTTTTGCTTCAAATCAAGAAGGTTTGTATTATGCCAATAAGTATGAACAAAAATTTACCATTCTGGACCAATTAGTTTTTCCCAAGCAAATTGCGGTAGTTAATGACCGTTTGTTTATGCTGGGGGTTAACCGTGATCGTATCACTTATTCGGTTGACTTGATGGGGGAATGGGCGAACGGCTCTTTTTTGGAAAGTGCAGTTTTTATTCCCGCTGATTATGGGCTATGTTGGGATATTCGCTACTATCGTGGTAAGCTGTTAGCAATTTGCGAAAATGGTTTGTTTACCATTAACCGTAATTTTGTTTTGGAACATTTATCCGATGATAGTGATGTCTTGAAAGCAAACTTAGTTGGTACAAATAATTGTCGTTGGGAAAGTGATTGGTTTAGTTTGGGTTACGCTACGAATACGCAAACTTTACGTGAAGTTTTTTTGAAAACTAATGTGGATTTGGTTTTGACAGTCTTGTCGAATCGTACGCAACGCAACGTTTTAATTCGGGCGAGTGATAATGTGCAGAAAATTAAAATTAACCTCAATGGTGATCAGTTCAAGTTAGCACTTACACTTTCCAACACGAGTGGTAGTGATGTTGCGGTGTCGGATTTGTCGGCGATTGTAGCTTATGGTAAAAAGGGGTAATCTTGAATGAAAGCATGTGTAATTAACTTTTTTCGTAAACTTTGGGCAGTTATCATGCACGTTTTTTGTTTCGTGCATTGCAGTAAGCACAAAGACGAAACAAAGGAAAGCGAATAACAAATTGCACAAGTTATGAACTTATGATATAATTCCATTTATGGAAAATAAAAAATGGACGACGACGATTGGTAATCGTACGGTAACAGTGGAAACAGGTGCACTTTGTGGGTTAGCTCATGGAACGTGTTTGGTTAGCTGTGGCGAAACTGTCATTATGGCAAATGTAACGATGGCGGATCAACCACGTGATGGAATTGACTTTTTCCCATTAGGTGTTGATTTCCAAGAAAAATTATATTCAGTTGGTAAAATTCCTGGCGGATTTACAAGGCGTGAAGGGCGTGGTGGCGACAAGGCAATCTTGACAAGTCGCTTAATCGATCGCCCTTTGCGTCCTTTGTTTGATAAGAATTTACACAACGACGTAGCAGTAGTGGTTACAACTTTATCGGTTGACCCTGATGTTGCTCCTGAACCTTTGGGTATGTTGGCTTCATCGGTAGCTTTGACAATTAGTGATATTCCGTGGAACGGACCAACTGGTGCGGTGCAAGTGGCTCGTGTTAATGGTAAGTTTATTTGCAATCCAACAGCGTTAGAACAAAGTCAAAGTGATTTGCACTTGACCGTTAGTGGTACTAGCGAAGCTGTGTTAATGGTGGAAGCTGGTGCTAACGAAGTTAGTGAAGCGGATATGATTGATGCAATTATGTTTGCTCACGAAGAAATTAAAAACTTGTGTGAATTCCAAGTTGGTATTGCCAAAAAAGTTGGTAAAGAAAAACGTAAAGTTGCTTTACATACGATTGATGCTAAATTAGAAGAACAGGTTCGTTCTTTTGCGACCAGTTTTATTGAAACAGCTTTGAAAGAAACTGACACAATTAAACGTCGTGTGGAAGAAGATAAAGTTGAAACGATTGTTGCTGACCAATTTGCTGATATTTGGGACGATAACAAAGCGGATATTATTGCTGTCATGAACAAAATCAAAAAAGAAGTTGTTCGTGAAAAAATCCTTAATCAAGGTATTCGTCCAGATGGACGTGGTACGAAAGACATTCGTCCAATTTGGGTTTCGACTGGTTTATTGCCACGCACTCATGGTTCAGCTGTGTTCACTCGTGGTAATACACAAGTCTTAAACGTTTGTACTTTGGGTATGTTGAGTGATGCTCAAAAGTTGGACGGTATTGACGATGAAGAAGCAAAACGCTACATGCATCAATACAATATGCCACCTTATGCGACGGGTGAAGCTCGTCAATTACGTGCTCCTGGGCGTCGTGAAATTGGACACGGAGCTTTGGCAGAACGTGCGTTAGTTCCAGTTTTGCCAAGTGAAGAAGAATTCCCATACGCAATCCGTACAGTAAGTGAAGTGCTTTCCAGTAACGGTAGTTCATCAATGGCTTCGGTTTGTGGTAGCTCAATGTCTTTGATGAACGCAGGTGTACCAATTAAGTCCGCAGTTGCTGGTATCGCAATGGGCTTGATTAAAGATAAGAACAGTCGTAAAGTTGCCGTACTGACCGATATTCAAGGCGTTGAAGATTTCTACGGCGATATGGACTTCAAGGTTGCTGGTACAGAAAAGGGCATTACTGCAATTCAAATGGATATTAAAATTGCGGGTATTGATAAAGAAATTATCACAACTGCTTTGGCACAAGCTCGTGAAGGTCGTATGAAAATCTTGAAAATCATGAACGCTGAAATTAAAGTTCCAGCGAAAGAAATTTCTAAATACGCACCAAAGGTAGTAACTTTCAAAATTAACCCTGAAAAGATTAAAGATGTTATCGGTAGTGGTGGTAAGGTTATTAACAAAATTATCGACCAAACTGGTGTCAAAATTGATATTGAAGACGATGGTAAGGTATTCATTGGTGGGGCTGAATCATCAATGGTTGAAAAAGCCAAAGCGATTATTGCGGATATTGTTTTAGAACCAGAAGTTGGTCAAATTTTTGAAGGAACAGTTGTGCGGATTTTGGACTTTGGTTGTTTCGTAAAACTAACCGAAGCTTTGGAAGGTATGGTTCATATTTCTAAATTAGCAAAGGAACGTGTCAACAAAGTGGAAGACGTCGTTAAGGTTGGCGAAAAAATCAAAGTTAAAGTTATCAAGATTGACGAAAAAGGACGTGTTGATTTACAACGTATTGTTACTCCGTCAACTGAAACAGACGTTCCAGCGAAGTAACTTTTAGTCCGTTACTGGTATAATTCGTAATAATTTGTGCAAAACATTGCATGGTGGCGATAGTTGGCTTTAATGCTATAATGTCGCCACTTTGTATTTGGTAGGTAGCGTAAGATAAGACTAAGTTGCTATCTGCGGTTTGCCAATCAATGACAACATCTCGGTTCGTGGGTAGTACAGTGGTGTAACCTAAATTGTCTGCCATGGCGAGTGTGTGCTTGTTGAATGCTCCGTGCGGTGGTGTAAAAACTTTCATCTGTGTTTGTGTGAGTGAGTTAATGAGTGCGTCGGCTAAACGAATTTCGTCGGTGATTAAATTTTTGTCGGCGATATTTAGTTTGGTATTTGAGAAGCCGTAATTACCTAACTCGTGTTGTTGAGCTAGATTTTCGAGCAGTTCCAGGTTGTTGATGGCGGTGGTTCCTGTGAAGAAAAAGGTCGCATTGAATTTTGCTTTGTCGAGAGTGGTTAAAATGTTCGGGAGATTGTTGGCTAATTCGTTTTCGTCGATGATAAACATTAAGCCGATTTGTTTGCTTTCTCGGTCGCCATTGGAAAGCGGGGACGAAACCGTTAGATAAGTTTGATTGACGTTGATTGTGCTAACAAGGAAACCTAAAACAAGTAGCACGCAACAGATAATACTATTCGTAATGACAATTTTTTTGTTTGGCATCTCTTTATAGATATTATGATTTGCCTAATTTTATGATTTTGGCTATCATATTCTTATGGAAACAATCATTAAAACTTATCCCAACGGCTTGCGTTTAGTTGTAACGCCAATGGAAAATTTCAAAAGTATTGCTTTTAATATGATGGTAATGGCGGGTAGTGGTGATGAAACTAAAACCGAAGAAGGTTTATCGCACTTCTGTGAACACATGTTGTTCAAAGGCACAACTAACCGTACAGGACAACAAATTATTGATGAGTTTTCTCGTTTAGGTGTTTATTACAATGCGTGGACTAGCGAAAGTGCGACTTGTTATTACACCAAGTCGATTGCCGAAAATATTGAAGCTTGTGTCGATTTATATGCCGACATGTACTTTAATACTAAATTTGAAGCGGAAGACTTTGATAAAGAAGGCGATGTAATTGTGCAGGAAATTGCCATGCACGAAGATAACCCGACTTCGGTAATGTACGATCGTTTGAATACGGTATTTTATCGTGGAACAAAATACGAACACCCCGTAGCAGGAAATGCGACGGCAATTAAAAAGTATCAACCACAAGATATTTATCAATATCTCAAAAAACACTACATCGCACCAAATACTATTCTGGCTTTTGCGGGTAACATTACGGTTGAGCAAGCAGAAGCTTTGGTTAACAAATACTTTTTGCCTTATTTAACGACGCAACCAGCAACACCAAAGCAACGTGAAAATTGCCCAGCAATTAAACCCGAGTCATCACGTCTGCAAGTTAAAAAGGACACAGAGCAACAACATGTCGCTTTGGCGTTTCCTGTTTGTAATCAATACGACAATGACCGCTATGCGTTATCTTTGTTCAACTTGTTGTTTGGCGGTGATATGAGTAGTCGCTTGTTTATTAACGTGCGAGAAAAACTTGGTTTGGTTTATTCGATTCATACCGAATTAGAAACTAGCGACATCGGCGGTAGTTCAAGGGTCGTGTTCTCGTGCACACCACAAAACACGCAAAAGGTTATTGATGTTGTTAAGCAAGAAATTGATAATTTGTTGCGTAATGGTGTTCGTGAAGATGAATTGGCTAAATATCGTAATCAATGGCACATGCAGTGCTTGTTTGGTAGTGAAATTACTAGCAAGGTAAACAACCGCATGATGGAAGTAGTTTCCGTTCATAACCGCATCATTAGTCTTGAAGATGAATTGAAAATTATTGATGCTTTAACCGTCGCAGACCTTAACGCCGTCATTAAAAAGTATTTAGTGGTAGAAAATATGATTACAGTCGTAGTTGGTAAATAATATTTTACGAAAGTCAAAAATTTGTATATAATTTAAGATAATGGACGGCACTATCCATCGCACTAAGCAACAAATTGAGAAACGGCCATTTCCAGTGGGGGACGTTATTATTTGGGCGTCTGGAATTTTCGCCTTATTGGTCTTGTTCCGTTTGTTTGATTTTGTTACCAATTTTTTGTATGGTGTTGCTGGAATTTATGTTTATTGTGTATTTATCTTGACTGCCGTTTTTGGTATTTGCTTACGCAACGGCAAAAGAATCAAAGTTAATGCCCAGTATCTATGGGGGGCGTTAATTATGCTGTTTGCTTTCTTTACTGCCATGCATGTTGGCTTTACGCAAACAGTTGTTAATAACGGCGAAAGTGCTACCTTGGGTGAATATTTAAGTTATTGTTTTTCTAGTAAGAATTTAACTCCGGGTGGTGTTTTGTTCGCCTTGCCTTCGTATTTGTTGTTAGTCGTTTCTGGCACAACCGGTGCTTATTTGTTGTTAAGTGTGTTTTTCTTGGTCGGTTTAATTTTGGTTGTTAACCGTGTCATTACCAAAAGCTACGAAAAGCATTTGATTACCATGGAAGCAAAACAACCGCAAGAAACCGTGTTGCGTGATTTTGCGACTACAACCGCCGAATTATACGAAAAATTACAAGCAAGCAGTAAAGAACTCATGCGGGAAAATCGTCGTGAATTTGAAGCTAGCAAAAGTTTGTTAGGACTTGGTGCTTTGCCAAAAAAAGAAACTAGCAAAGTTAAGGCGGATAGTCCTGTTGCCTTGAAAAATTTAACGACACCAGAGGGAATTACGCAGGCATCGGCAACCGGGGCTGGGGTAATGCCTGCGGGTTTGAACATTTATAATAACGGTGTTGCCATTCCGTGGCAAACTGTGGACAGTAGTGCTTGGGCAAATCCACAATCAACGCCTGTTCCTTTGACACCAGTTACACCCGTTGCTCCGGTAACACCTGTTACACCAACTGTACCGCAAATGCCGGTCATGGGTACGCCTAATTATCCATATATGCCATCACCAACTATGCCATTGGCAAATGGAATTGTGCCTCCTGTCCAACCAGTTCCACCAGTTTCTCCTGTTCCTCCGGCTAATACTTGGGCACAACCAACTGGCATGCAATGGCAAGGTGCTAATTCTAATTGGACACCGCCGAGTGCCCCTGTGAATAATTCAGAAATTCAAACTAATCCAGCAATGGGACGTCGTCGTAATGCGGCAGCAATTCAAAATTTGAACAGTCAAACAACCTTTACTTTTGATAATTCAAACACGACACCAACATCTGCACCTGAGCCGGTTGCGGATACTTTCAAAAACAAGCGTTATCATAAGCCAACTTTGGATTTAATTCAAACCCAAAGTATGGATTTAAGCCAGTTCAATGCAGAAGCCAGTGAGAAAGAAAATAAGCTTAACGAATTGTTTCAACAATATAACGTGCGTGCCAAAGTACAAAGTTTTAGCGTGGCACCAGCGGTAACTCGTTTTGAAATTGTGCCAGAGTTAGGAACACGTGTTGCTCAAATCGAAAATCTACGAGATGACATGAACTTTGTTTTGAAGACAAATAACACTCGTATGGAAAGTCCAATCGAAGGTAAAAATGCGATTGGGATTGAAGTTCCTAATCATACGATTGGTACGGTTTCAATTAAAGATTTGCTTGGTTCTCGTGAGTTCTTATTGCATAAAAGCCCGTTGGCAATTTGTGTTGGTAAAAATATTAACGATGAGCCGATTGTTGCCGATTTGGCGGATATGCCACACTTATTGGTGGCGGGTACTACTGGCTCGGGTAAATCGGTTTGTATCAATACCATTTTGACAAGTTTGATTTTCAAATCTAGCCCCGAAGAATTAAAGTTGCTCTTAATTGACATGAAGGGTGGGGTCGAACTTGGTATGTATAACGGTTTACCACACATGTTGGTGGAAAGATGTATTTCCGACGCAACGCATGCGGTTAACGCTTTCAAGTGGTTGATTCGTGAAATGGATCATCGTTATGATTTATTGCAAGGGCAACGGGTTAATAATATTGCTTTGTATCATGCTTTGCCGGCATATAAAAATGGACAAATTCCAGCGATGCCATATATCGTGATGGTGGTTGATGAAACGGCGGACTTGATGTCCCGTAATAAAAAAGAAGTTGAAGACAGTATTCAAAACTTGGCACAGAAAGCTCGTGCTGCTGGTATTCACATTATTTTGGCGACACAAAGACCAAGTGTCGACGTCATCGGTGGGGTAATTAAAGCTAATATTGGTACTCGTATTGCTTTCCGTGTGTTAAGTGGTTTTGATAGTCGTACGATTTTGGATACCGTAGGTGCAGAAACTTTGATGGGACGTGGTGATATGTTGTTCATGACTGCCAAAGGTATTGAACGTGTTCAAGGTTGCTACATGACGAATGATGAAATTCACCGTGTAACTAATTACGTAAGAGAAAAGAATCCGCCAGATTACAACCGTGAAATTGAAGATTTGATTTTGAACGGTATTCCAGATAATAGTATGACGGGCTTTGATGACGACGGTGGTGGTGTTAGTGAACAAGACCCGAAATTCGTCGCAATCTTACGCTACGCTGTGCGTGATGGTAACGTCCGCCGTACCTTGTCTATTTCCGAAATTCAACGTAAGTTCTCGGTTGGTTTTGGTCGGGCAGGGCGTATTATGGATCAATTAGAGCGTGCGGGTTTTGTGGGTGCTGATTTCGGTAATGGTAAAGCACGTGAAGTCTTGATTACTCGTGAACAGGTTGCGGAACTTTACGGATTATAGTAAACTGTTACAATGGATAAAAATTTCGACTTCAAGGCGTGTGAAGCTCATTACAATGCAAAGTGGCTGGATAATCAAGTTTTTCGGGCTAACGTCAACCGTGATAAAAAACCTTTTACGGTAATTATGCCGCCACCAAATATCACCAGTAAATTGCATATTGGTCATGCTTTTAACTGTACAATTATTGATGCTTTGGTGCGTTTCAAACGCATGCAAGGTTATGAAGCTTTAATGTTACCAGGGGCAGACCATGCGGCGATTGCTACCGAAGCTAAGGTTGTGGAAGAATTAAAAAAAGAAGGTTTAACTAAACAAGACTTAACTCGGGAACAATTTATGGAGCGTATCCAAAATTGGTATGACCACTACCAAGGTATTATTTGTAATCAGTTCAAACGTTTAGGTTTGTCTTGTGATTGGTCTCGTTTTACTTTTACCATGGAAGACCATTGCAAGGAAGAAGTCAATAAAGCTTTCCATCGTTTATATAATGACGGTTATATTTATCAAGGCGAACGTATGATTAACTGGTGTCCAACCTGTCATACCGCTTTGTCCGAAATTGAGGTTGAATATCGGGAAGTTAAGCGTAAAATTTGGACAATTCAATACGGACCGTTGCGTGTGGCAACAACACGTCCAGAAACTTTGTTTGGCGATGTTGCGGTTGCGGTTAATCCCAATGACAAGCGTTACCAAAATTTGATTGGTAAAACTGTGCCGTTGCCGTTGACAAACCGTGAAATTCCAGTTATTGCTGACGATTCGGTTGATATGAAATTTGGTACTGGGGCAGTGAAAATTACGCCGGCACATGACCACAACGACTATGAAGTCGGTGAACGTCATCAGTTAGGTCATCTTAAAGTTATCAACGAAAAAGGACTGATGTGCGGTGATGTTGGTAAATATGCAGGCATGACCGTGCTTGATGCTCGTAATGCTGTGGTGGCGGATTTGGAAAAAGCAGGGTTGTTAGTTGCTACCAAAGAACATGTTTCAAAAATTGGTGAATGTTATCGTTGTCATCAAACTGCTGAACCGGCTATTTCTAAACAATGGTTTGTTAAAATGCACGATTTAGCTCAACCAGCAATTCAAGCGTTGAATAATGGGTTAGTTATTGTTCCTAAAAAGTTCCAAAAAATGTATTTACACTGGTTAAATAACATTAAGGACTGGTGTATTTCTCGTCAGTTGATTTCGGGGCACCGTATCCCGATTGAAGGCGAAACTGACGTTTTGGATACTTGGTTTTCGTCCGCCTTGTGGCCGTTCGTTACTTTGAATAAAAATCAAGCTGACTTTGATTATTTTTATCCAACTGATGTTTTGGTAACTGCTTATGAAATTATTTTCTTTTGGGTAATTCGTATGGTATTTTCAGCAATTTATCATACCAAAAAATTACCGTTCCATACTGTTTTGTTCCACGGTTTAGTCCGTGATAGTCAGGGACGCAAAATGAGTAAGTCGTTGGGTAATGGGATTGACCCGATTGATATTATCGAACAACATGGTTGTGATGTTTTGCGTTATTCTTTGTTGTTTGGTTCAAGTTTGGATCGTGATCCTAATTATGGCGATGAAAAAATTACTAAATCACGTTATTTTATGAATAAAATTTGGAACGCTACTAAGTTCGTTTTAATGCACAAAGATAACGAGTTATTAGTAACTGCTTTGGAATGCTTTATTAAGATGTTGCACCCGATTGCACCTTACATTACGGAACAAATTTGGCATGAAATGGGGCATGATACTGAATTAGCTTTTGAACCATTTCCAACCGCAATTAAAGGTAAGAAACACTGGATGCAAGTTAGTTTGAACAAAATTATCCGTACCATTACCCGTCGTTACGAGAAGTATGAATTTGGTGTTGCTGCTAATGAACTACAACAATGGTTCTGGACTGATTTCTGTGATCGTTATATTGAAGAATGTAAAGATAAACCCAAACCAAAAGTCGAAAAGGTGGAAAAACCTGTTGATACGGAAGCACAAGCAAAGTTCTACCGTGCGGAAATTGCACGTGCGACAAACTTGTTAAATAATCAAGGTTTCATGGCAAAAGCCCCAGCGACTTTGGTTCAACAAGAGCAAGAGAAACTTGCTAAGTTTAAGGAACTGTTATATAATTTGACTGGTGAATAACAATCGAAGTACTTATTTTGTTGCTGACGAAATTACACGTAAAATTATTTTACTGTTTATCTTTGAAAAGATGGAAATTCCATTGTCGGAAAATACTTTGTCCGAAATTATTATGTCTAACCCTGATTTGATGTCATACATGGATTACCGTGAAGCTTTGGCAAAGATTGTCGATGTTAAGTTCGTTGTGGCAAAAACTGTTTCGGGGGATTTGATGTACCAACTTGCCAAAGATGGGCGTGATTGTTTAGCTCATTTTTGGACGAAAATTCCTGCTTCAATTCGTGAAAGTATAATTAAGTACACAGATGAGAATAAATTACGTATGAAGCGTAGTCAGGAATACCGTATTGATTATTTCAAAAATACTGACGGCACGCAAACCGTAGTTTTTATGATTAAAGATTATACGGGTCCACATAATTTAATGGAATTAAAGTTGCGTGTGCCTTCACGTGCTGACGCAATCCGAGCTGCGGCACGGTGGAAAGATAAAGCTCCCGAAGTTTTTGAGTATATTTATAATCATTTAGTCGAGCAGGAGGATCATGAAAATGCGACAGTTTAGTTATCAACCCAAAGGTGTTTGCAGCATGCAAATTCGTTTTGAATTAGACGAACAAGACATAGTTCATAACGTGCAGTTTATGGGCGGTTGTCCAGGCAATACTGTGGGAATTGCAACTTTGGCAGAAGGGCAGAAAGCACAAGATTTAATTACAAAATTAAAGGGAATTAACTGTCATGGCCGTGGTACAAGTTGTCCAGACCAGTTGGCTAATGCTTTAACGCAAGCATTGAACGAAGCACAATAAGTTGACACTATACACCAAAAAGCTTGAATCTCAATAAGATAAACTGATGGATAGTCAACAAATGGTTCGTGAATTATTTAATCAGTACTTAAAGGGTGATGATTTTGCGGTTAAAAATAATGCCAACATGCAACGTTCGGTAGCGGGGTTGCATTTACATCTTCGAGAGTCGATTACGCAAGTGTATGTATTAAGTGAAGTATATCCGCCAGAGATTGCTAATGCACACCGAAGTGGAGCTTTTCATTTGCACGATTTAGGTTTTTTCGGTCCTTATTGCGTCGGGTGGGATTTACGACAATTACTTTTGTTAGGATTTACTGGCGTTGCGGGTAAAGTTTCGGCATCACCAGCAAAACATTTATCAACAGCGTTAGGGCAAATTGTTAACGCAACTTTTACTTTGCAAGGTGAAGCGGCAGGGGCTCAGGCGTGGTCGTCTTTTGATACGTATTTAGCACCTTTTGTCCGTGCCGATAATTTAGACGATCAAGCTTTGGAACAATTATTGCAGGAGTTTTTGTTTAACATGAACGTTGCGACACGGACTGGTTTTCAATGTCCGTTTTCTAATTTGACCTTAGATGTGGTGTGCCCGCAAAGTTTACGTGATGTTCCTGTCGTGATTGGTGGAGTTTTGCAAGTAACTACTTATGGCGACTATCAAAACGAAATGGATCGACTGAATTTGGCTTTTTGTAAAGTGATGTTGGCGGGCGACAGTCATGGTCGAGTCTTTTCTTTCCCGATTCCTACTGTTAATATTACCAAAGCAACTGACTGGGATAGTCCTGTCATGACGCAAATTACGGCAATGGCATCAAAATATGGGATTCCTTATTTTGCTAATTACGTCAATTCGGATTTAAGCCCCGAAGATGCGACGTCGATGTGTTGTCGGTTGCGTTTGGATTTACGTGAATTAAGAAAGCGTGGCGGTGGGCTGTTTGGCTCTAACCCGTTGACGGGCAGTATTGGGGTAGTAACTTTGAATTTGCCACGGCTTGGCTATGAAGCTCGTGATGAAGACGATTTCTTTGTTCGTTTGGGACAGTTGGCGGATTTAGCCAAGGAAAGTTTGGAAATTAAACGTCGTTTCGTTGAGGAGCAAACGTTGGCGGGACTTTATCCGTATAGTGCTTATTATTTGCAAGGCGTTAAAGAACGTACTGGTAGTTACTGGGGAAATCATTTTAGTACGATCGGTTTAGTCGGTATGCACGAATGTTTGTTGAATCTCAAACAAGTCGGGATTGAAACCGCAAGTGGGCAACAGTTTGCTTTGCGTGTGATGAACTTTTTGCGGGATAAGTTAAGTTATTACCAAACAACAACTGGCAACATGTATAACTTGGAAGCAACACCAGCAGAAAGTACTGCAAGTCGTTTGGCAAATTTGGATCGTAAGCTTTATCCACAAATTATTACCGCAGGAACAAGCGATGTACCATATTATACGAATAGCACGCAACTGCCCGTAGGTTATACCGATGACTTGTTTGCAATGATTACTTTGCAAGATGAACTGCAAAAATTATATACCGGTGGAACAGTAGTGCATTTATATACGGGTGAGAAGTTGGACGATGTTGAAGCGGTGAAAGGTTTAATTAAAAAGATTTTTGCTCAATATTCACTGCCATATCTTTCATTGACACCGACATTTTCAATTTGTCCTGTGCATGGGTACTTGGCAGGTGAACATTGGCGGTGTCCGTCTTGCAAGCAAGTAACCGAAGTATGGAGTCGGGTAGTGGGTTTTCTGCGTCCTGTTGCTAATTATCATGCTGGTAAACGGCAAGAATATCAAGACCGTAAAAAATATCGTCTATTTGATTCGCAGGCAAGGTAATGTGTGGCTAGGGAAATTAAAATTGCTGGTTGGCAAAAAGTATCGTTAATTGATTATCCCGAAAAAATCGCCAGTGTAATTTTTATCGCAGGGTGCAATATGTGTTGTCATTACTGTCATAACCACCATATCTTGGATTCTTGTTGTAATCAAATTCCTTTACGGGAAGTGCTTGACGAGTTGCGGAAAAGAAAAAACTTTTTAGATGCAGTGGTGGTTAGTGGTGGTGAGCCAACTGTTTATCCGTTTTTAATCCCGTTATTAAGACAACTAAGAACGCTTGACCTGTTGATTAAACTTGATACGAACGGCACTCGTCCGCAAGTCTTGAAAAAAGTTATTGAATTAGGATTGGTGGACTATGTTGCTTTGGATATTAAAGCCCCGCAAGAGCAGTATGTTGCAATGACAGGTATGCCGATTGATGAAGTACTGGTGTCGCTTAACTATCTTAAACAACAAAAACGTGTTCCGTACATGTTACGTACAACTTTAAGTCCTCGTTTGAGTCTTGATGATATGGTTGCGATGGGTAAAAAATTGATTAACGGAGCAACAATTTGGCAAATTCAACAATGTCGGGTTGCTGGGGCGTATTCGGTCGCCGAAGTGAGAAAAATTGTGTCAAAACTGCAACAATACGCAGTATATATTGTGGTTAAAGGAGTATAAGATATACAATATGTTGTATAAAATAACCATTTTGATTGATTTTTGAAAAGTGCTATAATGTAATGTATGGCAAACGAAAAACAAAGTTATGACGCAAGTAATTTGACCCTCTTAAAAGGGTTAGATGCTGTCCGTAAAAGACCAGGTATGTACATTGGAACTACTGGTTCAAAAGGTATGCATCACTTGTTGTGGGAAATTGTTGATAATGGTATCGACGAAATTGCAAATGGTTACGGGACTAAATTATTAGTTACTATTCATCAAGATAATTCCATTACCGTCGAAGATAATGGTCGTGGTATTCCTGTTGATCTTCACCGTGAATTAAAAATTTCCGGTGTTGAGATGGTTTACACTGAACTACACGCTGGCGGTAAGTTCGATAATAAAAATTATAGCTTCTCGGGTGGTTTGCATGGTGTTGGTGCGTCTGTCGTTAATGCACTTTCGGAATATTGCGAAGTTACTGTTTACAAAGACGGCAAAGAACACTATGTCCGCTTTTCACCACACATTGATCCAGCCGATGGACAAATGCACTGGGGGATTGCCGATGCTCCGTTGAAAGTTGTGGGGCGTACCTTGAAAAACGGAACAAGGGTGCATTTCTTACCAGACCGTGAAATGTTTAATCATAATCAATTCGACTATAAAATTGTTTCGCAACGTTTGGAAGAATTGGCTTTCTTGAATAAAGGTGCGGAAATTACTTTAATCGACGAACGGATTTCGGCTGATGACGCAGAGTTTTCTCGTGAATGCGTCTATAAGTTTGATGGCGGTATTGCCGACTTTGTTACTTACTTGAACGAAGGTAAAAATACTTTGTATAAAACACCTTTCATTATTAGCGGGCAAAGTGATAAAATGCCGATTAGTTTTGCTATCCAACATACTGATGGTTTTGTGGAAAGTATCTTCTCGTACGTTAATAACATTCCTACTTCGGAAGGTGGTACTCACGAAACTGGGTTCAAGAGTGCAATTACTCGTGCGTTTAACCAACTTGGTAAGCAGTTTGGTTTTTTCAAGGAAAAAGATAATGCTTTGCAGGGTGAAGACTATCGTGAAGGTATGACCGCCGTATTATCAATCAAGATGCATGAGGTGCAATTTGAAGGACAAACCAAAACTAAATTAGGTAATCCCGAAGCAAAAATTGCCGTTGAAACTTTTACTTATAACAATTTAATTGAATACTTTAAGGACGCTGATAAGTCAGCCGAAAAGAAATCACTGTTAGAAATCATTATCAACAAAGCAAAAGCTGCTGCTCGTGTTCGTGAAGCAGCTCGTAAAGCCAAAGATATTGCTCGTAGTAAAAACAGCATTGACGGTAGCGTCTTAATTGGTAAATTGGCAAGTTGTAGTGGACGTCGACCTGAAATGAATGAGATTTTTATCGTTGAGGGTGATAGTGCGGGTGGTACAGCTAAACAAGGTCGTGATCGCAGTATTCAAGCAATTTTACCGTTACGTGGTAAACCTTTAAATGCGGAAAAGAAGCGTATCGACCAAGTGTTGGAAAATGACGAGTTCCGTACTTTGATTGGTGCGTTGGGTACGGGTATTGGTGAAGATTTTAACATTGATAATTTACGTTATCACAAAGTTATTATTTTGGCCGATGCTGACCAAGACGGTGGCCATATTCGTTCTATTCTTTTGACGTTCTTCTTCCGTTATATGAAAGACTTGATTGCACAGGGGCATGTTTATACGGGTATGCCTCCGTTGTTCAAAGTTTACAAGAAAGATTTTAGTCGTTATTGTTACGATGATAACGAATTAAAAGAAGTTACGAAAAAAGTTAAAGGTTGTAGTGTGCAACGTTATAAAGGGTTGGGTGAAATGAATGCTGACCAGTTATGGGATACGACCATGAATCCTAAAACACGTAAGCTTTGTCGTATTACGTTGAGTGATGCTGCCGAAGCGGAACGTTTGATTACGACATTGATGGGTGATGATATTGAAAGTCGTCGTAATTACATCAGCAAGCATGCTAACTTTAATAAGCAAGATGACACAGCAACCAAAGCGGTAAAGAGTAAATTAGGAGGTACAAATGGGTGAGTTTGATGATTTAATCGATGACGAAAATTCAGTTGGTTTTGGTGAAGAAACAGACGATACAAACATTGAAACTAATGCAGTTGCAGGAACTATGGCGTCAAATGTTGACGACGAAGTCATTGCAACTACGGAAAGCGATGGTGTAGAGGAAACTGAAAGTCTTGATGTCGACGAAGATGAAGTCGCTGGTGAAGATGAAACAGTTGCCGAAGAAGTTGAAGAAGCTATAACCGAGGAAACTACCGAGGAAGTTCCCGAAGAAATTGAAGAAGTCGCAACCGAAGAATTTGTCGAAGCATTTGAAGAAGTTGCAACCGAAGAAACTACCGCAGTAA
This sequence comes from Clostridia bacterium, assembly GCA_017623705.1. Lineage (GTDB taxonomy): Bacteria > Bacillota > Clostridia > Christensenellales > UBA1242 > RGIG8050. The sequence goes on along the minus strand of JAGAOQ010000014.1, from coordinate 33,175 downwards.
GTGAAACGGAAAGTAGCTTAGAAGAAGTTGTGGAAGAAGTGGTAGCTGAAATGCCAACAGAAGTAACACCAGCAGAAGAAACCGTTGCAAGTGAAACTGAGAATGTTGTCGCAGTAACCGAAACACCAGAAATAGTGGAAACTGTAACAGAAACACCACTAGGGGAAGAACCCGAAGTCGAAGCAGATACCGAAGTGGAAGAAGAACCCGTAGTAGACGAAGAAACCGAAACTGATGTTGAAGTTGAACCCATTGCAGAAGAAAGTGTGATTGTTAATGAAGATACTGCGGTAACTACGGAAGCAATTTCGCATGAAGTATCACAAGTGGTTGAGCAAGCTAGTTATGCAAAAATTGCCAACATTGATGATGTCGTTAAGATGTCGGAAAATGATTTGAAAGTGGAAGCTGAGGCAGCACGTCAAGCGGCAATCTTAAAACCGATTATTGAAAGGGAAGAACGTCGCCAAAAATTATTAGCCGAAAAAGAAACTCGTAAGACAGAAATTAAAGCAGCGATTGATGATGCAAATAATGTGGCAAGTTCGGTAAGTAATCATGAAGGCGGTGATGGTAACGACGGTAATTCCGAAGATGGAATTATTGAAAAATCTGTTGCGACCATTATGCACGAAAGTATGATTCCATACAGTGAGTTCGTTATCTTGGATCGTGCGTTGCCACGTGTTGAAGACGGACTTAAACCTGTACAGCGTCGTATTTTGTACGCAATGAATGATTTAGGGTTGATGCCTGATAAACCTTTCCGTAAGTCGGCAGCGATTGTCGGTGAGTGTTTGGGTAAATACCACCCGCATGGTGATGTTTCTGTTTATGATGCCATGGTGCGTATGGCTCAGCCATTCAATATGAACATGCCGATGGTTTCTGGACAAGGTAACTTTGGTTCGGACGACGGTGATCCACCGGCGGCAATGCGTTATACCGAAGCGAAGTTAGCACCTTTGGCGTTGGAAATGTTGCGTGATTTAGATAAAGATACCGTAACGTATTCTTTAACGTATGATGACCGTAACACTGAACCAGACACATTGCCTGCTCGTTATCCTAACTTGTTAACGAACGGTACAACAGGGATTGCGGTTGGTTTAGCAACTAATATTCCACCACACAATTTAGGCGAATTGATTGATGCACACATTGCCTTTATTGATAATCCTAAAATTAACTTGAAACAAATTTTGAAAATCGTTAAAGGCCCGGATTTCCCAACCGCAGGTTGGATTGTGGCTGATGACAACATGATCAATGCGTATGAAACTGGCCGTGGCAAAGTTGTGATGTCGGGGAAGGTTCATATCGAAGTTGAAGGCGACAAACGTAATATTGTCATTACTGAATTGCCTTATCAAGTTAATAAAGTACAATTACAAAAGAATATTGCTGATTTGCGTGAAAACAAAAAAGGCGATTTACAAAATATTACCGAAATTCGTGATGAATCTGACCGTACTGGTATGCGTATTTTGATTAAATTGCGTAAAGATACTGACCCTTACAAAATTGTTGAGCAGTTGTATAAGTTTACTCAATTACGCTGTAACTTTAACTACAACATGGTGGCGATTGCGGAAGGTAAGCCACGTCAAATGGGCTTGTTACAAATCATCGAGTATTATGTAAACTATCAACGACAAATTATTTACAAACGTTCCGTGTTTGAACTGAATCAAGCCAAGGAACGTGCACACATCTTGGAAGGTTTGTTAGTTGCTGTCAAAAATATTGATGAAGTTATTAAAATTATTAAGACCAGCCGACACACCAGTGAAGCACGTGAACGCTTGCAAAAACGTTTCAGCTTAACCGAACGTCAAGCACAAGCTATTTTGGATTTGCGTTTGGCACGTTTAACGAATTTGGAAATCTTGAAGATTGAACAAGAGTTAAAAGAATTACATGAGTTGATTGAACGCTTAACGGCAATTATCGGTAGCAAGAAATTACAATTTGATGTCGTTAAAGCTGAATTATTGGCAATTAAAAAACGTTTCAAAGTTGAACGCCGTACTCGTGTGGTTAATAAGCTGGAAGATGTGATTATTACTGCCGATGACGATGAAGTTCCTGTGGAAGACATTGTTTTAACGATTACGGCAGCAGGTAACATCAAGCGTGTAACCAAAAAACATTTCAGCATGAGCAAGACTAATGCTGTCGATGGTATGCGTGAACAAGATGTTAACCGCATTGCAGTCTTAACACAGACGGATAAGTTGTTACACATCTTTACAAACTTAGGTAAGTGTTACAAGTTGTATGGTGGCGATATTCCAGAATGTCGTTTGAAAGATCGTGGTGTGGCTTTACGCAAATTATTCCCGACGGCATTGGCGGAAGAATATCCAATCGCAATTTATCCAACCGTTGCCGATATCTTACCGGAATACCATTTAGTTTGGTTATCGAAAACTGGTATGATTAAACGTTCAAAATTTAATGATGCTTGTTCGGTCATTAAATCCGTCTTTGACGTTTATAAAATTCGTGAAGACCGTAAAGATGAAATTCTTGCAGTTCAACGTTTGCCAAAGAATCGTACTATCTTAATGATTACCAATGTGGGTAACGTCTTAAATGCGGCGACGGGTGATGTTCCAGTCCAAGGACGTATTGCCTCTGGGGTTAAAGGTATGCAGATGGACGACTCGGCTTGGTTGGCTGGTATTGCGACGGCGGAAAATGGTGGCTATGCTGTCTTGGTAACAAATTTAGGTAACGCAAAGAAAGTTTCAATGAGTGATATTGATAAGATGGTACGTTATCGTAAGGGGTTAACCATTGCATCGGGTATGGCAAAGGGCGAAGAAATTGTTTACGCAACCTTTGCACGTAAAGATGATGATTTGGTGGTTAAGACAGCTAATGGTGATTTGTTGGCACGTAGTGTGGAAAAAATTCCTAGTGTCGCACGTGTTGGTAAATTAAAGAATGTCTTTGGTAAACAACAAATTGTTCAAGCATGGTTGCACCGTACTAACTTTGTTGTCCCAGAGTATTGATGCTCTGGGCAATGATACGGGCAGCATCACGAATGACAACATCAATGTCTTTGGGTACGACATGGTAAATTTGTTTTTGCGTTGCCATGATTGTACAGACTGGTACGCCGATTGCTAGCACGGGTACGCCAAGTAATTTTTCATCAATCGTTTTATTATCACGTCCAATTCCGCTCCCTGGTGTAATTCCACTGGTGCATATTTGATAATTTGTTCCAATACGGCTCGGGGTAGTACTGACCAGACTGTCAATGACGATTACGGCGGTCGGGTGAACTAATTGTGTAATTGCTTTGATAGCGTCGACAGAGTTGATACCTGTTACACCAAAAACGCTTGGTTCAAAAGTCAAAAGTTGTTCGCTAGTCTTAATTTGTTCCAAAACGCAAGGTCCTAAACTGTCAGCGACGAACTTGTCGTTGCCTAAGCCAATAATAAGTATTTTACGGTTATCGCTAATCAGTGGTTTTAAGGCATGGCTTAAAGCATGGACAACCTTGCGTGGTTTGCCTTTTGTGGTATCAAGATTGAAATATGTACCAATGGGTTTCCCGATTTGTTGAGCCGCTAACGGAGTTTGAATGGTGGTTTGTTGAATGATGATACCAGCATTTTGAGTTTCGTAAGTTGTAACACCGTGGTTTTCTTCGGGCGAACGGCGGAGTAATTCACAGGCAAGGTCAGAAATAATTTCCATAAATTTATTATGGTTAATTATGATCAAAAAGTTCACAAGAAAAAGACTTGCAAAATTAGTGTAGTTCGTGTATAATAGCCATTATATGGCAAATATTAAGAGTGCAATCAAAAGAATCAGTGTGACGAAAGCTAAACAATCACAAAATCGTCCAATTAAAACTAAAATTAGTGGCGAAATTAAAAAGTTCAAAGAAGCTTTGGCAGCTAATGAATTAAAGCATGCTGAAATGCAATTAAATGTTGTATTTTCTGTTTTAGACTCAGCAGCTGTTGACAATGTAATTCACAAAAACAAAGCAAGTCGTCAAAAAGCAAAATTGGCTGCGGCTTTATCGGCTGCACAAAATTCAAAAAGCAAAAAAAGTGCTTAATTGAAGTTTTAGCTTAATTATAAAAAGCAGGGGTGTCCCTGCTTTTTTGTCTGTTTGTGGTTAATTATTTGGGTTCAACTTTTTTGCCGTTCACATAAACACGCTTTTCATTGATGTCGATTTTTTTTAGCAGTGCTTGTTCTAAATCAATACCTAGCATTTCTGCCAAACCAAGTGTAAAGATTGTAACGTCGGCTAATTCTAAACTGATTTCCTCAACATCTTTTTTCTTTAACCAAGCATCAAAAGCTTCGGATACTTCGCCGTGTAAATAACAAAATTCTTGTGGAATGTTGGTCAAGTTAAAATTTTTGTCAACCTTGTTTTGATAAATTTTCTTTTGTAATTCTTTCAAATCAATCATGCTATTTTTTTCCTTTGTTTTGATTTTATTTTTTTGTCATGAGTTTGCCAAAAAATGCACGCACACGGTTTTTGCCTTTAATCGTAATGGTGTTTGCACCAAAAGCTTTTTTATTGCTAATGCGATAAAGTTCTTCGGCAATCGTTTCGGGTAAAACACCAGTTTGTTCAGCATATTCCAAACGCCCAATGTCGTTACTAATACGATAACGGTAAGCTTTGTTTGTTGAATCTTGCTTAATGCGGTTTTCGGTAAAATTAGTTTTGCAAGTTGGCAAAGTAACTGAGGTAACATCAATCTTTAACGGTTCAATTTCTTTGCGGAGAGCAGTAGTGAAAGTTTCTAATGCTTTTTTGCTTGCACAATAAATACTGTTGAAAGCTGGGGCAGTGTTGGCAATGGCACAAGTAATGTTAATAATTTTACCTTTGCGGTGTTCACGCATGAACGGAATAACCGCTTGGCAAGCACTGACTGCACCTAAGAAGTTAGTGTTCATGACTTTAACGATGTCGGTAGTTAATAATTCTTCGACTGCACCCGATAAGCCAATCCCTGCGTTGTTGATTAAAACGTCAATTTGACCTTCTTTATTGTAAACTTTGCGGATTGATTCTTTGATTGAATCGGGGTTCGAGACGTCAGTTTCAATAAAGTTTATGTTATCGTCATTGCCTTTTTCACGTGATAAGTTATAAACAATATCTGCATATAAAGAAAAACAGTGTGCTGCCGCTAAACCAATTCCCGAAGATGCACCTGTTATCACAACAACACGTTTGTGCCATGTTGCTGGATCAGCCAAAGCAGTAACATCGCTTAATGGCTTATTTGCCGATTCGATTTGCTCGGAGTCTAAACGCTTTTCTAATACGCTAATCGCATCGTCCAAATCTAATGGTTCGTCGGTGGCAATTTCGTAATCATCTTGACCTAAATTGAATTTATTTTTCATACCATTATAGTATACTACTCTTCATGTCTTTTCTCAACATATTTTTGAATTTTAATTGTTAGTTTGACAACTGTTTTTTATTCGTTATAACATGTTATGTATGGAAATTTCAGTAATTGCAACAACACACCCAAATCATCAAACTAGCAAACGTGAATTAGATCGTTTCGGCGGCATGGCGGCGGGGGTGTGCTACATGGCACATGACTTTGCAACCTTACGTGCGGAAGATGAAACAAAAACTTTTCGCCGAGCTGATTTAACCAAAGCTAGCGGACATCATAGTGTCTATGACCATGCGACAATTACTTTATATTTACATTGTATTCCTCGTATTTTAGAGGGCATGTTGGACAATGAACGCTACATGGTGTCTTCGGTTAAAAGTGGGCGATATACTTTGCACCCATTACCTGATGACGAACAACAACTATATGATAAATGGTTAGAAAAGTTCACGGTCTTGATTCGGGAAACATATCAGGCAGATTATCCACAGTTTTTTACCGATAACAAAATTAAAAAATTGGCTATGGAAAACGCTCGTTATTTGACCAGTTCGTTTACGATGGTTTCCATGTTGCACACAATTTCTTATCGTCAATTAAATTACTTGTACGGTTTCTTTACTAACTATGCGGATAAAATCGCACACAGCGAAAATCCTTTTGAAAAGAAACTTTATCCGTACATCGTTGAGTTTTTAGCTCAATTAAAAGCTACGGGGTATGTTGATGAAGTCTTAACGCAAAACGGGAAAGGGCGTCAAGTTTCCATGTTTTGCGAACGACCTGTTACTGAATATTTTGGCGATGTTTATGCAACAAATTTCCGTTGTTCTTTTGCCGTTTATATGCACTTAAACCGCCACCGTACTTTGAAGTACTATATGAAAACACCAGCAGTGCCACAGGATTTGGAGTTCTATGTTCCAGAATTGATTGCTGAACAGCCAGCATTGCGGGCGGAATGGTTGGCCGATTTAGACCGCTTACGTGATCATTATCCACAAGCAATGTTGGTTGACGTTAGCGAAATGGGTAATTTAGAAGATTTTATTTTGAAAGCGATTGAACGTAAATGTTCATCGGTTTTGTTAGAAACAACTCGTGTTGTGAATGGTGTTTTGACTAAGTATCAACAAGCTTTGGCTGATAGTCAACATGACGGGGCAGAAAAACTAGCTATCATGCAAAAAGGTGCAAAATGCACCTTCCCGAATTTCAAATGTCCTAACCCTTGCGGTTTTGCTTTGGGTGTTAATGAAAAACGTAAAATTTAATTTACGCTAACCAAACTAAATCTTTGTGTACGCACATACAAATGATGTCAACAATCCACAAAATGTTCCAACCAAAGAAAATTCGTAAAACGGCAAATCCGTATTGTTCTCTTTGGAAACAAATAATAATACCAAATATACAACCTAAAACAGGAATCAATGAAATTAGTAATGAAGGAACGAATCCTAAACCAAAATAAGCTCTTTGTGCCATGGGGCAGTATAAACTGCACTAAACAAAACATGCAAGCGATTTTGCATGTTTTTTGATTTTTTCTTTGATTTTTGGGCTTTTTGGAGCTGTTGACGGGACTTGAACCCGTGACCTCCGCCTTACCAAGGCGGTGCACTACCGACTGTGCTACAACAGCAGGTCAAACTTTAATTAGTTTAACATACTTGTTTGTATTTGTAAATTATAAAATATTTTACGCTTTCGTTGGGGTTTGGTCTGCTTTTGTCGGTGCGGTGAGGCGGTCTAGTGCTTTGTAGATGTTAAGTATGGCGACGGGATTCTTTTGTTCTATTTGCGATAACCATTGTTTGGTTTCGTAGCGTTTACCCATATTTTCACATTCACCGAGCGGACAACCGCAGTGGATAAAATGCAATTCATTCGCATCACGCCAGTTTGCAATATCACGTTCACGTTCTAAGCAAAAAGGGCGAATTAAAGTCATGCCGGGGAAATTTTTGCTCGCAATTTTTACGGGCATAGTTTTTACTTGTGCATTTTGGATTAAATTCATCATCACTGTTTCGGCTATGTCGTCCATGTGGTGAGCTAATGCAATTTTGTTGCAACCACGTTCTTGTGCGGCGGAGTAGAGGTTGCCACGACGCATGCGTGCACAAAGGTAGCAGGGCGTACCACCCGCTTTGGTTACGACATCGAAAATTGGTGTTTGAAAAAATTCCAAGGGAATCCCTAGTTCATGGGCAGTTTTCTCAATGGTGGCACGGTCTTTGGTTGTGTAACCAGGGTCCATACACAAAAAAATCACGTCAAAATTTTGGCGTTTAGCAAGACGGCTTTGGCGACACAATTCTTGCATACATAATGCCAAAGCGAAACTATCTTTTCCACCAGAAACACAGACAGCAATTTTGTCGCCATCATCAATTAAATGGTATTGCTCAACGGCACGGATAAAAGCTGGCCACAAGTGTTTATTTTTAGAAATAGATTTCATGTTTTTTCAAAATATTACGTTTTGCACGTAATTTCATATCACGACTGTTAACATTGATATTGATGCGTCCTTTGGTTACATCAATTTCAATGGTGTCGCCGTTTTGAACGTTAGCAAAATCTTCGTTGGCATAACCATCTGGACTAATGTGAGCTACGGTTAAGACAGGTGTTGCAGAACAAAATCCGTCCGTCATAATTGCAATGCTATCTGCTTTTTGCATTGCCATAATGGTGTGTGCAACGATTGAAACATCTGTACCGGTACAACTTGGTAAAACAATGATGCCACTGTCAATCGCATTCGAGCATAGTGCGGTAATAGCATCAACAATGTTTTGGTAGACCCATGCTTGACCTTCCATTGTCAACGGAGCAGTGTTTGCCGAAACTACATAAGCTTGGTCAGCCAAAGTCGTTTTTAAGGTTGTGTACATGCTTGGTGCAACTTTCAAGTCTACCAAATCAAAGATTTTTTGGAACATGAATAAGCCAGCAACACTGCCACCATTAGTTTGGTATTGTTCAAGTTTTTCTTTGATGGTACGTTTGCTAATTAAACGTTTGGTCGTGATGATGTCATCTGCTCTTTGTAAGATTGCGGTTGCTGTTTCTTTGGCTAAATTTACTAATGCACCAGAATTGGTTGGTGTCGTAGTAGTGCCAGGTAACATCAATTCAAAAGCTTCGGCTAAACGGAAGAAGTCCAAAGTCAATGTGTCATTTTTTGGTGTGCCATTTTGGTGTTGGTAGTTATTCACTACTTGGTCAATATCGCCTGCTTTAATTTCACGAGTAGCAATTTTACCAGCGGCACTTAAAATAGTGTCGTTATAATTTTCGATAATCCCAGTTGGCATTAACAATACAGGGCAGTTGGTTTTTGTACAACCGATTAAAACGCCTAATCCCATGACGCAGTTGTCGACAATGGCGACAATCCCGTCGAGCATTTGTGTACGTGCAATCCCAGCGGTATTCGTAGCAATAACGTCTACATAATTTGACGCAAATTTTGCGGTTGCAGGGGCAAGACGTTGCAAAGTTGTAAAATTTGTTAAATTAAAGGTTAATGGTAAACCGCCTGCTTGTTGGATTCCGCAAGTTAAATTTTGCAAGATTGTTGGGTTGCTGTGGTTAGTGCAATCCAAAATTCCAATTACGGTAGCGTTTGTATTACCTTGTGGTAAAGTTTGTCCGTTAATTGCTAAATCTGCTTGTTTTAAGAGGCGTGTGCCTTTGTCAAAAGTTTTCAAATTCATCGTTTTTATTATAGCACGTTGTTCTGTTTTCCTGCAAGATAATTGTTCATAAAATTCACTAAATCGTACCCTAAATTGTCTTCCAAAGCATGTGTTAGTCGGTAACTTGTGGCAAACTTGTAACAATTTTCACTCGCAAATTTAGCTAGTGCTTGATTCAAATTTTTGTAGCCAATCATTTCGCTAATTTCATAAAATAACAGCATGCCACGTGCGTAAGTGTTGATTGTATATTCGGTCGGCATTTTGTAAGAAATTAAATCGCCGTACATTGCTCTTGTGTAGCTGACATTGTATTCGTCCATGATGTCTTCAAACATTTTAATGCTTGCTTTGTTTTGGTTGGCAATGCCTTCCAGTGTTAATCCATATTGTGGGTGCGTTTCGAAAAACACGGCGGTACTGTATTCGGCCAATCCTTCGTCAATCCATGCTGTTCGTGTTTGGTTGTTACCGACTAAGCCGTACCACCATTGATGAGCAATTTCATGCACGATGACGTTTTGGTATTGTAGTTGGTCGGTTACGTCGAGAGCAATGTATACCAAAGCTCCGTATTCCATTCCGCCTTGTAGAAAGTCGGTTTGAACCACGTTGAGCGTTGCGTAGGGGTAGTCATAAAACGTATTGGAAAAATACGCCAAAGCATTGCAAGCGGTGTAAAGACTGACGTCGGGGATTTCGTCATTTAGGTAATAATAAGTTACTGTGGTATCCCCGACATTACGAGCAAGTGTTTTGAAATCACGGGATAAGACGATGGCAAAATCACGAAGCAAATAACCTTGGTAATGGTTTTTACCTACGGGTGTACCGCTGGTTGCAATCAAATATCCCTCGGGGGCTGTAATAGTTACATCAAAATTATATGGCTCATTGTAGAAGGGGTCACCGTTGTAACTGTACGGATAAGTTTGCCAACCGTTATCATAGACAACGGGAATGGCGTAGAAATTACCTAAATTAACAGTGTGTTCTGTGTAACCTAAACGATGTTTCACATTGGCAAGCTTGATTGTGTATTGTAAGTCAATATCCAGAGCTTCACCCGGTTTCAGCCCGTTTTTAATCGGGACAGTTACAACTGTGTTATCGCTACCGTTAAGTGTGGTGTGTGGGGTGGTAACTTTGGCATAACCAGCGTCAAAGCCGTTCGGGTAAGCACGTTCAACTTCACTGGGGGCAACGGCAGGGTGTTGAGCATTAGCTTGGAAAGCATTAGCGTATAAATGGAATTTGACATCGAAAAGAATTTGGGTACTGTGGTTGATGTAGTGTGTGGTTTGGTTGACCGCCAAAGCATGGCTGGTTTCACTGTAATGACAGTCCAGTGTGATTGTTCCGTAATCTTGTGCGACAGCTTGCAGTCCTTGTGGTGAAGTATTTTTCTTTAATAATAATTGACTGATGCCAAAAGCACTGCTGATAATGGCAATGGTTAAGATTGTCGCTAGGGCAATGGCAATTATTCGTCGTTTGATTTTTTTGTTCATATCTATAATTATTAAAGTTTAGAAATAAAAAAACTTTGACATTTCGACAAAATTCGTTCTATACTAAATTCCGTTATGGCGAAATATATATTTGTAACGGGCGGTGTCGTTTCCGGTTTAGGAAAGGGAATTACCGCAGCAAGTTTAGGAAAATTATTAAGGTTAAGAGGATATAAAGTATCTGTTCAAAAAATTGACCCGTATTTGAACGTTGATCCAGCAACCATGAGTCCGTACGAACACGGTGAAGTTTTTATCACTGACGATGGTGCAGCGACTGACTTGGATATTGGACACTATGAACGTTTCTTGGATATTAACTGTTCGTATAAATCCGACATTACATCGGGTCAAATCTACACTAGTGTTTTGGACAAAGAACGTAGTGGTGGATATGGTGGACTCACTGTACAAATCGTGCCGCACGTAACTAATGAAATTAAAGACTTCATGCGTGCCATTGGCGAAGGTCAAGATATTGTTATCATTGAAATTGGTGGTACTGTTGGCGACATGGAACAAGCCGTTTACATTGAAGCTATTCGTCAATTCCGCCGTGAGTTAGGTGCTAACAATAGCGTTTCGGTTCACGTAACTTTAATTCCTTACATTGCGTCAAGTGGTGAAATCAAAACCAAGCCGACACAAAACAGCGTTAAAGATTTACAACGTCAAGGTGTTTTCGCTGATGTGTTGGTTTGTCGTACTACTGCTGATGTTGATTTAGCACAAGAACATCGTGATAAGATTGCTATGTTCTGTGGTTTGGATAATCAAGAAGATGTAATTCATAACCGTGATTGCCGTACAATTTACGAAGTTCCGTTGATGTTTGCTAAACAAAATTTTGACACGATTGTCTTAAAGAAATTGGGTTTGAAATTAAATCAATGTGATTTAAGTTCGTGGAGTGCTATGGTTGATAAGCTTTGTGATGATAGTTTACCCGAAGCTACGATTGCGATTGTTGGTAAATATGCCGAAGTTGCTGATGCGTACATTAGTGTTACCGAAGCTTTGAAACATGCGGGAATTGTTAATGATGTACGAGTAAATGTTAAACTTGTTCAAGCGGAAAATATCGAACGTGATGGTGCAGCGGCATGGTTACAAGGTGTGCATGGCGTGATTGTGCCCGGTGGTTTCGGTAGTCGTGGTCTTGAAGGCAAAATTGCTACTGTTAAATACGTACGTGAAAATCAAATTCCGTTCTTGGGTATGGGCTTTGGTATGCAAGCGGCGGTGATTGATTTTGCACGTCATGTTTGTGGTATTAAAGATGCTAACACGACCGAAGTTGATGCAAAGGTAAAAAATCCAGTTATTCATTCACATGACAACACAAAACGTGCTGGCTTGTACGACTGTGCTTTACAAAATGGAACTATGACAGCCAAATTATACGGCAAAAAGACGACGCAAGAACGTCATCATCATTTCTATGAATTTAACAATGCTTACCGTAATCAAATTGAACAAGCTGGTTTGGTTGTGAGTGGTGTTAATCAACAAGCAGATTTAGTGGAAATTGTGGAATTACCAAACCACCCATATTTCATTGCTTGCCAATTCCAACCAGAATTTATTTCACGTCCACAACACCCACACCCATTGTTCCAAGGGTTTGTGGCTGCGGTTGCTAAACTTTTGCCAACACAAAGCGAATTTGAGTTATAAGCAATTATTCATGACAATCATCGAGTAATAATTTATCGGCTAACAAGGCGATGAATTCGCCGTTAGTTGGTCGGTCGTTTTTGGTGAAAACTTGACTGCCGAAAATGTTGTTAATGCTGTCAATTTTGCCACGGTTCCAGCAAACCTCAATCGCATGGCGAATTGCACGTTCAACTTTGCTTGGCGTTGAATCGTATTCTTTCGCTACGTCAGGGTAGAGGCGTTTGGTGATTGATGAAATAATACTTGTGTCCTTGACGCAAGTTTTAATTGCTGTCCGCAAATATTGATAACCCTTAATGTGTGGCGGGATACCGATTGACACAAAAATTTTCGAGATTTGTCTATCGAGTGAATGTCCTTCGTCGGAATTAGAATTCTTAAAGAATTCGTTAAGAACTGCTGACGATTGCAATTCTGGTGATTGCACCATTGTCAGTAGCACTTTTTGTAAATCTTCACGTGATAGCATTGCTATTGCTGATTCGACTTTTGTAAAACCATTGATTTCGTTCATGAAATTATCTTCCCCCATTTTTTCTGTCGATTTACGACGTAATAAATATAATTTTGTCGAATAAAGACGAAGAAGGCAAGCAGAGTCATTATACATTTTTATACATTAACTCATGAATAGTTGTTGACATAATTATTAAATGGGAATATATATATGTACGATTATGGGAGAAGCATACATTAAATGTCCAAAGTGCGATTTGAATTATTGCACTAAAAAAGAAAAAATTTGTGCCAGTTGTAAACAAAAAATGAAAGCCATTTCTAGCAATTTATTAGATGCTGGTAATGTTGCTGAGTTGGGTTTATGCCCGATTTGTAAAATCAATTACATCACTGATGACGAAACAGTGTGTTCAACCTGTTATGCGGAAACAGATTTAAGTGATGAAGAAATTTCGGAAATTTACGGGGATAACCGTGGGGCAGCCAAAGATGATGACGATGAAGAAAACGTTAACGATGATACCGTTGATGATGACGATTTAACACCTGTCGATGACGATGACTTGGAGTTGTTGAACGTTGCGGGTATCGGGGAAGACGGTTTAGCTGATGACGAAATTGATGATGAAATTGATGACGCATTGGACGACCTCGACGATGATGACGAATTAAAAGCTGAATTAGGCATCGAAGATGACGACGACGAAGAAGACGATGAAGATGAACTTGATGAATAAATAATTCATTAAAATCAAAACATAAAAAAAGTGTCGCATAATTACGACACTTTTTTGTTGGCGCTCTGGGTAGGGTTCGAACCTACGACCGATCGGTTAACAGCCGATTGCTCTGCCGCTGAGCTACCAGAGCTTGCACGTCAACTCTATTATAATAACCGATAGATTGGAGTTTGTCAAATCTTAAATTATAGGTTACAATAATTCTCATGATAGAGATTACAATTCAAAACTTAAAAGACAAGAAAGATTATTACATTGGTAAGACAGTGCAAGTTGCAGGTTGGGTTAAAAATTTCCGTGAATCCAAAACTACGTCTTTTTTAGAACTTAATGATGGTAGCAGTTTTAAGCCATTGCAAATCGTAATTCAAAAAGAAGAAAATGCTAAGATTAGTCAAGATACGTTGAATCATGTCATGCACTTGGGCGTTGCTGTTATTGTGAGTGGTGTGGTGGTTTCGGCTTATCATAATGTAAATGATGCAGAAATCAATGCAGAAAAAATTACCATTATTGGCGATTGTGCTGCGGATTATCCAATTCAAAAGAAAAAAACCAGTTTAGATTTTTTACGTACGATTCCGCACTTACGTATCCGTACGAATACGTTTATGGCAATGATGCGTGTGCGTAATGCTTTATCCATGGCAATTCATCATTTCTTTCAAGAACGTGGTTACTTCTACGTGCATACGCCGTTGATTACAGGTGGCGATGCGGAAGGGGCAGGTGAATCATTCCAAGTGGTTGCTCCTGATTACCAAGGTGATTTCTTTGGGGCACCCGCAAGTTTAACTGTTTCGGGGCAATTAGAAGCCGAAGAAGTTGCCATGGCTTTGGGACGTGTTTATACCTTCGGCCCAACATTCCGTGCGGAAAATTCTAACACAACACGCCACGTTGCTGAGTTCTGGATGGTGGAAGCCGAAGCTGCGTTTACTAAACTCGACGGCATTATTGATGTCGCTCGTGATATGATTAAATCAATTATTCGTGAAGTTTTGGCAACTTGTCCTGATGAAATGGCTTTCTTTGATAATTTCTACGAAAAGGGTTTAGTTGCAAAATTACAAGAAGTGGCGGACAACGCTTTTGCCGAAGTCGACTATACCGAAGCAATCGAAATTTTACAAAAATCGGGTAAGGAATTTAAGTATCCAGTAAGCTGGGGTGTTGATTTACAAACTGAACATGAACGTTATTTAACTGATGAATACTTCAAGAAACCAGTCTTCGTTGTTAATTATCCACGTGATGTTAAGGCTTTTTACATGAAGCAAAATGAAGATGGAAAAACCGTGGCAGCGACAGATTTGTTGATTCCAGGGGTTGGTGAAATTATCGGCGGTAGTGAACGTGAAGCTGACTATGACAAGCTGGTTGCCGCTATGCAAGCTCGTTCCATGAAGGTTGATAATTATCACAATTATTTAGATTTACGTAAGTATGGTTCTGTACCGCACAGTGGCTTTGGTTTAGGTTTTGAGCGTATGCTGATGTATTTAACTGGTATTACAAATATTCGTGACACACAATTACACCCTCGTGCCGTTGGCGAATTACGTTAAGGAGTAAATAACAAATGGAAAGAACTTTAATTCAAAATGTTAAGCCAGATTGCAAAGTAAAAATTTCTGGTTTTGTGGAAAACTTGCGTAACAAAAGTGCTATGCAGTTTATTGTTTTACGTGATATTACGGGCAAAATTCAAATAACAGTTGAAAAAGCTAAATTACCCGAAGTTGCTAAAATTATTGATGGCGTTACTGTTGAAAGCGTGTTAACCATTACAGGTACAGCTGTAAAAAATGACTATGTAAAATTAGGTGGTGTTGAGATTATTCCCGAAACAGTCGTAGTCGATAGTGTGGCAGCGGCGGTTTTACCGATTGATAAAGAAAGTGGTTTAGACTTACGTTTAGATTATCGTTGGTTAGATTTACGTGATCCAGCAAAAGCACAAATTTTTAAGGTGCAAACTGCCTTAGAACGTTACATGGTGGATTGGTTAGTTGAGCATGGTTTTATCAATATTCATACGCCCAAGATTAGTGCAATATCCAGTGAGGGTGGTAGTGAAGTTTTTGAAATTAAAAATTACTTTGGCTCACCCGCTTATTTAACGCAAAGTCCACAACTTTACAAACAAATGAGCATGATGGCGGGCTTTGACCGTACTTTTGAAATTGGTGAATGTTACCGTGCGGAAAGTAGTTTTACTTCCCGTCATGCAACCGAGTTTACGGCGTTGGACGTTGAAATTTCTCATATTGAAAGTCATCATGACGTAATGGATATTGAAGAAAATTTATTAACCGATGTGCTAACAAAATTGCATGCTCAATTTGGCGATTTAATCACTGTGCCGACAGTAAAATTTCCCCGTTTAACTTTACAGGAAGTTTATCAAATCTTACGTGAAGAAAAACACTACGAAATGCCAAAAGCCGCACAAGGTGATATTGACCCCGATGGCGAGCGTTTAATTAGCGAATATGTCAAAGAAAAGTTTGGTTCGGATTTTGTCTTTATTACCGATTATCCGCACGATGCACGTGCATTCTATACTATGGGCGACCGTTCATTTGATTTGCTCTATAAAGGTGTTGAAATAACCAGCGGGGCACAACGTGAACATCGTTACGAACAATTAAAACAAAACATTGTTGATAAAGGCATTAACCCCGACCACATGCAAGAGTATTTGGAATTTTTCCGCTATGGTGCACCATCACACGGTGGCTTTGCTATCGGTTTAGCACGTTTAATGGCACGTCTTTTGGATTTACCAACCGTTAAAGAAAGTTGCTTTATCTTCCGTGGTCCAACTCGCTTAAAACCGTAATATTTTGTTGTGGTTAAATTATAATTGCAACGTCGGTACTTTTTGTGCTATCATGTTTACATGAATGCAACTGCGGGGGTAGCACGCCAAAATAGTTACAACTTGATTAACCATATTGTAACTTCAAGTTTGGATGCGGAAGCTAAAAATAATCTTTTATTGAGTTCATCAGGCAAACAAAGCACAATGCGAGAGGGGAAAGCTTTTCTTGTAAATCACCCAGTATTGAAAAAAGATTTTGGTAAAGCTTTATTGAAATTGCGTGATGCTAAAAATTATGAAAGCTTGGGGGCAGTGGAACTGGAATATCAAAAGCAAATTGATATGATTTGTGATATGAAGGAAACGGAAATCACCAAAGAAAAGAAAACGTTGTGTTTATACACTTTGCAAAATTTAATTTTTGGCTTAAAAGACCATAAGATTGAGGGTGAAAAAACAAATACTTACACGCCAAAAATTGCACAGGATCATTATCAAATGTTATTGAAAGGTTCTAGCGAAGGTTTGGATTGGGATAAATTAAACAGTAGTGTTTATACTAATGAATTTCAAGATGAGTCTAACCCGACGTTAGCAAATTGGAAATTCTTAGATGCAAGATTGATTAGGTCGAACATGGATAAAATCAATGATAAAACTAATCGTTTTAGCTCATCACCGTTGAACGATTCTCATTTCTTTGAAGAAGTTCAGCCAACACCAGCAGAACAAAATAATCTTTACCACGATGATAAGGGGTTGGTTCAATGTTGGAATAATGCTGAACTTTATAATACCGAAGACAAAGTAATCGCTAAATGTTTGAACAAGATGTATGCAAGTTATGACAAGGTCTATAATTTCAGTGATATCATTAATCAGGATTGGGATTCGAAAGAAGCTAGTATCAAACGTACCGTTGGAATCCAAAATCTTTGGAATTTTGTTAAAAATTCGGTTACTACGGAAAAAAATCCAGAAGTTGATCATGCCAAAATTGATGGTATCGTAAAAGGTCTATTACGCTTAGGGGTTGAAATTGGCCATCAACAACAAAATCAAAACATGGCACAAGCAATAAATCAAAAAGGTGAGGAGAGGACTATATAATGGAAACAACGAACGATAATCAAGACTTGCAACTAATGTCTTTTGATTTAGGTGAAAATGGTGGTGGTCCACAAATGATACTAGCACATAAAGCAGTTAGCGAAAAAGAACATTATGTTTTTACTTTGGGCAATGGTCCTAAAAAAACAGAAGAGCAGGCTGAACCAGTGGATAGCAAAAATACTGCTGGCAAACAAATATTATCAAGTATTCGTGATCGCTTTATGCATAAGAAAGATCAAAATCAAACCGAGCAAGAACAAGATGATTTAGATAATTTTAAGTTGCGTTGTTTTAAGTTGTCCAAAGTTGAAGGGAAGAAATATTTGGTCGAAGAGTATGTTACCCCAGAGGGTGTTTGCAATGTTGCTCGTTTGTTTAACGACAGCCAAGAGAAAGAAAACAACTAAATCAATTTGCCTTAAAAAAGTCAGCTGGCACGCTGACTTTTTTTGTTAGATTATAAATAATTACAAACGCATGTACAGAAACCTAATGCACCAGGTCCAGTGTGGCAACCAATAGCTAAACACAACGGGTCGCTAAATAAAATTCGCATGTTAGGAAATTCATTTGCAATTTCGGCATGAAATTTTTTGATTTCTTCATCAGGTAATGTTGTGTTCGCAACTAAAAGTACCATTTTGCCTTGTTCGTATGGCTCTTTGAATTCGGTTTGCAATTCTTTCTTAATTTCTGCCATCATTTTCTTTTTGGCTTGTGCCATGGTTAAAACTAGGGCAGTTTTGTCAAAGTTTTGTCCACGACTGAACAAAATAGGTTTTAATTTTAACATGTCGCCAATCAATGCGGCTGCTGGGGTGATGCGTCCACCTCTGCGTAAATATTTAAGTGTGGTTAATGTTAAATAAATTGAAAATTGATGTTTGGTTGTTTCAAGGTATTGTAAAATTTCATCGACTGATTTGCCTAATTCCGCCATTTTCAAAGCTTCGTAAATACTAACTTTCAATGGCACAGAGATACGCAACAAATCCACCACATGAACACGGCCATTGTATGACTTGGCAAATTCCATTGCGTTATAGCATGCACCACTTAAACCACTGGTAATCGGTATGTAGATAATGTGTTCGTATTCTTCCAATAATTTATTCCAAGTTTCTTCTAATGTGTAACGTGAAGTTTGTGAAGTGCTAACATTATCGGTTTTAGCAATCATGTCAAAAAATTTAGGGGCAGTGATTGTTTTATCCTCTAAATATTCTTTACCGTCAATCGTGAAAGGAATTGGTACAACAACAAGTCCATTTGCTTGTGCTTCGGCTTGTGAAATTCCCGAACTAGAATCCGTAACAATAACTACATTTTTCATTTTCACCTCCTATGTTGTTTTTATGCCCAGTATAGGGTAGTGGCGGAAGAGACAGGATTTGAACCTGCGTTGGCTTGCACCAAACTCGCTTTCCAAGCGAGCGCACTCGACCACTATGCGACTCTTCCAAACAATATAGTTTACAATGATATTTTGTACTTGTAAAATATTTGTACATCATGTATAATATAATATCTGGAAGGATGGCAGAGCTGGTCTAATGCACCTGTCTTGAAAACAGGCGATCTGCGAGGGTCCGGGAGTTCGAATCTCTCTCCTTCCGCCAAGAGAAACCTAAATCGAACTTGTCGGTTTAGGTTTTTTTATTTGAAATAGACAAAGCAATATTTGTTTGATACAATCATTTTATGAAACAAATAGAGATTACTACGCGTGTGTTAGAAAACATAGACAAAGTCAAAGAAAAATTGTTAAAACTTGGATATCAGCAACGTGAAGTAGGGTATATAGATGACACTTATTTTTGCCCAAGTTTATTTGGGCTAAGAGAAAATAATATTGCTGATTTCTTGAAACGGTGTGTTCTGGTTCGTTGTATCCGTGCCGGTGAAGACGTTTTTCAAAAATTAACATACAAAAACAAAGTTTTTCAAGGAGACGTAACACTCACGGAAGAAAAGATTAATGTTAACATTGATGATGTTCAGCAAGCAAAATTATTGCTGTTGGCGTTACATTTTCAAGAACTTGTTCAGGTCAAATATGATTACTGGGTTTACGAAAAAGATGGTGTTGAATTGGCTTTACAAAATGTAGAAGGTTTAGGTTTGTTGCTTGAGTATGAATATTTGGAAGATTTCGCTGGGAAGGATGGTACAACTATTCTTCAAGCAAAAGAACGAATGCTGCAAGCCATAAAAAACTTGGAAATCAAGATTACAGACGAATATGATGTAAAAAAAGCCTACGAATTAATTACAAAAAAAATCGGCACGGGTGCAAGCCTTTGAAACTTGCGAAATAATTTTGATTTACAAAGGACAATAAAAGTAGAAAAATTATGTATTACAGATATCAAGGTTTACGTATCAGCGAGATTAAACACAGTGACAAATCACATTACCTGCGTCACGCCAAGAGTAAACAATACGAACTATGACAGTTTGTTGAATCATATTTTGTACGCCCGAGATTACTTTGCGGTAGTTTTTGTTTTTTATAGAATCTGTTTGGCACCACATAAAAATTTATATGATAGTACAATAAATTTAGAGGTATATATTTTCTTGGCAAAAGTCAATATTTACCGTAAAATTAATCATGAACTTTTATAACTTTCTTTTGGACAAAGCAAAGAAAGATGGAATACAGAAAATAGTTGTCGGTGGTATTGTGTTAAACGATAAACGAAAAATTTTAGTTGTTACTAGAAAACCAAATGATTTCTTAGGTGGTATAGACGAACTTCCAAGTGGGCATTTGGAAAACACTGAAACGATACCAGAAGGTATGGCACGTGAAATTAAAGAAGAAACAGGTATGAATATTGCGTATATTGAAAGTTATCTTGACTACTTTGATTACTTATCGGGGAGTGGGAAGAAAACACGTCAATTTAACTTTGTAATTATTCCAGATGATTGCTCAAAAGTTATTTTAACTGAACACGATGCTTATAAATGGCAAACCACATCAGAAGCATTATCAAATCCAAATATTACTGACGAAGTCAAAACTTGCATTCAAATTTTCAATGCCAATGAATTATATAAAAATAGTATCTAATACATTACAAATTTTAGATGCTTGTGAAAATCTTTTCTACTGATTGCGTTCATAAATGTCTGTTGATTGAGTATGATTTTTTGAGATTTGTGTAGTATTACTATTTAGCCGTGGTAATAAATTTTTAATTCCGCAATTACTAGGTTTAATGATTAGCTTGAATTTTTTTTGTTTTTGAGTTTGTTCTTTGGTAAATTCAATTTCCTTTAATAAGGTAATTTCATTTTCAAATGCTTGATTGATGAAATTATTAGTACGGAAGTCTTCGATAAACTGTCCTTTCGTGTTAGCATTACCATTTAAGAAAGCACGTATTGAACTATGTAGCCAATTGTTTTCAGTTTTAACATTGTTTCGATGAAATTGATAGGGTAGTTCATTTAAAGTTCTTGTAGCTATTAAGTCAATTGTCTTTGCGGTTCCAGTACCTTGTGGATTGATTGATTTTGGTAAATCATTCCAATTCAAAATCATAAAAGAAATTTTTGTTACTGGGATAAAAACACTTGCAAAGAGATGTACATATTTCTTTCCTTTGATTAAATATTCTCGATTACGATATATTTCTTTCTCACCATTAAACAGGGTACAACTAGATTGGTGGTAATATTCTTTGCCTGTTGCTTGTGGGAACTGTGTAAATCGTGAATCTCTATACTTGTCACTAGCAAGAACTACTTCATTGTTATAATCTGGATATTCTCCAAAATTTAGCAACATATATTTTTCACGAAATAAATATGGACTGTGAGTGAAGTCATTCTTAGCTTCTAGTTGTTGCTTGATTTTGGTATATGCATCAATATCAAAACTTAAACCAGGACGAATTCCATAATTGTTTTCCGTAAAAAATTCATCAAGTGATTCAGCTTCTTTGTTATTAAAAAAATATTTATTTGTTTTTTTATTATGTATAATCAATCTTTGAAGATTGGTTTCTTCATCGATACAACCTTCCGCAATTTCTAGCTCGGGATTATGGGGCATAGGTCTAAAATTTTCATTACGTAACCAAAATTTATGACCTTTTCTTTCTTCCGTACTTCTATTTTCAATATTAAATTCTGTTATTTTGTATTTATCTTTCAACTCTTGATTAGTATATAAAAATACTAAATCATCTTCTTTGCCTTTGGTTTTTCTAGGTACTAATAAATCCGTCAATTTCATATCTAGATAGTATACTGCATGTTATGTTCAATAACAAGATTGATTTTTTTTACCTAAATCGAACTGGTCGGTTTAGGTTGTTTTTTTTGTAAAAATAAGTTACTATTTGAATAGGAGATTTAACTATGGAAAGTAAATACATTTGTCCTAAATGTGGAAAACAAATGTTATTAAATACGCAAGACAACATTCTTTTATGTAAAAGTATTTTTTGCGGAAAAGAAATGTCGGTGGCTGAATATAATTTATGTCCTGACATAAGTATGCTTTTAGGTGAAACAAAAACCAACGGTGATGTGTTGTTTCTTATAAATAGTAAAGATAAAAAATTTGCTATTGAAGTTGATAAAGTTGATAACTTAAATAGCGAAATTTGTAATTTTGGTCCTTTTGTTATAAATAAATTATTAAGTGTTCAAGTCGTTACGGACAACAATATTGTTTATGAAAACAAAAATGGTAGCATCCCAATGCTAGCTGGTGGAATTTTGTTTGGTTCAGTGGGAGCAATTGCTGGTTCTATGATAACAAACCAAAAACAAAGTATAAAAAAGAAAATGTCGCATCATTTGATTTTGAAAATTGACGATATACGAATTCCATCGTTTTACATTGAAACAGAAGATAGTGATTTAGTTTATAAATTCATTAACACAATTGAACTTTTAAGACCGCAAAATGATAAAGAATAATTTAATTATGATATAATTTAGAAAAGTAAAAAAAAAATTACACTCATACAAGGAGCTATAATACAAATGGTAAGAAAATGTCCAATTTGCGAACTTAACTATATATTAAATGATAATGATGAAAAATGTTTATCATGCATGAACAACAAAACAAAAAATAATGATTGTAAAAGTAGGAACGATAAATTAAGTAATTATGAAATTTTTACCAAATATCAACAAAAATTTGAAATAAATAGAAATGGTTTTTTAATTTATTTAGCGTTAAGGGGATATGGAATTAGTACTAAAAGTGAAGCAAAAAGCACTTCGTTTGAATATGTAAACGCAGTTGATAGAATCTGTGAAATTGAAAACATTTGTTTTGATGTGTTGTTAAAAAACATTGAAAGATATTGTGAAGAATATTCTCTAAATGGAATAAAAAAAGATTTAGGAGATTATGGACATGGAACCCGCAGAAATGCACTGAATCGGTTACTAGAATTTAGTGAATATATAAATAAATATCAAAGTAATTAGGTGTATATAACAAGATTGATTTTTTTACCTAAATCGAACTGGTCGGTTTAGGTTTTATTTTGCGTTCAAATTGGTTATCATGCCGTTGTTGTAGGTTTCAATGATTTTGCTGATTTCAATCGAAACTTGTTGGTCGATATAGGTCTTTGGATTGCTGTGCTTAATTGCTCGTACAAACGCCAGTAATTGCGAGCGTATGCCTTCGCCGTCTAGTTGGTTAAAATACCTGATGTTGTTATTGAAGTCTTCATAGCGAACTTCAAAGTAATCAGTTTTCCACCATGGTGATGGAACGTAGATGTAACCTTTGGTCCCAGAGATAATCAGTTCACCTTCGGATTTTACACCTTTTCCAACTTTGATGGAAGCAACTGCATCTTTGAATGTAAAATTGATTTTTGTAAAAATATCAAACGTTGCATCATCAGGCAACTTAATAGACGAAATGTCCAAATTTTTTACGTTAGTTCCTAAAACTTGTAAAACGGGTAGCATGGCAGTTGGTCCCCATGAGCAAATTGAATTCCATACTTTTTCGTAACCCAATTTATCGTCTTTAACAATTTTTTCGATACTTGTGCAAGTTGCATCAACCGAAACAACTTTGCCAATTTTCCCACTTTTCAAGAGTAGTAATAAACGGTTATAGGCAGTAGAGTAGGCCGTCTTGATTGCCTCCATTAAAATCAATCCTTTCTTGTTGGCAATTTCAAATAGTTTCTTTGATTCTTTTACCGACATGGTAAGTGGTGATTCGCATAGGACATGTTTCCCATTTTCCAGTGCTTGTAGAATTTGTTGATAATGCTTGGTAGGGTGTGATGCGATATAGACAGCATCAACCTTGGTTAATAATTCTTCATAAGAGTTACTGAAAGATAAGAGTTCCTTTTGGTCGTTGTAAATGCTTTTGTCAAGTGTGTAAACAGTTTCGACTTTAAGTCCATTTACGAAAGCAGATTCATTATAATACTTTTCCATAAATCTGGTTTCGCCAATTAAACCAATTTTCAAGTTAGCGTTTTCTTCTCTAATTTGTGAGCTGGAAACGCCCTCAGTTCGTTTTAGGTAAACAACTTTGCAATATTGGTTCAAATAGTCGAATACGCCTTTCCAGTCTGAACCAACCGTAAAAATGTCGACGCCATGCTTAATAATGTCATCAATTTTTTGTCCTTCGTATTCTTCCACTATGATTTCATCGGCAAGCCCAGTTGCTTTAACACCAAGTACTCTTTGGATTAAAGATTGTTGTACGTTGATTTTTCCTCGTGATTTATCATAATCGTCAGAAGTTACCCCAACGATTAAATAATCACCCAACGCTTTTGCTCGTTCAAGAATCTTGATATGACCATGGTGCAGTAAATCAAAAGTTCCGTACGTAATTACTTTTTTCATGAGCCGTCCTTACAAAAGCCCCCTCTTATCCATATCATTCATCGCATCAATCAGTTTGTCATAATCTGCTTCGGTTAAATTGCCGATGTGTCCCACACGGAAAAGTTGATCCTTTAATTTACCGCCGTTAGGACAAACCCAAATGTTGTATTCATTTTTCAGTGTTAAAAATATGTCGTAAGCAGAACAGTTTTTCGGAGAGAGGGTAGTAACTGCATTTGACATGCTGTTGGTAATTAATTCAAAAGGCAATGCTTTTACTTTTTCACGGAAATAATTTGCTAAACGGGCAACTCGTGCGATTTCTTTCTCAATTCCGCCGTCATGTTTAATTTGTTTTAATCTTGCATTGATTTGTAGCAGAATGCTAACGGCTGGCGTAAAAGGTGTTTGACCTCTTTCGCCGTCTTTAAGTGCGGGTTTTAAGTCAAAGTACAAAGATTTAATCTTGTTACAATTTATTCGGTCTAAACCTTCTTTTGCTAAAACAATTAAAGATATTCCCGGTGGGCATGCTAATGCTTTTTGTGAACCTGTAATCAACGCTCCAATTTGACTGTTAGCCATATCAATTTCGTCGGCTAAAAAAGAACTGATGGCGTCTACCAGTAAGAAGATGTGATTCTTTTGGCAGAAAGCACTGATTGCATCGAGATTGTAACGTACGCCAGTTGACGTTTCATGAATGTTGACTAATAATCCAGTGTAACCTTGTCCATCATACTGTGCTAAAATTTCAGGCGTAATATTTTCGCCTAAATTTAATGCAATTTCGGTGTAATTCAGTTCGTGGATTTTGCAAATGTCAACAAACCTTTGTCCAAAGCTACCACCGTTAATCACCAACAGTTTGTCAGTTTGCTGATTAAATAAATTCATGATTGCAGCTTCCATTGATGCTGTACCTGAACCTGTAATAAAAACTACACGAGCATCGTCTTTTGCTTTGGCAAACTTTTTGACCAACTTTTCGTTTTCCAACATAATTGCGGAAAATTCCGCTGTCCTAAAATAGGGTACTTGTTGTGCTCCAATTTTTAAGACATCTTCGTTTGATTGTACTGGTCCTACTGTAAAATTTATCATTTTGATCTCCTTTGTTTTAGATATTGTAATCTGTTTTAACCACAGGTGTTGCGATGTATTTTAATTTGCTGGTATCCCATAAACCACTTTGACCGACTGCAATCCATTCAGAGGCAAGAAATTGGTTCTTGTTGTTTTCTGAAATGCTGTGTTTGCGAGAACACATAATGAATTGATCGTGTGCTGTTTTCTCGTTTGTGTTAATGGCTTTTCCCGTGAATGGATTTTTAACTTCGCCGTCAATAGCGTCTTTTACGGCAAGCGACACAACATCAGCATTTGTCATAAATTGATTATCAAAGGTTACAGTTGTCTTTTCATCACTCGATAGGTTTTCGGCAAAATCTTTTACCATCAAAAGTGGAAAATAGAATTCTAACGATTCATTGTTATAGTTAAAAATATCTAAATTTCCGCCACTGTTGCTACCATGGTCTGAAACCAAAATAATTTTTGTGTTATCATATACGTCATTTTTTCGCATGTAATCAAACCATTCAGCAAGCTTAAACAAAGTCGCAACATTAGTTTGGTAGTGTTTTAGTGCTGTTGCGGTGTTAATTTTTAACTTATCACCTGTTGTTTGGTTAATGAATCGATCTGCGTGAGTTTTGTCATATTCGGTGTTGTCAACGTTTATCGCTGGGGTATAGGTGGTTTCATCTAAAAGCATTGGTTCGTGTGTAAGGTCATTTGTCATGAACATAAATGTGTTTGTGTTAGAGTCTGTTACTTTGGTAATTTCTGGCAAGTTATCCAGTGCAAGATAGTTATCCAAGAATGCAGGGTCATAGCCATTTGCTTTTGATATAGATTCAATTTTTTGTCCGCCATATAAACTTTCATCGCCGCCAGAAATATTATGGTATTTTGCTCCGTCGTAAAGTAGCAGTTGTAGTAACAAGGGCATAGACTTCATTAAGCTAAAACGGAAGAAGTTCTTTTTGTTAGCGGCATAACGGTATTTGATATGTTCTTGGTCGGTAAATTTACCTTTGAGGGCAATTCCATTGATAGAGTCATAATTTTCGATGTTTTGTAGCATCGTGTTTTGTTCTTTATCAAAAATTGACAAGTCAGTGCCTTGGTTGTAATTTGCGTAAACGGTATCAGCAACGGTAACGTCAAAGCCATTTGTTTCAAAAATGGTTGGCATGACTAAGTGTGCCTCGTTCTGTTTGTCTTTGAGTGATTTATTGCTCATTTGGTTAATTTTAATTGGTGTATACTCGTAACCGCCTAATAAGGCCGGCGACGCCATGTTCGTATGTCCACCGTATGAAATCGTATTCGAATAATATGTGAATCCTGCTAACTTTTCTCGTAGCTCGGGTCTTTCTTGTAATATGTATGGAACATAAACCCCCATCGCTCGGTCAAGCATTAAAACGATTACGTTTTTGCTGTTCTTGCTTAA
Organism: Clostridia bacterium; assembly: GCA_017623705.1. GTDB lineage: Bacteria > Bacillota > Clostridia > Christensenellales > UBA1242 > RGIG8050. The sequence continues at coordinate 6,348 of JAGAOQ010000014.1, read as the reverse complement.
AGAGAAACGAGTTTCGATTTCAGTGCCACTGTCGGCTTTATTTAATTCTGCTAGCGATTTATTGATGCCAACAAAATTGATACCACTCATCACAACGGCAACTAGAATGATTGATAAGATTGCATACTTTGTAAAGACTTTTAGGTTCGCCACGATGAAGTACAAAGCAACTGATAAGATGATGACCAGTAGCGTGTTCAAGACGCATTCAAAGACGCTAAACGAAAAACCATTATCGTATTTCAGGGCAGAGGAGATGACACCAAGATTTGTCCCAAAGCACATGTAATTGATGAGCATAATAAATGATAAAACCCAAATCACACGGTCAAATTTGACTTTGCCTTTTTCCCCAGCCAACCAGTAGAAGACTTGTAACCAAACCAAGAAAACGCCAGCAGCAAAGCAGGTTGAAGATAGTACGTAGATTAAAGGGTTGAAGTCCAAGAAGGCGTTAACGTACTCCTGTGGCGAAGCTGCAATGTAATTTGATGGAATTAGTACCCCGAGTAAAAGCGTTGCGAAGACACAACCGAGTAAGAACAACTTTCTGTTTGGCGTCTTAACTTTGGGTTGATATTTTGGTTTGTTGTTTGTTTTTAATTTGCTAAATACTTTTTCTTTAAGTAGATAAATGATTAAAGGTAATTGCAATAAACAAGCCGCTACAATGCTGACAATGAACGCAAGTTCTGTAATGTTGCCAAATATCGGGATTAAGAACAATAAGCCACCAACAACGGAAAAGGTAATCTTTAAGACTTTTTTCGGATTCTTTAATTTGTAGAAAATTGTTTTAATCAAGGAGAAAACATTGTTTAATGTCCAGTAGAAAACTAAACCTGACGGCGAAGTGTACAAGAATACTAGGAAGAAAATTGCCATTGCGTAAAGTTGAATTTTTGCTTTTAATGGTGCACCTTTCAAGTATAAAACGCTCGCAATGATATTGATAATTGTCATCAAAAATGGCAAGATATTAACTTGGAATGAGCCAATCCTGAATAAGGCGTCTGGCTTGGATAAGTCGCTGATAATCCCCATGGAAGCACCGTTTAAGTAACCAACATTAGATAAGAATTGGTACGCTGCCATAAAGAAGGGAATTTCCAGCAACAGTGAAACTGAACCGCTTAAAGCAGATAAAGGCGAGTAGTTGTTTTGTCGATAGTATGTTTGTAACATCATCATTCTTTCGTCGCCCTTAAAGGTCTTCTTGATGTGTTGAATCCCTGGTCTAAGTTTTGCTTCAATTTCCTTGGCTCTGTCTTGCATGCGGTCTGCTGACATATAAAGTGGCAGGACCAAAAAATTCATCGCTAAGCTTAACAGAATAATCGACACCCAAACGTTTTCTGATACGATGTACGACAGATTGAAAATCAGCTCAAAGACCAGTTTGAGTGGCCCGAGAAATATTGAATCAATAATATTTGCAAATGACATTTTCTTCTCCTTAGTTAATCTAAATTATTTTCATTATTCTTGTGGCAGTGTAATAAAATTTTAAGTTTCCTTTTCTTTTGCTTTTTTGTTTTTTTGTGCGTTCTTTTTCGCTGTAATCTCTTCAAGTTTATCGGTTAAGTATTTGACGGTTCGTTCCGCACCTTCACCAATATGCTCCCAAACTTCTTGTTTAACTTCAACTAAACTTTTGGATAATTTTTTATCTTTTACGCAGTCTTTGACGAGGTCTTTAATCTTGGAGAAATTCTCCGTAGTTAACTCTCGACCAATTCTAGGTAGGGCAGAAGACGTCCACGGGGCTTTGTTTAGCCACCACATGTCATAAGGGCTGGTATCAAAGTTAGGATTAGTATAAATTACTGGCTTCTCAAAAATTAAAGCGAAGTCAAAAATCACACCCGAAAAATCCGAAATTAAAACGTCGGATCTTCTCAAAACTTCAAAGTTATCATTATCACGATTCCATTCCAAATCTTCACTCGCAGGGTATTCGTTCATAAGTTTTTCCATTAAATCTTTTTCTGCTGAAAATGATTGTGGGTGTGGACGAACAATGATGTGATAACCCGTCTTTAATAACTCTTTAATTATCGTGCCACCATAGACACTGAATATGGCACTCGGTCCCCAAGATGGTGCTAACAGAACGGTTGTTTTGTGCTTGGCAATCGGCTTGGCTGTTTTGACCCGTTTTAACATATCGTCCATGTAAGGGATACCCACTTTTACTAATTCTTTGGCGGGTAAATTCCTTAATGATTCGAGAGCCCGTACGTCTTCAACTTGATATTGACCGGACAATAAAATTGCATCGTAGTAATCAATCCCAAACATACGGTACATCGCAATGTCGCTGGCTGCGTGCGTAATGTGAACATAGTAATCAACGTTCTTGGATCGCTTCCATTGATATACACCAAAGCCAGGAGTGGTCGATAGCAAAATGGACGCATTTAGGTAATTCAAGCGGAAAAACGATTTGTTGCTTTTACCGATGTATTCGGCTTTAATGTTCTTAAATTTTTTCTTAAACACTGGATCATCTTCGGAAGCAGCTAGGTACAAAACTTCTTTATCGAGTTTGTCTAATTTTTCGCAGATTGATTCAAAAATTGCCCAATATCTTTTATCATCGGAATAAATCGCAAAAGGAATTTTTCTGTTGATTTTTTCAACCTTGCCACCGCCAATCCAACCTTTTAATTTAATTAAAAATATTTTCATTGAATAAAACAATGAACCGAAAAGACCGATCAGTATTGTGAAAAGCATACTGCCAGTGCCTGGGTCGATGTACAATAACATAATTCCTCCTAAGTATTTAAAGATTAAGCCAGTGTAACATAAGCCGATAACAAATGCGACTATTATTTTTGTTAGCAGTTTATTGAATCAAAATTTTTGACTTAAACAATTTCACATGGTAAAATTTACCTAGATAATACAAAGGAGGATTTATCAATGGATAAGAAAAATTCAATACTCGAAAAGGTGCTTGATATTCTAGGTGAGATTTTGGCGGTCTTAACGGTTGTGCTTTATGCCGTTTTGATTATCAACGCTAACTGGACATTTATTCCAGCAGGGTTGTTCTTCGACATCTTACTTGTTATCAAGAACTATGCAGCACTCGGTGTTGTTTTGATTGTTAGTTTTGAAGCAATGGTCAAACGTGGTTTTATCTTAAAACTCGTCTTTTTGATTTTGTTAGCAATTATCATTCTTTTCCAATTCTTCCCAGGCACATGGGCGAATATCACAGAATTATTTTAAGCTAACTAAAACATTCGCAGGGAAAACCTAACCAAGAATTTGGTTAGGTTTTTTCTTGTCTTATTTTTGTTTCTAATTATCATATAAGTATGTTAAAGTGGGGTGGAGGTAAAAATGATCTATTTTGTAAGACATGGGCAAACGGATTGTAACTTAAATCAAATCATTGCGGGGCAACAAGATGTTTGTCTTAATGAACATGGACTGGAACAAGCGAAGCAGACGGCATTGTCTTTGCGTGATGTTGAGTTTGATGCGTGCTTCTGTTCGCCTTTAATGCGAGCTAAACAAACTTGTGAGCAAATTCTAGCGTATCACCCGAACATCGTTCCTGTGTATGATGAACGCTTGAAAGCTAGGTATTATGGTAAAATGGAGAACCAACCGAGCAGTGCGATTACGTTTAACCGCTGGCTAGTTGGAGCTGACGACGAACAAACCAAAGCTTTGCAAATGGAAACTATTATGGAGCTTTATCAACGGGTTGCCGATTTCTTTGACGACGTGTTGCAAGCATATCCACAAAAAAATATTTTGGTCGTCGGTCATAGTTGCATTGGACGAGCTGTGGCGGGGTATTTTAATGGCTTACCACCAGAAAATGATTTTTCAACCTTAAAGATTCCTAATGCCAAAGTTGTTGTTTTTGATAAATAATTTGAATTTAAGGTGAATTTGCATCTTGTGGTGTGTTGCTGGTTTAGACCACAAGATGTTGTTTGTTTTTTTATTGACTTTGTAAAAAGATATGATAACATAAATATGTACGGTCGCAGTGGCGGCATTAAAAGGAAGAAATATGCAAATCGTAAAACGCAACGGAAAAATTGTTGACTTTGATGCCAACAAAATCAAAATCGCAATTAAAAAGGCGAATCGTGAGGTTGATGAAAAGGAACAAGCGACTGACGCTGAAATTGAAGGGATTTTGGCTCACATTACTGGTATGAAGAAAAAACGCTTACTGGTGGAAGACGTTCAAGATATTATTGAGCAACGCTTAATGACCTTGGGACACTATCAATTGGCGAAACGTTATATTATTTATCGTTATACTCGTGAGTTAGTACGTCAAAGCAATACCACTGACGTTGCAATTAAAGAATTGATTAACGGCGAAAGCGAATATTGGAATACGGAAAATTCCAACAAGAATGCTCGTGTGGTAACCACGCAACGTGATTACATTGCGGGGATTACCAGTACAGATATTACTCGTCGTTTGTTGTTGCCACCAACGATTGTTAAGGCACACGACGAAGGGATTATTCATTTCCACGACGCTGATTATTTTGCTCAAAACGCTTTGCATAATTGCGACTTAATCAATTTGGAAGATATGATGAATCATGGCACCAACATTAACGGTGTGATGATTGAACGACCACATCGTTTCTTAACGGCTATGACGATTGCAACACAGTTGATTACCGCTGTATCGTCTAGTCAATACGGTGGGGCAACAATTACCTTATCACATTTAGCTCCGTTTGTGCGTGATAGCTACCAACGTTATTTACGTCGTTATGAAGAACGTGGCTTATCCAAAGAACAAGCTAAAAAGTTTGCTGATGAAGATATTCAACGTGAAATTACTGACGGCGTGCAAACTTTCCAATATCAAATCAATTCTATGACCACAACCAACGGCCAAGCTCCATTCTTGTCGGTTTGTATGTATTTAGGTGAAACCGATGAATACAAAAAAGAATTGGCTATGATTATTGAAGAATTTTTACGTCAACGTATTCAAGGTATGAAAAACGAAAAGGGTGTTTATATTACACCAGCTTTCCCAAAGTTGTTGTATGTCTTGGAAGAAGCTAATATGAATCCACAGGGCGAGTATTACTATTTAACGCAGTTAGCCGCAGAGTGTACTGCTAAACGCATGGTTCCTGATTACATTTCCGAAAAAATGATGAAGCAGTTGAAGATTGATGCTAATGGCGACGGACAATGTTATCCATGTATGGGTTGTCGTTCGTTCTTAACGCCTTACGTCGACAAAAATGGTAAACCTAAGTACTACGGTCGCTTTAACCAAGGCGTTGTTACAATTAACTTAGTTGACGCTGCCTTGTCGGCAGAAAAAGACATGAACAAGTTCTGGAAACTTCTTGATGAACGTTTGGAACTTTGTCATGAAGCTTTACAAATTCGTCATGAACGTTTGGCTAAGGCAACCAGCGATGTAGCTCCTATCTTGTGGCAGTACGGAGCATTGGCTCGTTTACCAAAGGGACAAAGCATTCATGACTTGTTGCATGGCGGTTATTCAACGATTTCCTTGGGCTATGCTGGCTTGTACGAATGTGTGAAATATATGACCGACCATAGTCATACTGATAACGGTGTCGGTAAAGAATTTGGCTTGGCAGTCTTGCAACGTTTGAACGATAAATGTAAAGAATGGAAAGCTGAGGAAAACATTGATTATAGTGTTTATGGTACACCGATTGAAAGTACAACTTATAAATTTGCTAAAAACTTAAAACGTCGTTTTGGTGAAATTAAGGGAATTACTGACCGCAACTATATTACTAATTCGTATCACGTTCCTGTGTTTGAAGAAATTGATGCGTTCTCTAAATTGAAGTTAGAAAGTGAATTCCAACGTTTGAGTCCAGGTGGCGCTATTTCTTATATAGAAGCACCAAACTTAACTAACAACTTAGATGCTGTTCTGGAAGTTATTCGTTTTATCTATGATAATATCATGTATGCTGAAATAAATACTAAATCTGATTATTGTCAACAGTGTGGATTTTCTGGTGAGATTTTAATTGATGATAATTGTGAATGGTATTGTCCGGCTTGTGGTAACCGTGATCACGATAAATTAAACGTAGCACGTCGTACTTGCGGATACATTGGAACTAACTTCTGGAATAAAGGACGTACTCAAGAAATTAAAGAGCGTGTTTTACATTTAGATAATAAGGATGCCTAATGATTCGTTATAACAAGATTCGTAAAATGGATATTGCTAATGGGCCTGGGGTCCGAGTATCAATTTTTTTGCAAGGTTGCACTTTTAAGTGTCCAGATTGTTTTAATCCTGAAACACATGATTTTAGTGGCGGAAAAGAATTAACTCAAACAGTG
>JAGAOQ010000013.1 GCA_017623705.1 Clostridia bacterium | reverse complement strand
TAACAAATGAAAATTATGATCAATATCAAGACTATACAATCTATGTATGTGAATTCAAACGTAAAAGTAAAAAACTAATTACAAAAATTTGGAAATCAAAAAAAGATATTCAGTACCTAAATGATATTTGTCGTCGAATAGATAAAGAATATTTAGTTAATCGTCGCAGACACAGGAAAGAATTAAGAAAACAATTTAGTTTTAAGACTAGAATTAGTATAGGAATATATCAGTATTTGAAGAAGTGTTATTTTATAATAAAAAATTTTACTACCTTATATGCTGCTAAATGTAGACAATATGCAAAAGTCAAAAATAATAACTTAAAGGTGTTGCAATATTTGAAGGCATCTAAGTTGTTTTTATTCGTTTTGTTTGCTCCAATTAATGAAAATATTCGTTGTGATTTATTAGAAACCGAAATGCATCTTTTTAAGAATGATGCATTGGTAGGTTGTTGTAGTATCGAATTTGCATTTGGAAATTTATTATGGGATGGGGATTTGGATGAAATTTATAATGGAACATATGCCAGAATTATTAAATTATCTTCTTTGAATCAGTCGTATTGTTTGTGTAACTTTACTAGACAATGTACCCGCTGTGTTAGCAAAAAAGAAGAAATATCTACGAAGTTATTAAAATCATCAAGAATTCCAAAATCAATAGCTATTTCGCTTGATGGAACTTGTAATTTATGTTGTAAATCATGCCGCAATAAACCATATGTTATGAGTGATTTTGATCGTAAAAAAATAAATATTTTAACAGCTAAATTGATAAAATCAGGTTATTTAGATCAAACTCAATCATTAATTGTTGCGGGTTATGGTGAAGTGTTTTATAGTCCGCATTATCGTAGATTATTAGAAACTAATTTAAAACGTAAGAGTATAAATATTTTATCAAATGGGACATTGTTTAATGAAGATAATTGGAATTGGTTGAAAGATAAATATGAGACTATCAATGTGATGATATCTGTGGATGCGGCCACAAAAGAAACATATAGTAAATTACGTCGTGGTGGAAATTTTGAAGTTTTAATGAAAAACTTAAATATGTTAGCCAGTTTACATCGTCAAGGTTTAATTGGTCGGTTTTCGTTACATTTTGTTGTGCAACAAGATAATTTCCGTGAAATGCCGGATTTTGTAAAGTTGGGCAAATCTTTGGGCGTTGATCATATTGAATTTCAAAAAATGGTAAATTTTGGTAATCTTAGTAAGAAAGAGTTTTTGGAAAAATGTTTAGTTAATGAAAATGAGTATTTGGATTATGAATTTTGGCAGGTTTTGCAGGATCCAATTTTCAAAGACCCGATTGTTGGGCTTGATGGATTTGGGCGTGATATTCAAATGTCTAATTTACGATATGGAAAGGTTGAATCCAAATAAAAGTGTTGTAGAATAATTTTTCGTGGTTTGTGGCATGCTAGGGGTATGCGTAAATTGGTGTTGGCGGCGGTTTGTTGGGGTATGGCGTTGGCGACGGCTGTTAGTGGTAGTGCGAATGATGTTGTCAGTTGGGGATTGAGTCATCGGGGTAATGAAACGACGCCAAATGTGAGTTCGGTTGGGGCAAAGTTGCTTGAAGAATATGGTGGCATGTATGTTGGCGATACCAGCAAGAAACAGGTTTATTTTACTTTTGATTTAGGATATGAGGCTGGTTATACGGCGGAAGTGTTGGATATTTTACAAGCAGAACAAATCAAAGGTTTATTTTTCTTGTGTGGTAATTATTTGCAACAAAATGATTTGATAATGCGAATGCAAAATGAAGGTCATCAAATTGGTAATCATACTAACAAGCATCGTGATTTGCCGTCTTTGAATGAAGAAGGTATCCGTCGTGATATAAGGGACTTACAGTTGCCAACTACGGCAAAGTTCTTCCGTCCGCCACAAGGTCGTTTTGATGCAAAAACTTTACGAGTTGCCCAAGAAGAAGGTCTACGTGCGGTGTTATGGAGTTTGGCAATTATGGATTGGCAAAAAACGCCAAAGTTAGATGTGCAAGCGTGTACGGATAAAATTTTAGAGCGAGTTCACCCTGGGGCAATTATGTTGTTCCATATTACTAATGCGGGAACACCCGAAATGTTACGGAAGGTCATTCCTGCTTTGCGAGCGAAAGGGTACTCGTTTGGTGAACTAGCTTAACCGATGTAAACGGGTGAATTATATTTCGTATCATTACTAATGACGACGTCGGCAAAGGCAAGTCGACGCAGTATGGCACATTCCCGCCTTATGTCGTGGCGGTCAATAATAAAGACTTCAACAGCTCCCCAAATAAAAACCCAACAAGTAATTTCTAATGTTTTAGTTAAAAAAAAGTTACCAATGAAATAGTCGGCTAAAAAACATAATGTCATTGTTACCATGCCGATAATAAACATAGTAATCGCTAATATTGTGTTAGAGCGAAGTTTGCGTTTAGCAATGTCGTATTCGTCATGGAAATGGCGGTGGATACGACGAGTAATTTCTGTTAAACGTAAGCGAGTATCTTCGGTATGGATATTGATAACAAAATTTTCTTTGGTTGGTAAAGGAAAGATATGTTCAGCTTTTTCAATTAAATATTCACTTAAATCGGGGTTGATATTATCTTCGTCGTAAGTATAGTTGGATAATAAATCTTCGGCATTTTTGATTTTTACGTGCAAAGATAATTTATCATTAAGTAAATGATCTCTCATACCTTTTTATATAATATCAAGAGAAGATTGTCAAACGCTTGACTTTATTTTTTAGAAAGAGTAAAATACATTATTCTCAATGGAAGTTTAGCTCAGTTGGGAGAGCAACTGCCTTACAAGCAGTAGGTCATAGGTTCGAGCCCTATAACTTCCACCATTCAGGAATAAGACGAACCACAATAATATATTAGCCCATGTTTTTTATGATTGGGACTATTTTTGTGTTGTCTTGCGTAAAAAGATACGCTAAAATATGTAAGAGGGAACAAAAAGGAGAAACATATGGGTTTGAAAGACTTATTTAGAAAAATACCAACTAAGGAAAAGGCAACTTTAGGTGCCAAATTTAGTGGAAACAGTACAGCGGAAGAAATTTTTGATTATCTACAAAAAGCTAAGGCTGAGGGAAAAAACATTTACGTCGTTTATGAGTATGAATGGGATGTTGGTACTCATTCTGGTCTTGGCGAGACTAAATTTTATTCAATTGATGACAATACTTTAGATAGTATTAGCGAAACTATATTTAGAGACCACCATCGAGGCATGAATGAAGAACAATGGGATGAGCATAATTGGTATCCAAACAACGAAGCAAACTCTTATGCTCGTTGCGATAAAAACGGAACCTTTGAAGATGAGAATTTGCGCAAGTTGTTTGAACAAGACAAAACATTTGAAAACACTCCTTATCAATACCAAGATAAAACAACTGATAGTGCAGAAATTGAAACGCAAATGAACGAAGAGCAAATAGTAAACGACCATTCAAAGGAAAAACAAGAAGTTACTGAACCTTTTATTGTTTTAACTGAAAATAGTAACGGTGTTATTGGGTTAGAATATAACCTTAAATTAAGTTTAGATACGATAAGAAAAATTAGTGAAACAGAAGATAGGTTGGGATTGAATTTTTCGGATAAGCAAATGTTCTATACTATTGCTTATAAGCACAAATTTTCAGTAAATGATGTTCTTGCGGTATTGTCTAAGTGTAGAAACAAACAAGATTTAAGTGCCGAATTTGATAAATTAGTAGTCGATGAAATTGAAATGGAAGTAAAGCAATCTAATGACAATCAAAAACCTGCTAACGAAACACTCAATATGGAAAATGGAAAATATGATAATGACAAATCTTCGGATTTTGATAAACCGTACTTTGGTGACGGTAATTATTTTTGTAAGGTTTCTAACGGGTTACAGCCAAATTTCTCAAATGACCAAGAAATTCGCTTATATAAAATCTTACAAGAGAAACTAGGCATGAATGAAGATGATCATGTGCAACTCTGTAATTTAGCGTCAACACATGGACTTGCAGTTTGGAATGTTCTTTCGGCAATGGATCGTAGTGCTACTAAAGATGAATTTCAGGCAAGACTCCGCCAAGAAGTTGCCGAGCTTAGTGAAGTGAATGAAAGACTTGGACTAAAATTTGACGGAGAAGGACTTGTCGATATAAAACGTAATCCATCATTAGAAGCAGCACTGAAAGAACAAGAACAGCGTCAAAAACAAGCACTTCAAAATAACACCAAAGAAAATGGTGGCGGAATGACGATATAATTTAATCGGAAACAAAGATCAAGTGCTACAAAATTTTGTCCCAGAAATCAAAAAGTAATCTAAAAGAAAATGGCTCGCGAGCATAGGTCGTTTTCATGCTGTGGTTCGTCTAACGATGTTAGCGTTCCACCAAATTTTATGAGATTAAAAAAAGACTAGGTTAAAACCTAGTCTTTCTTTTTGCGTTAGATTTATTGCAGTTGTGTGATAACTAAATGAGCGGATACTGGTTGTGTGCCACCTGCCGATGGGGTTACCGTTAATGCGGTAGTGTTGTCGGCTGGGTTTCTTACCGTTAGTATGGAGTTCGCTGTTGTCGTTGTAACGATACTCATACCAACAATGTCTGACGTGCCAGTTGCTCTGCCAACTACGGTGGAAGCTAATTCTACGCCGTTTAAGCTTAAAACTAATTGTCCTGCTTCGCTTACGCCAACGTTGAATAATATTTGATAAGATCCAGGTTGTGCTAAATTAAAGGAACTTGCGTCAAGACGTGTAATGTTTGTGCCACCGATTGAACCATCTTGTGGGAAACTTACGTCTGTGCCTGGGGCAATAGTTGCTGTGTTGTCGCCTGGCATGAGAGCATAAAAGTCGGCAAAGCTGAGGACACCTCCTGCTGGACCGACGGGACCAACTGGACCGGTTGCTCCTGGAACACCCTGTGGACCTTGCGGACCTGTTGCACCTGTGGCTCCGGTTAGACCTTGCAAACCACGTGGACCTGGGTTACCTTGCGGTCCTTGTGGGCCTTGCGGACCTTGGGGACCTCGGGGACCAGGAATGCCTTGTGGACCTTGCGGACCCATTGGACCACGGACAACAATTTGGTTGTCTGGGTTGTGGGGATAGTAGTTGTGCTCACAGCAGTTACTACTTTCGCAACAATCATCGCAACAATAGTTGCAATCATCGTTAAATCTTTTGTTCATGAAAACCTCCTTTCACATTTCATGATATGCACAGCAAAGCAAAAGGTTGAGAAGTTAAAAATAGACAAATCATAAGGGTTGTGCTACATTAAAAATGATGAGTGGTGAAACAGATAAAAGAAAAAATGTCATTGAAATTAGTAATTTGAAAAAAGCTTATGGCGAAGTTCGTGCGGTTGACGACGTTTCTTTTGCGGTAAAAGAGGGCGAATTTTTTGCGTTTCTCGGTTTGAACGGGGCAGGTAAATCAACGACGATTAACATCATTTGTGGTGTGATTAACAAAGATGAGGGTAAAGTTTTTGTTGATGGTGTCGATCTTGATCAAGATGCCATGAGTTTCCGTAGTAAGATTGGTGTTGTTTATCAAGAGTCGGCTTTGGATAAGAATTTGTCGGTCAAAGACAATTTGGAAAACCGTGCGTCATTATACGGAATTTTTAACCAGGATTTTGAAAAGCGGTTAAATGAAATTGATGAGCTGTTAGACATTAAAGGAATTTTGAAAAAAACTTTTGGCAAGTTGTCGGGTGGGCAAAAACGCAAAGTCGATATTGCTCGTGCGATGATTCATAATCCTAAAATTTTGATTCTTGATGAACCTACAACGGGACTTGACCCGCAAACTCGTCGCACCGTGTGGCAAGCTTTGGAAGCAATTCAAAAGCAATATGGCACGACAATTTTCTTAACAACTCATTATATGGAAGAAGTTACTGATGCTCATAACATTGTAATTTTAGACGGTGGTAAGATTGTGGCACAGGGTAGTCCATTAGAACTAAAAAATCAATTCACGGGCGATTTTATCCGTCTTTATCATGCTGACGAGAAGCAAGTTAAAAAACTGGGTTTGCCGTATGAAACTTTGCCCGAGTGTTATAAAATTGAAGTTAAAAATACTCGGGAAGCAACACAACTGATTTTACAGCACCCTGATGTCTTTCAAGATTATGAAATTACCAAAGGAAAAATTGACGACGTCTTTTTAGCGGTAACAGGTAAAAAATTAAACGAGGTTAGCAAATGAAACAATTTATTAAGTTAGTGAAACGAAACGTAAAATTATTTTTTAAGGATAAAGGTTTATTCTTCACATCTTTAATTACGCCTTTAATTTTGTTAGTGCTTTACGCAACTTTCTTGGGAAATGTTTTCCAGAGTAGTTATACATCGGCAATTCCTGATGGTGTTGAGATTTCAAATAAAATGATTAACGGTTTGGTGAGCGGACAGCTCTTTGCTTCGATTATTGCGGTTTCTTGTGTCACCGTAGCGTTTTGTTCGAACATGCTGATGGTGCAAGATAAAATTAGTGGCGTACGAAAAGATTTCTTAATTGCACCAGTCAAGCAACATGTTTTAGCTTTGTCTTATTTCGTTGCAACATTTATCAATACTTTAATTGTTTGTCTTTTTGCGTCGGTGCTATGTTTCGGTTATACAGCAATGGTGGGCTGGTATTTTTCTTTTGTTGATGTGCTTTTGATTTTATGCGACGTCGTTTTATTAACTTTGTTCGGTACGTTATTGGCGTCGATTGTGAATAGCTTTTTGACTTCGCAGGGACAAATTTCTGCGGTGGGAACAATCGTAAGTTCGGTCTATGGATTTATCTGTGGGGCGTACATGCCGATTGCTACTTTTGGGAAAGGGTTACAAAATGTCTTAATGTTTTTGCCGAGTACTTACACAACAACTTTAATTAAAAATCACACAATGAACGGAGTATTAGACGCCTTATTGTCGGCGGGTATGCCCGAAGATGTTTTGAACGGGATTCGTCAAGCAAATGACTTGAATTTGTCTTTCTTTGGCAATTCTGTTTCCATTGGAGCAATTTACGGAGTTCTAGTTGGTACAATTTTACTTTTGTTAGGTGTTTTTATTTTAGTGAACTTCCGTCGTCAAAAGCGACATGCTCAAAAGCTAATACCAGTAAAATAATTGACTTGGTTTATTTGTGGAGATTGCCAACAAAAGGTTTTGATAAAAGTCTAGTTTGTGTTAAACTAGATCGTTTGGGCAATTAACTCAGCGGGAGAGTATCCGCTTGACGTGCGGAAAGCCACAGGTTCGAACCCTGTATTGCCCACCATTCAGGAATAAAATGAAGAAAAAACGGACACATGTTGATGTCCGTATTTTTGGGTTAAGGTTTATTTGTTTGCTTGCTTGGTGTTGTGGGTGAAGATGGCAAATGCTAAAACGCATTCGGCGGGGTAATAGGTTGCTAAACAGAGAACGTCGAAGACGGGAGATAGGTTGCCAAAGACGTTCATGAGTAACATTAAGTCCGAGAAGAAAAATAAGATGCTACCGATGGTGATTAAGATGTTTTGGCGGGTTGGGGTAGCAACTAAATTAGCAATGCTTTTGCCTACCATGAACGAAATGATTAAAGCGTAGAACATGACAATGATTTTCATGAGCAAGCTACCGAAGTCAAAAATCGGCATACATAAAATGAAAATTATCGCAGGTACAAAAATTGCCATGCCGTAGATTAGGTCGCTGGGTTTGAACTTTTGTAAAAAGTTGTAAGCGATAAAATACCAGATATGTCCAACGGCAAAGAGTAATGCTCCAACGATAAATTCAATGTTTAGCACGATGTCGCCGAGCATCGCAAAAAATAAACCGATTGCCATGATAATGGGAAATTTTAGATTGTTTTGTTTTTGTAGTATTACGTAGGTTAAATTGACTAAACCTAGCACGACAAAGCAAATACTGGTAATGGCTTTAACCAGTAAACCACCGACTGTCATGTAGCAAATGTCGCCGAGTATGATACTCAAAATTAAAGCGACATTAAGTGGAAGAATAATTTTATTGCGTAAGTTCATTTTTACTCCTTATTTAACAAATGTTTTGATGAGTTTAGTTTTGGTTTTGGTGTAAGGTTGATAGCGTAATGGTAAATCGAGCCATGTTTTCTTGTCGACGATTGATTTAATGTGTGAGAATGTTTCAAAGCCGACTTTACCGTGGTAGCCACCGATACCGCTATGTTTCAAACCACCAAAGGGCATTGCTGACGTTGCCAAGTGGATAATACAATCATTAACGCAACCGCCACCAAAGTTACAATAGGACAGTGCTTTTTTAATTCGTCCTTGGTTGGACGAAAAAATGTAGAAAGCAAGTGGATGGTGGTAGGTATTGATGACTTGCAATAGTTCGTCGAAGTTGTCGAAAGTAAGGACTGGTAGGATTGGCCCAAAAATTTCTTCTTGCATGCTGGGACTGTTAAAGTTGGCGGTAATTAAGGTTGGTTCAATCTTTAAGGTGTTTTCATTGTAGCGACCGCCAAAGATTACGTTGTCGTGGCTAATTAAATCTTTGGTTGCGTTAAATTGTTTTGGGTTAATCATTTTCGGGTAGTCGGGGTTACGCAGTGGGTCAACTGAATATTGCAAAACAATTTGGCGAGCAATTTCTTGGATCAGTTGGCGTTTAATTGAGCTATGACAAATTAAGTAGTCCGGAGCAACGCAGGTTTGTCCGCAGTTGAGAAATTTACCAAAGACAATACGTTTAGCGGCTAGTTTAATGTTCGCTGTTTCGTCGACGATACAAGGACTTTTACCGCCTAATTCCAACGTTACCGAAGTAAAATGTTCGGCAGCTTTTTGCATGACGATTTTGCCGACACGGGTACTGCCCGTGAAAAAAATGTGGTCAAAATCAAGATCTAACAAAAAGGAACATGATTCACGACCGCCGAGTACGGTATAAACTTCATTTTGGGTAAAGGTTGCCTTAATCAATTTTTTGATGACAGCACTGACGTGTGGTGAGTGTTCACTTGGTTTGAGCATTACGCAGTTACCAGCAGCGATGGCATTAACCAATGGCTCAATGCTGAGCATGAACGGGTAGTTCCACGGACTGATAATTAACACTTGTCCTTTGGGACAAGGTAAGCGGAAAGATTTGGCAGGAAATTGTGCCAAAGGTGTGCGGACTCGCTTGGGTTTAGCGAAACTTTTTAAGTGTTTTCGCATGTAGGTAATTTCGCTGAGTACCATACCAATTTCGGTCATGTAACTTTCGGTTGCACTTTTGTTGAGGTCTTGGCGTAAAGCTTCACAAATTTCCGCTTGTGCCTTGACGATGTTTTGGTATAATTCCCGTAACTTTTCCAGGCGATAATTGACTTGACGCAAAGGACAGGTATCCATGTTTTTGCGTTGTGTTTGGTAGATGTGTAAAATTTCTTCGTTAACCATTTTTTACCTCGTGATAAATTGCCGTGAGTTCTTTTGTTGTCCAAAGGACAGGAACTGGGTAGAGTGGATTTGCTTCTTTCATTGCGGTCAAAGCAAGGGCGGGAATATCTTGTTCCTTAATCTCGGGAATGCTGGTGCCAATGTTCATGGCACGGTTCATATCATCAATCTTTTGGATAAATAATTTTGCACCGACTTCGGGTGGTGTTTCTCGGTTGAACAGTCGAGCTTTGACACCAAGTTGCCATAGTTTACGATAAACTTTGCGACCGTACTTTCTTAAAACATAAGGTAAAATAATCGCATTAGCTAGACCGTGGGGGATATTATATTTTCCGCCGAGTGAATGGGCAACGGCATGTACGTAACCAACATAACTTTGGGTAAAAGCTACACCAGCGTAATAGGCAGCTTTGAGCATGTTATTACGAGCAACAAGATTGTTACCGTTTTGGTAAGCCAACGGTAAGTTTTCAAAAATATCTTTAACGGCACATTCGGCGTAAGTTCTAGTTTGCTTGGTCGTACTACGACCAATGTATGCTTCGATGGCGTGGGTTAAAGCGTCCATACCTGTGGTTGCCGTAATGTGCGGGGGAAGACCTAAGGTTAGTTCGGGTAATAAAGTGGCGTAGCTGGGAATTAACGGGAAGTCGTTGATAGCATACTTATGGCGAGTTTGACTGTCGGTGATAACGGCTGCCAAAGTGGTTTCACTGCCCGTTCCTGCTGTGGTAGGGATTGCAATTAAAAGTGGAATTTTTTTACCAACTTTAAGTATCCCTTTCATTTGTGCCAATGATTTCTTGGGACGGGCAACACGTGCTCCCGTTGCTTTGGCACAATCCATCGCTGAACCGCCACCAAATGCAATGATACAATCGCAGTTGTTTTCGTGGTAAAGCGTTAAAGCTTCGGCGACGTTATCGGTTGTCGGGTTAGGTACTGTGCCGTCGTAGACAGTTAGTTTTAATTGATGATTAGTAATTTCATTTTCCAAACTTTGGGTTAATTGTAAATTGCGAATTGCACGGTCAGTAACCAACAAGACACTGGTTTTGTTGTGTCTTTGCAGCGTATCAATAATCTCTTGATTAGACTTTAACAAGATTGGTTCTCGGTAGGGTAAAATGGGTAGTGCGACACGAAAAATAAATTGAAATGTACGACAATAAAGTTTTTTGAAAAGATTCATATTTCCTCCATAGTTAGACTAACATGTTGGTTGTTGTGATAGCAACAATTTTTCCGTAATGACAAATTTGGCAACTTAATTTATGCTAGTATGATGAGTGATTTTCGTACTTTGTCCACGGGCGTTTGGCAAACAACTTATGTTGTGCAAAAATCTCGTTTCATTGCGTATGCGACTCGGGTTGCCGATAGTCAACAAGCACAAGCTTTTTTGAAGAGTGTAGTTTTACCCGATGCCACACATCACTGTTATGCTTATGTTACGGCCGAGGGACAAAAGTCGAGTGATAATGGTGAACCTGCTGGAACAGCGGGTATGCCGATTTTACAAGCAATTAAACAAAAGCAGTTAACCAATGTTGCGGTGGCGGTCGAACGTTACTTTGGTGGTATTAAGTTGGGAACGGGTGGGTTAGCTCGGGCGTATGGGCAAGCCACAAGTCAAGTGTTAGAGTTAGCAACCACAACGCTCATGCGTGAATGCGTAGTATTAAGTTTTACGGTTACTTATGAACAACAAGCTGGGGTTAGCAAGTTAGTGGCGGAGTGTGGCAAGGAACTTGATGTGCAGTACACAGATTTAGTTCGTTATCAAGTGGCAATTCCCGTGGCACAAGAAAATTATTTCCGTACGCAACTAGGGGAAGTTTTACACTGTCTACCTGAAATTAGCGTGGAAGCACAGAGTTGGGTTGAATTTTTAGATTGCTAGCATATCCATTGATATGGATACTTTGCGGGCAATTTTGCCAAACAAAATTTTGGAAGCGTTAAACCACTTACCCGTTGCAGAAATTTATGAGTTGCGTTTAAGGGCAAATGCACCAGTTGTAGCTTGTGTTGACGGAAAAAATTTTCCGTTAAAAGCGGTACAAGTTACTTGTGAAGACTTAGCGAATATTATTCACAAAGCGGCGGAATATGCAATTTATGCCGTCCTTGACCAAATGGTAAAGGGCTTTATTACGATTCGTGGTGGCGTACGGATTGGAATAGCAGGTGAATTAGTCATGCAAAATGGGCAGGTATCGGCGGTGAAAAATATTAGTTCACTGTGTATTCGTATTCCGCATGAGGTGAAGAATTGTGCGTATGCAGTTTTGCCCTATGTCTTTGATGCGGTGCGTCCCGTGTCGACTTTGGTCATTGCTCCACCTGGGGCGGGGAAAACAACTTTATTACGGGATTTAGCTCGCCAAATTAGTTATAAGTTCCCGCATTTGAATACTTTAATTTTAGACGAACGGGGTGAACTGGCAGCGTGTTATCAAGGCGAAAATCAATTAGATGTAGGACAGAACAGCGATGTTATCACGGGAGGAACAAAGGCGTATGGTTTTGAAAATGGCTTACGCAGTTTACGTCCCGATGTCATGATTACCGATGAAATTGCGACAGCCGATGATGTGGCAATGTTGCAACGGGCAGTGCGGAGCGGTGTTGTGGTTATGGCAAGTGTGCATGCCACAGATTTAAGTGAAGTACGGAGTAAGCCCGAATTAGGACTTTTAGTTTCGCAAGGTGTGTTTGAACGTTATGTGGTTTTGCAAGTTGGCGAACGGGCTGGCGAAGTTGTTGATGTTTTTAATCGGGGGTTGCAACGTTTGTGAGGTGGTATTTAGCTGGTGGGTGGTTTTTGGCTTGTGTTTTGCTGGGTTGTTTGATTTATCGACAGCAATTAAACAAAGTTCGTGATTGCCGACAGTGGGTGGCTTTTTGCGACCATTTGAAACAAGCGATTGGATTTGCTTTACAACCTTTGCCACAAATTGTGGCGGATTATTTGCCGATTTGTCGTGGTGGTTGTCGTGCTGTTTTACAGGAGTATTTACAAATCTTGCAAGCGAAAACTGATTTAACTCGTGAGAAGTGTCAAACCGTAATTAACGATCAAGTAATGGCGGAATTTTTATATCAACTCGGGCGGACGGGGCGAGAAAGTGAACAAGATAAAATTCAAGCTTTGCGGGTAACTTTGGTGAATCGTCAAAAGCAAGCGGAACATGATTTGCAAAGCAAAGCGTCTATTATGTTGAAACTTTTAATAATAATTGGTATCGCAGGAGGAATTTTATGGATGTAGAAATCATTTTCAAAATTGCGGCGATTGGGATTTTGGCGGCGGTTGTTTGTACGATTTTGAAACAAGCTGGTCGTGAAGAAATTGCTACCTTTGTATCTTTGGCTGCGGTCGTGATTTGCTTGGTAATGGTTTTGTCAATGATTAGCGATTTATTTAATTCAATCCGATCTTTGTTTGCGTTATATTAAGGGGGCTAATTGGATTTAACCAAAATGATAGTGATTGGCATGGCAACGGCTTTGGGCGTGTTATTACTACGACACGTTAAACCTGAACTTGCCGTGGTCGTTGGTTTAGTGGGAACAATCTTAATTTTCATGATGGTTGTTTCAGGGTTAACCAAAATTATCAGTAGTATCAATGGCATTGTGGCACAAACGGGTTTAGCGACGCAGTTATTTGCGAGTATTCTCAAAATTGTCGGGATTGGTTATCTGTGTGAAATTGCGTCAAGCATTTGTCAGGAAGCTGGGGCGAAGGCAGTGGCGGACATGGTAATTCTGGGCGGGAAAATTATCATTATGGTTTTAGCAATCCCGATTATTCAAGCTTTGGTCGATGTGGTATTAGGAGTCTTGCCGTAATGGACGAAACAGAATTATCGCAAGCGGTGAATGATACGTTATCCAAAATAGACTTTGGCGACTTGGCGAATTTAAGCGTTTTTGGTGGCAATGATTTTTGGACAGTCTTGGGGCAAATTTTATCGGGTGAATTTTTTAAGCAGTATCCCGATGTATTAAGCGGTATCTGGGCTTTGTTAGGTAACGTTGTTATAGCAGTACTGCCGATGGTGGTATTGGTTGTTGCGATTACAATTTTGTGTGGTTTTGTCGGGACGGCAAAAAAAGACGGTGTTGGTCATCTAGTGTTTTTTGTGTCTTATGCGGCGGTCGTTTTAATTGTCGTGGGCAGTGTTACCGATTTAATTGAGATGGTAGGCAACACCTTAAATTTAATCAAAACGCAAGTCGATTTGGTTTTCCCGATAATTTTAACCATGATGGTAACGGGCGGTGCTTCAACCAGTGCAGGAATATACCAGCCCGCAGTAGCTGTTTTGTCGACGGGAATTTTGCAAATTTTCAGTTGGGTTGTCATGCCTTTATTCGTGGTGAGCATGGCTTTTTCGGTGGTGTCGCATTTAGCTCCGCAAACCAAACTGGATAAATTCGTGGCATTTTTTAATGCCTTGTTTAAGTGGATTGTGGGCGTGTGTTTTACGGTATTTTTGTCTTTCATTGCAATTCAGGGTATTACGGCAGGAAGTTTTGATAGTATTTCAATACGGGCAACAAAAATGACGGTTTCGGGATATGTACCGATTATCGGTAGTTACATGTCGCAAGGTTTCGATTTGATTATGGCGAGTGCGGTGCTAATTAAAAATGCCGTTGGTCTGTCGGGTATCCTATTGTTATTAGGTTTGGTTTTAGCTCCGATTGTCAAAATAGTTGTTTTTTCTTTGGCGATTAAATTGACGGCGGCGGTAACGCAACCGATTGGCGACAGTCGCATTAGTGATTTTCTAACCGTGATTAACAAAAGCTTTGGTATGTTGGTGGCGTGTTTACTGGGGGTAACCTTTATGTATTTAGTAATTTTAGCATTATTTATTATGACAGGGAATGTAATATAACATGGCAGGTTGGCTGGCAAGTGTTGTTGGTGTCGTAATTATTGGGGTCGTTGTCGAACTTTTGACACACGGTCGACGCATGGCAAATTTTGTGCGGTCAATCTATGGTTTTATTGTTTTGTACGTTATCGTGTCGCCGTTACCGAATTTATTAAAAGCGGAGTGGTGGCAAACAGAAGTTGAACAAATGATTGATGTGGGTGTGGTGGCTGATTTGCAACAAAGCAGTAAAAAGTTTCGGGTACAACAAATTTTACAGACGCAAGGTTACCAACACGCTATGATTACGATGGTTGATGATGTCGTTTATGTGAACTTGGGTGAAGTGGTTGATGGCGATCGGTTAGCCGAATTGCAAAAAGTTTTGGGTGAAGGAGTGGTGATTATATGAAAAAGCTATGGCAAAAAATCAAACAAATTAAGCATTGGGAAATTTACGCAACCGTTATCGTGGTTGTCATCATGTTGGGGATTTATTTGTCTAGTTTGGGCGGAAGTAAAAAATCAAACCAAACTGAAACAGTGTCAACGGTAACAGAGAGTAA
Source organism: Clostridia bacterium (assembly GCA_017623705.1). Taxonomy (GTDB): domain Bacteria; phylum Bacillota; class Clostridia; order Christensenellales; family UBA1242; genus RGIG8050. Next base: position 3,761 of record JAGAOQ010000013.1, on the reverse strand, counting down.
TAGTACTTATGCCAGCCAGCTAGAAAGTAAGTTGGAGTCCGTGCTGGGGTGTGTGGCAGGGGCTGGTCATGTAGCGGTAATGGTGATGACGGACGGCGAAGGCACGGCGGAATTAGCTTATGATGTTCAAGAAAAGACTGTGGAACAAGCGGGAGCAAATGGGCAAGCGATAACCACAACAACGGTCGATAAAACGGTGGTAATTAAGAATGGTAGCCCGATGGTGCTTTGGAAAAATCCGCCAGCAATGATTGGTATAGTTGTTGTTGCAACGGGGGCAAGTGATGTTAGTGTACGGTTAAATTTATTACACGCAGTCCAAACTTTAATTGGCGATAAGAATGTACCGATTCAAATTTTGTCGGGAATTTAGGCATTAAAATTTACAGTTATATTCAAATCATCTGCTTAATATAATATTAGCAAGGGGGATAAAATTGTGGAAGTAGTAACTCAACAAGTAAAAAAACGACACTTTGGTGGAAAAATAAAAAACTTTTTTGGAGTCTTTCTCAGTAAAAAGGTACGGAAAATTGCACTTATGACAGGACTACTAGCGTTGTTGGTCGTAACAGGTTATTTGAATTTTACCTTAAACCAAAACGCTGTCAGTATCAATGCAAGTAGTAAGACAGAAACTAACATGTTTATTACCTTGAAAGAAAATCGTACTGATGCCCGTTTAGCTCAACAATTAGTTTTACAAGAAATTGTTGCGAACACAAATGCTAGTCAAGCTGCTCGCAGTGAAGCCGAAGCTGCACTTACCGCTTTGGCAGCAACCATTGCTTTTGAAAACAACACCGAAAATTTAATTACGGCTCAATGTGGTTACGACGACGTAATTGTTAGTCGCAACGACAATAAGTTAAATGTCATCGTAAAAACAACCGACGAGATTACAAACGAGAATTTACAAAAAATTATGAAGATTTTGGCAAATGCGATGGACAAAGAACGTTTAGAGCCAGAGAATGGCGACATGTTATACATCTCGACAATGTAAGAAAAGGGCGGTTGCCCTTTTTTGTTTGTTGATTGTTTGGCAATAATTAGTTTGTGGTATTTGTAGTTTGTTGTATTGCTTGGTTGGTCGTTGTGTTGGTTTGTTGGTGGCAACGCCGTAATCGTTATTGGTTGGTCGATAACCGATTGAGTGGTAATAAATCGCAACAAATAATTCGCTTGCCATTGCGACGGATTAAACACGCTAAGTTACGCCACGAAATAAAAATTTTTAACCGACTATGTTTGGTAATGCCGACAGTTAATCATGTCGCCATAGCGTACCGAGAACAAATGCGAGCGTTATTACGTAATCCGCAACACCGACCAAGTACAGACCCTTATGAGCGGTTATTTTATGGTTATGCTTGTTATGTGTTGGCACACAAGGTTAATAACGAAGTAACGCAAAAGCAACTGCGTCGTAACTTGACTTTTTTATTTGCTCCGAAACGTAAGATTGTGCAACGCATTAAAGCGGTATGGTCGCACCAGCAGTACCAACTTTATCCGTTGCCGATTTATAAAGTTTTTCGTGATGCGTATTTTGACCCTTTACAACCTGGCATTGTCGGTGCGAAGCCCTGGCAAATTGTCGCACATCAAAGTTATGTAAAATACTATTATGACGATGTTGTCGTTAAGCGGTACGCACACGCTTACACGTTGCATGCCGATAAGTTTCAAACCGTAACTTTGAAAATTGCAAACAATAAAAACGATTTTGATTGTGTGGTTAGTCGGGGAGTTGTAACGTGTAAAAATCTTAATACGGGTGAATGCCATACGTATGCCGTGCGTGGTGATAAAGTACGTTTAGCAACCAGTGTTTGTGCTAAGCTTGATGCTTTGGAAATGTATATTACGTGGCAGGGCGAAGCAAGTATTTCTTTGGACGGTGGTGAACCAAAGTGGTTATCTGTGGCAGAAATTTCGGCGAATCAACGTTGGGAACGGCTGGCTACGGAAGCGTATCAAGCGAAGTTTATCATGGGTGAACGTTTGCGTAGTCGTTATTTGGCGACAGCTAAAATTATTCCGTCGTTAGCAAGTTTAACCAAAGTTGTGATTGTGGATAGTGCGGAAAAGTTTTTGGCAGTGTGGCAAAACTTAGCTGACTATCGGCAGTTAGCTCGGTTGTTCGGTGGTTTTAATTTAGTCTTGCTTTATTCCAGTGCCGTACCAGATATTGAAACAACTGTAACAACGACTGTGAGTGCGGAAATGGTAACGGCGTGTCATCAAGACCAGTTATGGCTTTATTTTGTGGATCGCACGGTACTTGATCCCGATGCCTTATATTATTTGGTAAAGCTGACACAAGTGCCACATTACGAGCCAGTTGCTCAACCGCCTGTCGGGTTGGAGTTTAGCAAAGCATGGCCTTATGTCAAAACGTTAACTGTAACCAACACTTTGCCACAGAAAATGACGCAGAATTTAATTATCCCGTTACAATTTCAACGTCCGTCGGTGGTCAGTGCTAATGGTGCTGTTTTAACGGTGGTTAGCTTACATACGGGGCATGTAAGTCATTATGTGTTACCAACTCCAATTAAGCTGACGGGGGAATGGATTACGACGCACATCAATATTCCGCTGAAAGTAAAACTGGCGGGTTACGAAAGTCGGCAGTTTGTCATTACTCGGCGTGAAAATCAAACGAAACAACGTTTGACTAAAAAAGATTTAGTACTGGCTCTGCGAGAAATTCAAATCAAGACTGATGATAAAAAGTTTGATACGATGTTCAATAAACCTGTCGTCGAAGGCGAAGATATAAAATTGTTGCATACGGTTAAGGTGGCTTACCAAAACCAAAGTCGCAAACTTTTAATGGCAACGTTAAGCGATTATCATCAAATTACAGCTGATGTGTGGCAATATCTTTTGACGCAGTTTGTTGGCATACGAGTGCGGGCAGAAAAAATTTACTTAACGCCGTGTGTTAATGTAATGGGGGAATTTAGCATTAGCTTTGAATGTCGGGGTGAAAAGTATACTTTTAATACGAAAAAAAAATTGTCAAATTACGCAAAATTGAATAAAATGAATTATTATGGAAATTCAAATGGATAAAAAATTGGCAGGTACAAAAACTGCAAAAAATTTGGAAACTGCATTTGCAGGGGAAAGCGGGGCACGTAACAAGTACACATTCTTTGCTTCAAAAGCAAAAAAAGAAGGTTATCCTACCATCGCTAAAATTTTTGAAGAAACAGCAGGAAATGAAAAAGAACACGCTGAAATGTGGTTCAAGTACTTACATACAATCGACGGTACAGTGGAAAATTTGTTAACCGCTGCGGCAGGCGAAAATTATGAATGGACGGATATGTACGAAAAATTCGCCAAAGAAGCTGACGAAGAAGGGTTCAAAGAAATTGCGGCAAAATTCCGTGGTGTTGCTCAAATTGAAAAAAATCATGAAGACCGTTTCTTGAATTTAGCGAATCAATTAAAGAATAATACTTTGTTTGCTGGGGAAGTAGCAGTAACTTGGCAATGTACAAATTGTGGATTCACTTTTGTTGGTAAAGAAGCTCCAAAGGTTTGTCCTGTTTGTTTACATGCTCGTGAATATTTTATTCGTGTTTACGTTAAATAATTTCATATTGATTAGCATGACGGGTGGTGTTTACCGCCCGTTTTTTATGTGCAAAAAAGTACTTGAACAAATCACTGGCATGTGATATAGTACTATTACTGGATTGTAACTCAGTTGGTTAGAGCACCGCTCTGATAAGGCGGGGGTC
>JAGAOQ010000012.1 GCA_017623705.1 Clostridia bacterium | reverse complement strand
CGCCAGCGTTCGTCCTGAGCCAGAATCAAACTCTAATATTAAATTTGATTATTTTACTCAGTTCTTGACTGACAATAAATTGACAAAGATATAGTGTTTATTAAACCTACAATCTTATACAAATGTGTACAAAGTATTAAGTTTTCAATGAACACGACTTGCTTGCTTTCACAAACAAGTACCCATAATCTAACATACTAAAAAACCCTTGTCAAGGGTTTTTTGAAACTTTTTTTGAATTTAATTAAAATCTTTTGACGATGTAATCAACTTACAAATGTTTTCCGCCAAATTAAAAATCTTTGCCCGCTCCACCGCTGTCGATTCAGGCAATTTACTTATCGTTGGCACACCCCAAACTCGTAAGAAACGTGGACCAATCCATTCGTCGTTGTTCAAATCTTCAAACACACCACGGACAATGTTCAATGCCGCTACTTCAGCTTTTGGGAAAAATAACTTCATCAAGAATTTGATAAATTCGTTATGTCTAGCATTCGTCATCGGCGTCAAAGTAATTCCTGGGTGTACAATCGACAAACTAACATCATCACGTTCTTTGAATAATTCCGCCAAAGCAAACATGATAAAGCGTTTTGAGTTTCCGTAGATTTTAGATTTCTTTTCGTGTTTCGTGTAGTCAATATCGTTTTCATCTAACTTACCATAATAAGACGCAGCGATACTACTTACCAGCACCACTTTACCTTTGGTACGTTGCAAAGCTGGTAATAACTGTTTCGTCAAATAATATTGACCAACAAAATTGATTTGGAAAACATTGTTATAACCCAGTTCACTGGTCGTAATTGGCACATTGTAAACCCCAGCGTTCAAAATTAAATAATCAATCCGTTGTGTAACTAATTGCGTAATCACTTGATTGATGGATTTAATTTGATTCAAATCAACTTGCATGATTTCAATTTCGGCAGTTGGCATTTCTTCCAACAACTGTTTACGTAAGTTTTCCATCTTCTCAACGTTACGTTCCAACATAATCACTTTGGCGTGTGCCTTCAAAAGATGACGAGTTACAACACTGCCTAAGCCACCCGCCGCACCAGTCATCACGACCACCCGACCGTGTAAGTCCGTAGTATTATTCTGTAACCATTGATTGATATCAAATGCCATATTGCTTATATTAACAAATTAGTAACCTTTCAACAAATTGTTTTTAACGACTTGCCCCACAACCATCGCACTGTTCTTTACTGCTATCGTTCAAAGTATTGCAGTACGCACAACGCCAAGCACCAGCTGGTGTTTCGGTTTTATTTTGTTGATTATTTTGCGTGCCAGATTTAGCTTGTGCCGTTTCTTCAATTTGTTCTTTGGTTGCCTTTTTTGCGGTTACCGATACCGCAGCTGAAATCAAAATCATCACAACCGCACCAACACCAACCGCAATCGTCGCTAAACGCATCGTATCACGTTGTTCTGCATAGTCCAAATATTCTGCATCATCACGTAAAGCCATATCTTTATAATCCAATGGAATTGAATCTGTTGACATTGTAATGTTAGTATTTTTTGAGCTAATCGCCAAAGTTACACCATTATCCAACATGTATTCTACATCTTCGATGTTATATACATAGAAAGAATATCCTTCAACTGTATTACCAGAAGAAGTATCAAAACGATAGAAAATACAGCATTTACCACCCAACTCATATTGTTCAAAATCATAAACTTCACCCGTTGTTTGGTATGCATCATTATCCGCTGCGTATTGTGCCATTGCTTGATAATAAGCATAATCTTCACGAATCACTTTTAAATCTTCTTCTTGAGAATACCAACCTAACCCTAGCATTACCGCAGCAACAATCGCTATCGTAATTAAAATGCTTAATAAAGAAACTGCTTTTGCACGTCCCGCACCAAAATAGACAGGACGACCAAAAATGACAGTTGTATGAGGACGCCAACGCATTGATGGAATGTGTGCACGTGAACCACCGAAACTACGTGAGCCACCAAAGTGTCCACCGCTGTGCGAACTACGAGATCTTGAACCACCAAAATGTCCTCCACTAAAACTGCGAGAACCACCTCCAAAATGTCCACCACCGCTACGTCCACTAGGCATAACTAATTACCTCCTATCTAAGATTCTAAAAAATTTTAACAACCCGTGCGAATTTTGTCAATGATATGGATAACTACCAATATTTATAATTGTGATTTAAGCGAAAATATGTTAACATTGATACAATGAAATTAAATGTTTTAGTTGGATTGTCTTGGCCCTACGCAAATGGCCATTTACACTTAGGACACATCGCTTCATCATTACCTGCCGATGTCATTGCTCGTTATTACCGTGACCACGGAGCTAACGTCAGTTTTGTCAGCGGTAGCGACTGTTTCGGTACACCGATTTTGGTTAGTGCTAAAACCGAAAACTTAACCCCGAACCAAATTGCCGAAAAATATCATGCCAGCCACCAACAAGATTTTAACGACCTAGGTTTCAGTTTTGATAATTACACGGCAACACTTAACCCCGCTCACCAAAATTTTGCCAGCAACTTTCACGCTGACTTATATGATACAGACAATGTTTTTGTTAAATCGGTACCACAGTTGTATTGTACACAATGTCAACAATACTTACCCGACCGCTACGTTGAAGGCACTTGCCCGCACTGTGGCAACCCAGCCAAAGGCGATTCCTGCGACCACTGTGGCAAAATACTTGAACCCGAAGATTTGCAAAACCCACATTGCAAACTTTGTGGAGCTACCCCCGAATTACGCAACACAAAACAAATTTATTTATCGTTAAGTCGTTTCCAAACAGCAATCCAAAACAACTTACAAGTCAAACAAGACCAATGGACACACAACGCAATCGGCATGACGAACAAATACTTAAATGAAGGTTTAGTTGACCGTGCCATTACTCGTAATATTACCTGGGGAGTTCCCTTGCCTGCCAATGCCGAAAAACTCTTAGGCGACATTACCGACAAACGAGTTTACATCTGGGCAGAAAATGTTTTAGGTTATCTCTCAGCAACAAAAGCCGTAAAACCCGACTGGGAAGACTTCTTACTCGACAGCACCCCGACAACCAAGCGTCATTACTACGTCCATGCAAAAGACAATATCCCTTTCCACAGCGTAATTCTCCCGGGTTTACTGCTCGCCGAAAACAAACACCAATGGCACTTACCCGACTACATTATCAGTAGCGAATACCTAACTATGAACGGCAAAAAAATCTCGAAGTCGTCTGGCAACTATATCACTGCCCGTCAACTAATCGACAATTTTGATACCGACATGGTACGTTACTATTTCTTGCGTAACACTAACGACAAAAAAGATGCAAACTTCTCTTTTGAAGATTTTGTGTACACCGTAAACGGCGAACTCATTGACAACTATGGTAACCTAGTTAACCGTACTTTAAGTTTCATTAAAAATAAATTTGACGGTAAGATTCCTACCATGCAAGACAACGCTACCATTACCCAAGAAATTGAAAAAACCCGTACCGAATTTAACCAACTGGTTGAAGCTGGTGCGTGCAGTAAAGCTCTCGCTACCGCCATGGCGTTAGTTGCTTTTGGTAATAAATGGCTCAGCGACCACACGCCGTGGAAAACGTTAGACCAACAAGTCATTGCAGAATGTGTAACAATCATTCAAGCTGTTACCGAAATGTTAAAGTACTTTATCCCGAACGGCACCGCCAAAGTACAAACATGGTTAGCCAACACTACAATCGGCGAAATTAGCGTCTTATACAAAAAACTCGACATTAAAGAAATACAGGAGCGTAAATGGTAATTCGTAACTTAAAAGGTATCACAGATTTTGACCCGGCCGTAATGACCTTACGGAATCGTATCACAGACATTTTGCGTCGCAATTTTGAATTATACGGCTATCAACCGTTAGATACGGCGATGCTTAACTATCGTGATTTACTCACCTATAAGTACGGCGAACAAGCCGAAATCGTGAAAGAAATTTATTCACTCTCCGACCAAGGAGCAAGAGAACTCGGTTTACGTTTTGACTTAACCGTACCATTTTGTAAATATATTGCTTTGAATCGAAGCTTAAAACTACCCTTCAAACGTTACGAAATCGGCAAAGTCTTCCGCAATGGACCAGTCAAAGCAGGACGCCTGCGAGAATTTATCCAGTGCGACGTCGACGTTGTCGGCGACAGCAGTCGTGGCATCGAAATTGAATTACTGGAACTAGCAATTACCTGCTACCGTCAACTCGGCATTAACCCACAAATTCAAATTGGACACCGCCAAATTTTAATCGGGCTACTGCAATACCTTGGCGTAACCGAGAACCACGACGCCATCATCGGCATTTTAGATAAAATCAAAAAAATCACCCGTGCAGAAACATTAACCGAATTAAACAAATATCTGCCTGCCGAACAATCCATTAAATTGCTTGATGCCGTCAATCTTGATTTATCCGCACTTGAACAACTTTTACCAGACAACACTGGCATTGCCGAAATTAAAGCATTGTGGACGGAACTCACTGCCCTTAATTTAGCTCAGTACTGTTTGTTCACGCCCTCACTTGCCCGTGGCTTAAATGTTTATACCGGTGTCGTTTGGGAAGTCTTTGACGCCAGTGGCAATTATACTTCTTCCTTAGGTGGTGGCGGACGCTACGACCAAATCATTACGAACTTTGTTGGTTCAGGCATCGCTTACCCCGCTGTTGGCATGTCATTTGGACTTGAACCCATTACCGCAGTTTTAACTGCCCCGAACATGACTAACCCCATTAAATTGTTAATCGTACCCATGAACACAACTGTCGAATGTCATCACATCGCAAATCAATTACGTCAAGCTGGTATTCCAACCATGCTGTGGACAGCAAAACCCAAAGTCGGCAAAGCACTGGAATACGCATCAGCAACACAAATCAAATTTGCAACCGTCATCGGCAGTGATGAAATCAGTCAAAACTCGTTACGCATTAAAAACTTACAAACTGGCGAACAAGTCGATTTTGCACTTAATCATATCCCCGCCTTGGTACAATATTTGCAAAATTAGTTACCGTAATAAATTTATCACTAAAACCAAAAACATCACCGCAATTAAACCGCCCCACCAACGAGCGGTTTTTTTCGGTAAAAACAAAGCAACACCACAAACAACCGCCATACCACTCACCCACGGCAAAACTACTTCACTCATAGTTAACGATAATCGTACGCCACCACAGCAAACCACAAGCAAACCAAACCCAACCGTGATTAAAATCACACTCGCCCACAACAAGCCCCGCATGTAATGAGCCATCGCCAGCGGACGTTTGGGCTTTACGCCTGCCCCGAACATACCGACACAACTCAACAACGGAGCAATCAAAACCACTGCCAACCGACCAAATGGTAAATGACATACCGCCACTACTGTTGATGTTTTCAACAGAGCCAACCACATACCGACCACCAGCGACAGTACCACAGCAACAAAAATTAACCACCGCCACAAAACACAATGATACGGCTTTATCAACTTTACCTTACCTAGCTTTTGTCCACCAACCACTAACCCAACTGTGAACAACGCTAACCCACTATACAACCCGACTTGTTCACGGAAACCCGCTACCATGATCACCAGCAAACCAAGCAACAACCAAAGCAAAGTCCAACCATCACGACGTTGTAAACGGACCCGCCATAACAAAGCAATTAACCCAATCAAACACAAATGACTGGCGATTGTTCCCAACAATACACTCACTGCCACTTCAACTTGCCCCGCTAACAAAGCCACACCCATCACCAAAAGTACTGGTAATAAAGCAAGCAACACCGCTCCACTAACTGACCTTTTTCGCCAAAAACAACGCCATAAAAAAAAGGCACCGAGTCCCATTAACCCGACACCTAAACCAAAACAAACGATAATCAAAGCAACTGGCACACCTATAACTATGCCGTACGAATTGTTTTATTTCATTACTTTGGCAATGTAATTTGCTACGTCTTGAATAGTTTGCAACTTAGTCAAATCTTCATCAGCAATCGTGATGTTATATTGTTCTTCCAAATTCATCATCAACTCAACCAAATCCAAGCTATCCGCATTCAAATCTTCTTTCAATTTTTTTGTTGGCGTAACTTCCGCCACAGGTTTACGTAATTGTTTTGCAATTGCCGTACAAATTTCTTCCATCAATTTTTTTTCATCGATTTTTTCCATACATTATCTTACCACCCTCAATTTTTATCGTCAACTTATAGAATAACAATTAATTCTGTATCGGAAGAAACTTTGATCATAATTTCAAGTGTACAACCGTCCTTTTCTTTATAATTAAAACTTACCAGTGCACGAATATAATGACTCCCACTAACTTCCACAGATGAAGTTATTGTATAAGCATCTTGAACAGTTTCATTTGCTATACTCTTTTGACCAAAAGTATACTTTAAACCTCCAGTATCCAGCAACTTTACGTTCTGAGTACCCAAGGCATTTAATTCTGCTTGCAGGACATCACTTTCAGGATCAAGCACAAAACCAGTAAATTTTACCTCTTTCAACGTTAACTCACCGCTTTTCATTCTAAGCTTTGTTGGATCAAGTTCAATTCCGTTTGCATATCCACCTTTTTTAAAATACATCGGTGAAACCGAACCGATATACTCATACTCATATTCTGCCCAGTTAATCGCATTATCAGTATCTTCTTTGGATATTTCTACATCATCAAAGCTAACATTAATCACCTTGATACAAGCCGCCAATGCATAAATAATTAAAACCGAACTTAAAATTTTGAACAAACGTGATTTTGCGGCACGGCGTTTACCTTCATCGGTTGCCGTTGCAAATAAGTAGCCAATGTAAACGGCATACAAAACCATCAAGACACCAACGATGCTAATAATCCACACTAAAATCTCAGAGAGTTCGGCAATAAACTCTTCACCAGTGTACAAAAGTTGTGTCGTGATCCCCATCATCATTTACAGTATAATAAAGTATAGCCATTATGTCGAGAAAATAATTTTTAATACTACGGCATAAATTAACACGACAACAACTAACAAGACATCAAGCACGGGTTCAAATTTTGTCTTCGGCAAACGTAACCGAGTTCCACAACATGCAACTGCGATTAGCACGAAATAAGTGAGTGCTAAAAATTGCAGCATCTGCACCACGGCTGTGTTAGTAAGTGAAGTCAACACATCTATGACTATGCTTAACGGAAAATATTTTTGAACGAAAATTTACGTTTGTCAGCAACACCCGTATAACGCAAAGCCTTCACTAAACCGCTAATACTAACCTCCCCAGTTTGAATACTTGCCGAAACTACAAAGAGATTTACACCACTAATGACCAAAGCTACGTTTTGCAAAATTAACACGATTTGCTCTGGGGCACTGCTTTTAATTTTTTTGACACCTGTAATGTTCAGTTGGTTACGATTTAATAAAGTCAAATCACTTTTTTCATTTTCCATACTTATACTTATGCCGTATAATAAAGATATGAAACTTTATAACACTTTGACTAAAACAAAAGAAAACTTTACCACAGTCAAACCAGGGATTGTTCACATGTACTCCTGTGGTCCAACTGTGTACTATACGGCTCATATCGGCAATTTACGTGCATACGTGTGTGGCGACATTTTGAAAAAGACTTTACGTTTTAATGGCTACCAAATCGAAGACGTCATGAACATTACCGATGTCGGGCATTTGGTCGGCGACGGCGACAGTGGCGACGACAAAGTCGAAAGCACGGCACGTAAAATGGGCGTCCACCCTTTGCAAATCGCTAAGAAGTACACCGACATCTTTATGAACGACTTACAACGTTTGAACGTTACACCCGCCAAACACATTGTGCCCGCTACACAATGTATTGACGGTATGATTGAACTCATCAAAACACTCGAAGCCAAGGGTTGCACCTACCGTACAAGCGACGGTATCTATTTTGATGCTTCGACTTTCCCCGACTACTTTCAATTATCCCGTGGCAGTCTGGAAGGCAATATCGGTGGTGCCCGTATCGCTCTCGGCGAAAAGCGTAACATTAACGATTTTGCGTTATGGAAATTTGTTAGCCCAAATACAATTCAAAAATGGGATTCACCATGGGGAGTTGGTTGTCCAGGTTGGCACATTGAATGCTCTGCCATTTCCATGCAACACTTACCCGTCCCCTTTGATATTCACACTGGTGGTGTCGACCATATTCCTGTACACCATACCAACGAGATTGCCCAAACACAAACAGCGACAGGCAAAAAAATGTGCAACTTCTGGTTCCATAATGAATTTATGACCATTGACGGTGGCAAAATGAGTAAAAGTCTTGGCAACGTTTATTCACTCGATGATTTAGTTGCCACAGGATATGACCCGATGCACTTACGTTTGTTAATGCTCCAAACGATTTATCATAGTGTTCTTAACTTTACCTTTACCGCTTTGAACGGAGCAAAAGAAAACTACCGTAATATTGTTACTGCCCTTCGTCGCCACCAAGCATCAACCAATCACACCGACGCTAAAATCATTGCCGAATTGCGTCAAGCATTTACCGATGCGATTAACAACGACTTGAATACACCAATGGCACTCGCAGTTTTACACCAAGCATTGAAACAACCCGACTCGCAAGATATTTATCAATTGATTACGACAGAGTTTGACCAAGTATTATCGCTCTCATTAGCCAGTGCTACTACCAGCGAAACTCAAACCACAATTCCTGCCGAAATTACTGCTCTCGCCGAACAACGCTTAGCGGCCAAGCAAGCTCGTGATTGGCAAACCGCCGACGAAATTCGCAATAAAATAACCGCCGCAGGTTACCAAATCAATGATACTGTCGACGGTTATACAATTACCAAAATCAATTAAGCTTGATGATTATTTTTTCATACTTGCACGCAAACGTTCAATCGCAGCCATGATGTCGTCAGTTGAACGTGGTGTTGTCGTATTTGCTGTGGCACGTGTCGCCGTAACATTAGTCCCCAATGAACCAGCGGTACGAGTTGTGTTCATTGAGTTTAATGTGTTGGTATTTGTGCTGGTTGTAGTTGAAGTTGTTACAGGCTTAGCTAAACGTGAATTATACATTGACGAGAACGAACTGGTTGGACGAGTCGCTGTTGTACTTGCTAGCGTTGTTGGACGACTTGCCATTGATGTCGTAGCTGTTGGACGAGTTGCGAAACTTGAAGTTGAAGCACTGCTCTTGAACGAACTGGTCGTCGCTGTTGGACGAGCCGTTGTATTGCGTAATTGAATTGTTGTATTAGGCATTTTTAAGTTCGGCATAGTTTCCGAAACAGGTGTTGCCACGATGGTTGGTTCAGGTGCTGGTTCATAAGCTTTATCAGGAATTGGTTCAACCACTGGTAAATCAACGGTGTTAGTTTCCGTTGTTGTTTCTGCCACAACGCTTTCCGTAGTTTTAGTTTCTGCATTATCAGCTTCTGCGACAGCTTCGTCAACTTTAACTTCTTCTTTCACTTCTTCGACAGCTGTTTGGTTTTCTTCATTAGCTTCTGTTTCAAGTTCAAACTTTACTTCGTTTGCTACATCATCATTGCTTTCGGTTTCAGCAAGCACTGGTTCTTCCATTTTGCGAACGATAGTTTCACTTTCCACAACTGTTTCCGTTTTAACTGGACGAGTTTTGTCGATTTCACGTACACAAACCATACGTTCGCTATAAGTGTAACGAGGACGACGATAGAAAAGTGAACGCAATACGTAGCATAACAAGACTACCAAGAACGGAACTTCCATGTGTTTAACCACTGTGAAGATGTCATTATCTGCTTGTGCAAAGATAATGATGCTTGCGAAAATAAAGTAAGTCCAAATCAACCAATTTGGTACTAAACGTTTACGCAAAGCACAACCGGTAATTGCTAAAATTAAAACAACACCGATCAAACCGATACCAGCCCACAAGACTGCTACCAACGGTATCCATGTATTGATTTTCCCCAGAAAATCGATTGTAATATCCCAAATTTTATCCATAGTAATATGATAACATTTTTTTGTATAAAAATGCAAGAAATTTTAACAAATCATTAACCCCGACCATATCATGACGTAGGACAACAAAATTTCACAAAAGAACGATGCATCGGTTGTCCTAACATAGTTTATAAGGAGACAAAAATGTTTGACGAAATGTTAAAAAGCATGGACCACCGTGAATGTGGTTGCAATGAAAGTCTAAAACAAAAAAAATGTAGCACCAGCTGTGATGTATTATGGATGATCATTTTATTGATGGTAATTTTGAAAGGCGGTTTCTTCGGTTTAGACCTTTGCACACTAATCATCTTGTTCATTGTTTTCGGTAAAGATATTATGTGCAAATTCAAATGCAATCCTTGTTGCTAAACCGTAGACACAACCAAAAAGAAGTCCTTGTTTGAGGACTTCTTTTAATTCGCTAGGTAAATTATTTTTTGATTTTCAACAATTCTTTAATTAAACCTTCGGGAGTATCAACAACAGTGAACAAATCTTCGGGTTTAATTTTGTAAGGACTGCCCCCCATACCCGTCTTCGTGAAACCATTTTGGTTGATAAAATCATAGAATTCAATTTGTTTATCGTAAAAACCTTCAAAATTATACAAGAACAATTTAGCGTTAATTTCCCCCGAACGTAAAGCTTCTACACTCGCCCAAAACTCATACATAGTACCAATCCCACCTGGAACAAAAACAATCGCATCACTGTTGTGCGACATCGCATCTTGACGTTCACCAATGTTTTCCAAAATCACAACCTTGTCCGTCGTCATGCCGTTTAAGTCATCAATGTAAGTTTTTGGCAAATATAAAGTATTTGGTTTCTTGCGTTCGATGTAAACTTGATGAATCGCAGCCAAGACACCGTACTTATTTCCACCCCAAATCAACTCAATGTCATTATCACAAAATAATTCACCAATGCGACGCACACACTCGGTAAACTTAACATTAGTTGCTGGGTTAGTTCCTCCACAAACACAAACTTTCATTATTACCTCCCTAAAACAAATAAATGATTTGCATAATCAATAATTGCATCAACAGTTTTTAATTTCATAATCTTTTTGTTTTCTGCACCATCAAGTTCCGGCAGTTCAATATTACGGTTCACCACTTGTGCTAACAAAGTTTCAAAACCTTGAATCATTAAATCAATCATTTGTTTTTCAACTGCCTTCCGGTGCAAACGCATAATGATTCTTTCCGAGAACGCTAAAACGCTGGCTACGTTACGCAAAAGCTTTGCCACAGGAATCAACTCGCTTTGTGCCGGCGTTAATTGTTTTTCTTGTTCTGCCAATAATTTTTCTTGGATTAAATCCCAGTTAATATCCAAACCAACTAAGGTCGCAGTCGCAAAATCCAAACTACCCCACAAATCCGCAAAGTCTCGTACTTCACTGTTAACTTGTTTTTCAAATTGAGCTTCATCAACTGCGTTATCTGCATCTTCTGCCGCAACTGCTTCGTTTTCCACAGCATTACGTTGTTTCATACGTCCTTGGTAAAATTCCAAATTCGACGCATAGAAATCGTTGTAGGCAGACAAAAGTTCTTCTGCTACGGGAATTTCTACCTTCTCCCCGACCTGGTATCCGTTCACGTAATTTATCTTTAACACAAATTCAATTATATGTGTTTGACGAAATTCCGTCAAACATTATAATTTAATCATCATGATTTATTTAGATAATGCTGCCACTACGAAGATTCACCCAGCCGTTTGGCAAGCCATGCAAGACATCGAACAAAACAACTTTTTTAACGCTAATACTTTATACAAAGGTGGTATCAACTCTGCCCAAATCGTCGAGCAAGCACGCACCATCTTAATGCAAAAATTACACGCTACGAACGGGCAATTACTTTTTACAAATACAGCGACCCAAGCAAACCACTTAATCATCAATCATTGCATTCGTCGCCCACAACAAGAACTTGTCATTACCGCTGGCGACCATAACTCAATTTACCTAGCCGCCAAAGAACGTAGCAACCAAGGTTACACTGTCCACACCGTACCACTACGAACCGACGGGACGATTGACATTGAAGCCATTAAAACCATGGTAACCGACCAAACATCTTTATTTATGTTTAGTTTAGTCAACAGCGACATCGGGACATATCAAGACGCCGCCGCTGTTGTTGCCGCTGTCCGTGCTTGCAACCCCAAAACCCACATTCATGTCGACGCCGCCCAAGCTTTTGCCAAATTTGATTTTGACGTCAGCCAGCTAGGACTAGACAGTGTTACAATTTGCGGACATAAAATTCACGGTCCCAAAGGCGTTGGAGCTTTGTGGTTACGTGCAGGAATTAAACTTGAACAACCGCACGGCACACTCAACCACTCGGCCATCATGGGTTTAGCGACGGCAGCCCAAAACTTTCATTGCCCCGCTGTTAACGAAATTCATCGTTACTTAGTTACCAACTTACCCGACGGCTGTCGAGTTAACGGGATTAACAATAATCCTTACATTACAAACATCTTGTTGCCCAACGTGTTCGGCGAAACCGTAATGAACGCTTTATCCGCACAAGAAATCTACGTTGGTTTAGGTTCAGCATGTGCCGCTCACGCCAAAGGCAACCGCACATTAGATTCCATGAAACTAACACCACAACAACAAAAACAAGTTCTCCGCATCAGTCTAGGCATGGACAACACATTAGATGAAATTAAAACTTTTTTAACTACCTTACAATCCGTGTTGCAAGCGATACGCACGCACAATATTCTTTAATAAGAAAGCAATCGTCAACGGTCCAATTCCACCAGGAACAGGAGTAATTGCCGCCGCTTTGCAAGCAACTTTCTCAAAATCGACATCACCGACTAAACGACCATCAGCCAAACGGTTAATTCCAACGTCAATCACGATTGCCCCCGCTTTCACCATGTCCGCCGTCAATAATCCTGGACAACCTGCCGCCACCACAATTATATCCGCCGTTGGTGTATAAAGAGCTAAATCTTTGGTTAAGCGGTGGCATACTGTTACCGTTGCATGGTGGTTAGACAATAACAAACTTGTCGGGCGTCCCACAATTCGACTGCGACCAATCACGACAATATTCTTACCACTTACATCGGGACAAACACTATGAATTGCGTGTAAGACACCTTGTGCGGTGCAAGCACATAAACCCGCCGTACCATCAACCAATTTACCCATGTTCGCAACAGTCAAACCATCAACATCTTTGCACGGGTCGATTAAGTTTAAGACTTCGTTCAAACGGTCGCCCACAACTTCATAAGGCACTGGTAACTGCAACAAAACACCATTGATTTTTTTATCCGCTGATAATTGACGCACCAAGTCCGTTAACTCTACAAACTGGCAAGTCGCTGGTAAAGTATGTAACTCAAAAATAATTCCCGCTTGCTCACAAGCCCGTTGCTTATTCCGTACATAAATTTGACTGGCAGGATCATCACCAACCAAAACCGCAGCAAAACGTACTTCGCCACCTTGTGCTTTAATTTCACGTACTGCTTCTGCAACTTCGGCACGAACTGCCCCCGCTAACGCTTTGCCGTCAATAATTTGTGTCATGTCTTATTATACCCACTCCACCCCAAGTTTTACAACCATATTTACGACAAGTGGTTGCCAAAACATTTTAAGTTGTATATAATAAGTTGTTACAGTTTGGCACGGTTGCTAAGTGGTAAAGCAATGGTCTGCAAAACCGTTATGCGTCAGTTCGATTCTGACCCGTGCCTCCACAATAATTTTCATCATCGTTCAAGCGGTCAATGTCATCGCAATCATAAAGGGATAAATCAAACCCAAGTTTTTGGTAGCTATCTGCTGTTTCCCCCAGCATAATTTGTTGTGTCCCGTACTTACGGCGAATTTGATCAAAGACATGATCCAACGCTTGATTCTTCACTTCGTCGTTGACATCAGCTAAGAAGTTGATTTGCACATTCGCCATGGTGGTTAAGTTTGCCACAGCGACCCGCAAAGCTCGAATCGGGCGAAACGGTTTTTGCACCCACAGTTGGTCAAAGATTTTCATTGCTGTCCGCCGAATCGTCAAGACAGTATTCGTTGGATAAGCAATACTCGTTTGAGCCCCACACCACCGCAAATCTGGATCTTTAATCGAAAGGTGGACTGTGTATCCTTGCAAGTTTTGCTCACGCAAACGAAACGCAATTTTCTCACTCAATAAATAAATGACGGATTCAACTTCCCGCCGTGTTTTCAGGTCGTGTGGCAAAGTTGTTCCGTTCCCCACACTGCGTGGCACTTCGCGGAAATCATAGTCATTAACTTCGCTATCATCTTCACCCCGAGCTTCCGCAATCAATTTTTCCGCATTGATTCCTAAAAAGCTTTTTAATAAATTAACATCGTAAGCTGCCAACTCACCAATCGTCTTAATGTTTAATTTGTTTAATAATGCTCCCGTCTTTTTCCCAACAAACAATAAATTACTTAAAGGCAACGGATAAATGAGTTGTTGGTAATTTTCCAAGGTAATCGCCATCACGGCGTCAGGTTCGGCTAAATCACTCCCCAATTTGGCATACGTCTTATTAAAAGAAACGCCCACCGAAATAGTTAAACCCAATTCATCTTTTACCGTTTGCCGAATCCGTTCCGCAATCTGCATACCATCACCAAACAGCTTTTGACTGTGCGTAACGTCAAGCCAACACTCGTCAATCCCAAAGCTTTCGACTTGATTCGTAAAACGGTAGTAAATGGCTTGCACTTTTTTGCTGTAAGTTTCGTACGCCACGTAGTCAGTTGGTACAATCTCGATGTCAGGACAAAGTCGGCGTGCTTCCCAAATTGGCATACCAGTTTTTACACCCATGCGTTTGGCATTCTCACTTTTTGCCAAAACAATACCCTTACGTAAAGACGGATTACCACAGACTGCAATGTACTTGCCCCGCAAAGCAGGATTAAGTTTCATCGCCACAGATGCGAAAAAATTATTCAAATCGCAATGCAAAATTACCCGTGAACGATCGCCTTTGACTTTGGAGTTAAACATACGCCACCAACTAAACCCCATGATACCATTATTGTCGCAAAATGAAAAACCAATAATGGGCATACTTGACATTCAAAATAAATAGTTATATAATCATTGCTTGTGCTTAAAAAAGCAAAAGGAGTTGATCATGAAAAAGCAAAACATTAACGAACCAGTAACACTCACCGATGAACAAGCTGTTGATGCCATTTATGATTTACTTGGCAAATCTTTTCCCGACAAAGCAATCCAACGTGAACCACTTAAAATACAGGAAGTTAGCAACAATTTAGGTTTTATCAATCCAGGACCAAAGAACATTAACCACTTATTACTTAAACTCGACCGTGAGATTCGTAGCAAATCAGATGCCGAAAACAATATTGAAATGGGCGAAATTATCAACCGTGATTACAAAGATCATGAAGGCGACTTATTTGACAATTTAAGAGATTGGTCCCGTTTCGCAATTATTATTCCTGACTATGCGTCGGCACCAGCAATCGTGGGACATTTTCTAGCTGAATTTGGCGGACAAATTGACTACCACGAAAGACCAGGATACCAAGCGATTCACCAACATACATCATACAAAGATGTTAACCTTGAATTTCAATTTCACACAGTGAAACATGCAGAATTAAAAAAAGCTACCGACATTTTCTATCACCAATACAACAACATTGTTGTTCCTATGAATTCACGCATTGAAAACGAGAAGCTTGCTATCGAAGCCCAAATGAACGAATATTGCCAAATGGTTTACAACCGTAGCGACTTCCAAGCAAGCTTACCTGCGGTGAAAGCGTTAGTTAGCGACTACCAAGCACGTGCCCCAAAAGTTCAAAAGAAGAAATTAAAACACTTCTGTGAATACGCACGCAAAGCCGACTTAGTACAAAGTGAATTAGCAGCATACTTACCGACTTTCCTTGGCAAGTACAACGAAATGCAAAATACTAAACTTGAACACGTCGAAAAGATTTAATCGTTACTGGTTACCAACAAAAAACACGGAGTATTCTTGCCCCGTGTTTTTTTAAGAGAAAATACAGTCCAAAAATTAAGCGTAATAAATTACATTGCCACAGCTACAATTACTGCAATAGTTAGAGCTACTCCTGTTGTAACAACCATAGTTACGAGTACTTGCGTATAAAGGTTGACAGTAATTATAGTTATAGGGATACAAATAATATTGACCGTAGTTATAACCGTAAGTTGGATAATAACACCACATAAGATTTTTCCTCCTTTGCAAACCGCTTAATGCGGTCATTACTTCATTGTATGCGACAACATAAATTCTGGTACTTGCCCAACAATAATGCTATCCGCAAACAACATATCCACCGCTACCTTGGTTCGCTTGGTACAAAACGGCAACACGATATCAACAATCGCATACGTCCGCAAAGTAATTTTATGTTCCGTTTGGTTAATCCCCGCCGTCTTAAATTCGGAATCAAAACTACAATTCACCGCCCCGACTAATTTGAAGTTTAACTTCACAGCCCAACCTTGCCCCACTAAAAAAGGCAACCCCGAAAAAGTCCCAACTGGGACCGGCAATCCTTCATTACCCAAAGATGATAAATAGTTTTGTGCATAAGTCGATACTTTCACCGCCAAAGCATTCATCGCCACAGCATCAGCATTGATACTGGTAATCGTGCCTTTTTCATCACGTCGAATATCCGTCAAATTCCCGTAAGTTTCGGCATTGACAACATCGGCAACTCCGCAATTAACCGCTTGCACGGCAACCGCATCTAACATAGCTCCCGCATACCCAAAGACAACTGGATTCACCGCAAAGACTAACCAAACGGCAAGTACTGCAACTATCAACGCCAACCGTACCACCCATTTGGTAACTTTCCGCATATTTATATATACGAGTAAATCGACTTGCGTTTTCTTGCAATTTCGTGCTAGACTACTTACACGCTGATGTAGCACAGTCGGTAGTGCATTTGATTCGTAATCAAAAGGTCGCGAGTTCGAATCTCGCCATCAGCTCCACAAGCAATAGCATAAATACGACAACACACCAATAATAATTAAAGATGGTAATTTTAAGTATCATTATAATTTCAGTTATTGGCACCATCGCTCACTTTATCTACGAAATATCCCAGCATAACAAAATTGTCGGCTTGTTTGGAGCTGTTAACGAAAGCACCTGGGAACACATTAAAATTGCCTTAACGGCAACTATCTTATGGAGTTTGATTGACGGTTTCATGTACGGCTCAAACGCCAATTACTTTTTAGCTAAACTACTCAGCTTGCTCCTGATTATTTTCTTAATGCCTACTTTGTTTTATGGCTACCAACTCATCTTCAAAAAAGATTTTGCCATCATCAACATTTTAATCTTCTATATCGTCATCATTTGCAGTCAACTTTTGTTTTACCATTTTATTGCACTTAGCCCCATCAATTTCATCGGTAAATACTTGTCCTGTCTTGGCACTTTTATCGTGTTTGGTTGCTACATGACTTTAACACTAATGCCACTTAAAAACTTTTTATTCAAAGACCCACTCACCAACCAATACGGTTTCGCTGGACACCTTGACAAACCCACGCCACCAAAAAAATAATTTCGCTATCTTGCAACAGATTATTTTTCGTTGTTCTTCTTTTGGTCAATGTAAACTTTAATATCTTTGTAAACTTGATAAGGATCAGCTACATACATGAAAACGAACTTGGAAACATTTTGATTCGTCATCGGGCTTGCCATACTACCGAACGCAATCGAACCAGTATTTTTATGCAATAATTTATCCGCAATGTTGACATTAACTGATAAAGCACCAACCATGTTCAAATCTAAACTTTTGTAATCAATCCCGATGTAACCCGTACGAATTAAAACACGTTTGTTCGTCCACGCATAAACTGTCTTGTTGCACCATAAGGAAACCGAAATAATAATTGCCAAACTAATCACAAGCCAGAAAACAAGCAACATCACCCCAATACCTAACATATCTTCTTCCCCAGCATTAACTGGTTCATGGAAAATAATCATCAAAATACCAGCTGGTAAAATCACCAAGCTAAATAAGATTAGTGCAATGATATTACCAAACCAAGCACGACTTTTGAGCGGACGTAAAACTTTAACGACTTGTTCATCGTCGTCAAGTATCGGTTGAAACAAATTTGCTAATTCCATAAAACACTCCTTTGCTATTTTTCTTATTATGACATAACAAAAAAAATGTGTCTATAAAATATTAAAGTTGTAATAATTAAATGGAGCGGGTGATCGGAATCGAACCGACGCTATCAGCTTGGAAGGCTGGAGTTCTACCATTGAACTACACCCGCAAACAAATTACTATAACACATTAGTAAAAATATATCAATCAAAAGTTTACGATGTGAACAATTAAAATATTGACAATGACGCAATTTTGTTTAATAATACTTTGAGCGAGGTTTGATTTGGCATTTTCAAGTTTATCGGAAAAATTTAAGCACATTTTTGCAAAGTTGACACGTAGTGGCAAACTTACGGACTTAGAGATTAAAGCTGCTATGCGTGAAATAAAATTAGCACTACTCGAAGCCGACGTTAATATTGCCGTCGTCAAAGACTTTATTGCCAAAACATCAGCCAAATGTTCTGGCGAAGTTGTCATGCAATCGTTAACCCCTGGACAACAAATTATTAAAATCGTACACGAACAAATGACCGAATTACTCGGTGGCGGTAACGCAAAATTAAACATTGCCCCGAAGCCACCAACCGTTATTATGATGGTCGGTTTACAAGGTGCTGGTAAAACCACCTTTTGTGGCAAACTCGGTCAGTTATTAAAAGGTCAAGGCAAACGAGTTTTATTAGTTGCCGATGACATCTACCGCCCTGCTGCAATCGAACAATTAAAAGTCGTTGCTCGTCAAGCTGGTGTTGACTGCTACGACGGTGGTAACAAAGACGCTGTCAAAATTGCCAAAGACGGTATCAAGCACGCTCTGTCCAACAACCTTGATACCGTGATTATTGATACCGCAGGTCGTTTACACATCGACGATAATTTAATGCAAGAGTTGACCGCCATTAAAAAAGCCGTTAACCCTGCCGAAATTCTATTAACAGTTGATGCGATGACGGGTCAAGACGCTGTGAACGTTGCCAATGAATTTAATCAACAACTCGACATAACAGGTGTCGTCCTGACTAAACTAGACGGTGATACTCGTGGCGGTGCTGCAATGTCAATCCGTTACGTAACCGGCAAACCAATCAAATACAGTGGTGTTGGCGAAAAGATGGGCGACATTGAACCCTTCCACCCCGACCGCATTGCCCGTCGTATTCTTGGCATGGGCGATGTTTTATCAATCATTGAAAAAGCCCAATCCGTAATTACCGAAAACGAAATGAAACGAATGGAAGAAAATTTCCGTCGTAACGCTTTTACTTTGGAAGATTTCTTACAACAATATGATAACCTAGCCAAAATGGGCAACTTGGACGACATTTTGGAAAACTTAGGCGGAGCAATGGGTGGCAAAATTAAGCTTGGTAAAATTGACGAACAAACCATGGCACGTAATAAAGCCATTATTCAATCAATGACGATGGAAGAACGTACCAACCCCGACATCATTAAATCTAGCCGTAAACAACGTATCGCACAAGGCAGTGGTACTTCGATTCAAGCCATTAACCAATTACTCAAACAATTTGAACAAGGCAAACAAATGATGAAACAATTTGGTAACGGCAAGATGATGCGTCGCTTCCGCTAAAAAGCAAATTTGGGCGTTCCTGCAAAGGTTGTAAGTCCCAACAATAAAAAAATAACAAAAGGAGGAGGGAAAGACAGCATGGCAGTTAAAATTCGACTGACAAGATTGGGTGATAAAGGAAATCCTTTTTACCGTGTAGTTGCAGCCGACGGTCGTTGTCCACGTGATGGTAAATTCTTAGAAGTTATCGGGACTTATAACCCATTAGTTGAGCCAGCCGAAGTCAAGATCGATAAAGACTTGGCACAAAACTGGTTAAACAATGGTGCTACCCCAACACCGACCGCAAAGAAAGTTTTGGAAATGGCTGGTATTTTGAAACCAACAAAGTACACACCTAGTGCAAACCGTGTAAAAAAGAATCAAAAACCAGTAAATACAGAAGAAAAAAAATAAAAAAAGGAACATAAATAAAAAATGAAACAAGTTATTGAACTGATTGTAAAAAGTTTAGTCGAAAATCCAGACGCAGTAGTTTTGGAAGACGTAGTTGACGGCGACAACGTAACAGTTAAAGTTAAAGTTGCTGACGGCGACATGGGACGTGTAATCGGTAAAGGTGGAGCAACTGTAACCGCAATCCGTACCATCTTAAAAAACTGCAACAGCCGTGATGGTAAACGTTATTTCATTCAAATCGGTGATGAAGTACGTGCATTACGTAAAGAAGTAAAAGATGCAAGTTATTAAGCAACCTGCATATACATAAACAAAAGGAGAAAAATAAAATGGCAAAAAAAAGTAAAGACTACTTTGGATTAAGTTACGTTGTAAGTTTAATCTTAGCAATTATTCCAGTTACCGCTTGGCTTTGTGGTGCAATCACCCGTTTCCAAGAAGGGAAAATTGTTGCTGGTCTTATCCGTTTAATCTTCGGATTTACAATTGTTTGGATTTTAGACATCATTTTCATGATTGTAAATCGTCAAATTTTCCGTTTGTTAAACGTTTAAGCAACGAAAATGAAATGCCAAAAAGACCACTCGCATTGAGTGGTTTTTTTATGTTATAATGTTGCATGCAACCATTAGGCGGTGGCTGGGACGAATTATTAGCACCTTTATTTGCGGACGAGCGATACTTAAAAATCCGTAATTTTTTGAAATGCGAATACGCTCACCACACCGTCTACCCCGATATGTTTGATTTATATAACTGCTTTCGCTTAACCCCGTTAAACCAAATTAAATGCGTTATCCTCGGTCAAGACCCTTACCACGAACCAGGACAAGCTCACGGGCTATGCTTTTCCGTGCAAGCGGGCATTCCCTTACCACCTTCGCTACAAAACATTTTCAAAGAAATCAAGCACGACCTTAACATCAACCAACCTAACTGTGGCGACCTAACTAAATGGGCAAAACAAGGCGTACTACTTTTGAATACAACACTCAGCGTTCGGGCACACCAAGCTAACTCACACGCCAACTGTGGCTGGGCGTGGTTCACAGACAATGTGATTCAACTCATTAACGCCAACACCACTCATACTGTTTTTATCCTTTGGGGCGGTAATGCTCGCAGCAAAGTTCCACTCATCGACACCAAAAAACATTTAATTTTACAATCAGCTCACCCTTCACCACTGTCAGCTTACCGTGGCTTTTTCGGTTGCCATCATTTCTCACAAACCAATAAATACTTAACCGCTAACGGCAAGCAACCAATTAACTGGGACTTGAACTAACTATTTTAGCAGTTCAACTAAATTATGCTTCTTGTCAGTCGTCAACTTTTCAAAGATGCGGTATAACCCCGTATCCAAATTCCAATCTTGAATATTCACGGCAAAAAATCTTTCTAACGGAAAATTACAAACTTCTAAAATCTTTAATAGCTTTTCCACCGTTAAAACAATTCGCCCACTTTCCACTTGTGCAATGTACTGTGAACTCATACCAATGCGGAAACTCAATTCTCGAGCCGATAAGTTAGCATTGTTGCGTACATAACCAATGCGGTGCAAAACTTCTTTCATGTCCATGTAACCATTTTAATTGACTTAAAAATAGTTTATAACAACTTACACACATAAATTTTTGTTAAAAACCAAAAAATGAATACCTACAAACATTAAAACCCGTTATAATGACTATTATCAGTGTTCAAAGTGAATACTTATAGTAATTTTTATGTCTTTAACACACAAGCAAGGAGGTATTCATGCCAACAACCAACCCCATTATCAAAACCATCGCCCAAGTTTTTCAAAATGAAATCACGAACACTTATGCGACCAACCCACACAGCATTACACTCACGCTTCCCAACGAGCAAACGCTCATCATCGGGGTAATCTTAACCACCGCTCCATTACACAGCTCGCCAGCGTTCAAGTTTAGCACGACAAACACTCACACTTACCACTACCAACACCAACCGCATACAACTACCCGCCTTACGCTTCAAAGTTTAGAAGATTGCCGTTCCTACATCGACGACATTTGCCACACCATGCTCAACGCCACCTTCAACGACTTTGAAGTTACCTTTCCCGACGGCAGTGCATACCTAATTATGATTACGCCAGCATAAAAAAATCTCACAACTAACTTGCCTACTTGCCCAGTTATCGGTTATAATATGCTAACGTCAGCGTGGCGGAATGGCATACGCGCTGGTCTTAGGAACCAGTTTCTGCAGGTTCAAGTCCTGTCGCTGACACCACTTTTTGAATAGCCAAAACGTAAAATACTTTGTATATTTTGAATATATGCAAAGATTAAACGAATATTATTTCGTCAAAAAAATTTTTAATGCGATTAAAAACTTTGCAAATTATTTTGAATTAAAATATCAAGTCCTTGTCGACAACATCGCATGGCAACCCCAATAAAAAAGCCAGTAAGATTTAGTTAAATTGAAACTAGTAAAAAAACGAACCCAAATTAAGGTTCGTTTTTTAATTCTTTTCTAATATTAAATTTGAATAAGATGAAACAATATTATTAAATAATTCTATTTTATCTTCAATAGATACTTTTTCTGAACTAAAATATTCAACTACGCGATTTGAAATTTCTAATCCAGAATCCACATCAGATATATTATCTCCAAAATAATTTAATCCAACTTCAAAATAATCTGCTATTAATTTTAAATCATCAATATATGGAATTCTTCTATTTACTTCCCAGTTACATAAACTTGCTCTATTAATTTTTAAAATATCAGCTAATTCTTGTTGTGTCAATTTTTTAGATTTTCTCAATAATTTAATTTTTGTGCCAACATCAATATTTCTTTGTTTGTGACCACCATATTTTCCACCTTTATCGTGATTATAACCCTTTTCTGGGTTTATAGCATCAAACATTTCAATAAAATATCTTTCAGCCTCTTTTACTTTTTCCCAAGTTAAATTATCATTGACTATTTTATGGTTAAATCCTTCTTCCCATCCATATTTTTTAATATCTGTATATAATTCAAAATTCGTTTTATATCCATCACCATCAAGCCATCTGTTTGAAGCATCTTTACTTGTGACACCTACATAAACTTTATTATTCGCTAAACAGGTATGTAAATATAAAGTATATAATGTTTCATTTTTATTGTCTTGTTGTTTTTCTTGCATATTGTACTCCTATGTATTACATAAACATTATAGCATAATTTTTTAAAAAGTGTATTGGATTTAAAAATATTATTTGATATTTGGCAGTTAGACGTGTGCTTGTCATATACAAGTGGTGTCGCTTCGCTCCACCAGACAAGCACACGTCTATAAACTAAATTAAAGCAAACAAAAAGCGAAAGTGTTGGTGAACGTAACAAACTTTCGCTTTTTGCTGTTCTATACAATGGCTAATTTATTCCATGATGTACTTGACAAGAGTCTCTGAAATGGGTTTTTCTTTTGCTGGTCGGGGATGCGAGATTCGAACTCACGGCCTCTTGTTCCCAAAACAAGCGCGCTACCAACTGCGCCAATCCCCGATAACATAATATACGCTAAAATAATCAAAAAAGCAAGTACTATCTCACGTCGATTATGCCAGCTTAACCGAAACGATTTTACTGATACCCTTTTCTTCAAGGGTTACACAATACAGATAAGCAACGCTACTCTATTTCAGTATAACACAATAAATTGCTGGTGCAAATAATTTTTTATTTTTTTTACCGTTTTTTTATTTTTTGGTATTATAGAGTATGATGACTTACTTCGAAGAAAACAACAAAAAATTAAAACTCGAACTTGACCGCATTTTACTAGAAATGCCGCCTTTCTGCCGTATGTACTTTTTCGGCAAGGAACAAAAACTAGCAATGAAAACGCTACATAACACAAGTTTCACGATTCGTGATTTTTTCAAATTCATTGGGCAAAGTAAATTTCAAAAACAACCAATCGATTTATCAATTACAGACTTGGACGAAATATCAACACACGATATTGAAAATTATTTAGCACAGTTAGCAAACACTTGTTCAAGTGGAACAATCGGTCAAGCCGTTTATACACTCAATTCTTTTTTTCGTTACTACTACCGACTGGATTATATTTCTAGCAATCCAGTCGATCGTATTGACGCACCTGAACGCAAGGAAAAACCAGTCATTCGTTTAACGCAAGATGAAACAAAACGACTACTCGCTGCAGTAGATTCTGGTTATCGCTCTGGAACAAAAAAACATCTCGGCGAAAAATGGACTTTGCGAAATAAGACAATTTTAATTTTCTTTTTGTCAACTGGCATTCGATTATCAGAGCTTGTCGGTTTAGATTATGGCGATATTGATTTAGAAAATACCTGCTTCCAAGTACGCCGCAAAGGTGGCCGACATGAACTTTGCTATATGACTAATGAACTTGTAGAAGTATTAAAAAAATACTTACAAGTGTTTCCAAAATCAAAACCAAACGAACCACTGTATGAAAGTCTTTACGGTGGTCGCATTACAAAAACAGCTGTGCAAACTATGCTTCGAGAATATTGCAAAAAAGCAGGTATCACCAAACATATTACACCACACAAACTACGCAGTACTTTTGGAACAAATATGTACGAAAGAACTCGAGATATTTATCTTGTTGCTGAATTACTTGGCCATAAAAATGTTGCAACAACAACCAAACATTACACCACTGTAAATGACGAATTAAAGCGTAAAGCACTAGATAATTTCAATGTTAGTGAGTAAAAACACAAAGAAAAAATTTTTTGAAAATATCAAATACGCCACCAGTGGCTCGCT
>JAGAOQ010000011.1 GCA_017623705.1 Clostridia bacterium | reverse complement strand
GTTGCCAACATTAAAGATGCTTTTGAATATTGGGAAAAACAAAATTTAGTTCAAATTTTAGACACTATTCCACTTGAAATTAAATATTTACCAATCAAACGTAATTCAGCAAAAGTTAGTACTCTACCCAAAGGCCAGTATGATGAATTCAACACAAAAGCCCAAGCAATACTAGATGGACGTATGATTACCACAACTGAATTCCATGAATATTATGCCTTTATGAATAGCATGCATTTTGAACCAGAAGCTCTTTTGCTTGTAATTAAAAATTGCGTGTTGGTTAAGGGATTTACCGTAGGTTACGCTTATATATTAACAGTTGCTAAGAATTTAGCTTACGAAGGTTTAACTACCTATGCGGCTGTTGCAGAGAAATTTAAGGCAAGCGAACAAAATCAAAGTGCCTTAACAAATTTAATTAAACAAATCCGTAAAAATAAACCAGCAAGTAAAGATTTTATAAAACATAGTTATTCAGCAGAAGCACTGAAGGAGGTTGAAGCAAATGTTAACCAATTTTAATCGATATGATTTAATTGTTACTGCAAGAAAAAGTAAAAAATTTCGCGAACTTGATGATAAAGTACGCGTCATGGCTTATGAATTAGGAAAAAACAACCCCGAGATTAACAAACAAGAATATCTCGAGCTAAAAGCAAAACGTGACCAAGAATTGATGAATTTTATCCAAGGCCTACAAGAAAAAGATACTTTTGACCGCACTACTTATCAAAAACTTGATGCTAAAATTACAAACTTAATTGAAAAATATTTAGCTAAATTTCCTAACACAGTTAAGCAAGTAATTTTTAGCGGACCAACTGGAACCGGCAAAACTTATTGTGCAAAATTAATTGAGCATGAATTAAAAACTAAAAACTTTAATGTTTATTTCACCAACACCTTTAATTTAATCAAAAGAATGAAAGATAATTTATTTGGTCAAGATTTCAGCGCGCCGAAAGATTTCTTTGAATGCGATTTATTAATCATCGATGACTTAGGCGCGGAACCAACTATTAAAAATGGCGATGATTTATTATATACAGTAATCAATGAAAGGTACGCAAACAATAAACCAATACTTATTACTACCAACCTAGCCAAAGACCAAGTATCTGTACGATATGAAGACCGTATCTTTGGTAGGATTTATGACAAAGCAAAGTCAGCCGTTATTATCTTTAACGGGAAAGACCTCCGCATAGAGTAAACGCGTGTGTCAAAGCAATTGCCAAAGCATCTGCTGCATCATCTGGCTTAATTTTTTGGTCTTGATTTAAAATTTTACCAACGGCAGTTTGCATTTCTTTTTTCTTAGCTTTACACCCACCAGTAATTGCAATTTTAATTTGATTGGGTTTATAGTTAAAAACTTGCCCGTGATAATAAGTTGCTCGCATTAAAGCAATACCACGAGCTGCTGCAACTTTTAATCCTGTGGTAACATTTGCAGCAAAAAACAACTCCTCGATAGCAATATCATCGGGTTTGTATTCTTCAAACAAACTAGCCAATCGGTCGTTAATTTGACACAAACGCTGACCAAAGTCTTGTTCCTTATCAGTTTCAATCGCCCCGTAATCAATTAAACTAACTTCTTCGCCAGTTAATTTTATAACGCCCCAGCCCATGATTCCAAAGCCAGGGTCAATTCCCATAATAACTTTATTCGGCATTATGATAAACCGCTTGTACGTCTTCGTTATTTTCCAAAGTATCAATTAACTTTTCAAAACTAGCAATTTTGTCGTCAGGAATTGCAACTGTCGACATAGGAACCATTGCGATTTCCGCACTTTCAGTTTGAATTTTATTTTGTTCCAAAACTGTTAATACGCCATTGAAGTTTTCAGGTTTAACTGTAATTGTTACGATTCCATCTTCCGTTGACAAATCTTCAATGGGACTATCAATTAAAATTTCCAATAAGCTGTCTTCGGTTTGGTTTGCAACACTAATTAACCCCAAACGATTAAATAAGAACGATACAGAACCAGATACGCCTAACGCACCACCGGACTTATCAAAGTACGAACGCACATCACCTGCCGTACGATTTTTGTTATTCGTCAAAGCTTCAACAATAACCGCAACACCAGCAGGTCCATAACCTTCATAAACCATTGAATCATAGTTTGCATCGTTACCATCGCCTAAACCTTTGGCAATCGCACGTTTAATGTTGTCGTTCGGCATGTTATTACTTTTCGCCTTAGCAATAACTTCTTTTAATTTACTGTTTAATTCAGGATCACCGCTACCGCCCATTTTAACTGCGACGATAATTTCTTTACCAAGTTTGGTATAGACATTGCTACGAGCTGCGTCAGCAAGTCCTTTCTTACGATGTATTTTACTCCATTTATTATGTCCACTCATAGAAATGAGTATAACACATGATGATACCGCCTGCAACTGCTACGTTCAAAGATTCACAACCAGCTACCATCGGGATAGTAACAACTTGATGTGGCTTTTGATAAAAAATGGGATTGATGCCCTGACCTTCGTTACCCAAAACGATGCCGTAGTTCATATCCTTAATCGGCGTTGGCTGTTTTCCGCCCAAATCCGCAAGATAATACAAACAATCCGTTGGCAAATGTTCATAGTCGGTATCAATAATATTCAGCCGTAATCCCATACCACTGCTCGCACGAATCACCTTTGGAGAGTAAGGGTCAACACAATCAATGGTATAAATTGTTTTGAAACCGAAAGCAAAAGCAGTCCTTAACAAAGTGCCCATGTTACCTGGGTCTTGAATGCGATCGAGAACTAAAAACGGAGTTGTCGGTGTTGTTGGCTGCGGAATACGAGCTACCGCAACACGCCCATGATAGTTTTCTAAATTTTGCAAAGTATCTTCGGGGAAAATTTTGACGACCAAATCCATATTGTCTTCAATGATTTTCTCACCTTCAAGAATACATAAAGAAAATTCTTGCCGATATTTTTTAGCAAGAAGTTTCCTTAAAATTTTATTTGTTATTTCCATCGGTTACGCCAAATTTTTCTTTGCTGTTTCTACCAATGCAGTAAATGCAGCAGCATCATTGATAGCCATTTCCGACAACATTTTACGGTTAATGTTGATGTTAGCTTTTTTCAAACCGTCCATCAAACGACTATAAGTAATGTCGTTTTGACGAGCAGCAGCATTGATACGAGCAATCCATAATTTACGGAAATCACGTTTTTTCAAACGACGGCCAACGTAAGCATATTGACCTGACTTCATAACTTGTTCACGAGCAACACGGTACAAGTTTGATTTAGTACCACGATAACCTTTTGCTAATCTTAACGTCTTACGGCGTTTTTTCAAAGCATTTACACTACGTTTAATTCTCATTTTTGGATTAACCTCCTAATGGTTTTTTCGTCTGAACTACTTACAGCAGCCCCATGACGTAATTTACGTTTACGTTCACGAGTTTTTTTGTTTAAGATGTGGTTTTTGTTTTTCATCGTACGTTTAACATCATTTTTACGTGCTTTGAATCTTTTTTTAGCACCACTATGCGTCTTCATCTTGGGCATAATCATTCTCTCCTTTATTTCTTTTTTTTGGGGGCTAACATAACCATGATGTTAATGTTACGACCCGGTACACCCGATTTTGCAACCGGACTTTCAATATCGGCAATATCTAACATTCTTTCAGCGAATTGCGTTACAACCACGACACCTTTGTCAGCAAGTTGTGTTTTACGTCCACGAATTCGATTGATACAAACTTTAACTTTGTTGCCGTCCATGATACATTCACGAGCTTTGTTAAGTTTGAAAGCGATTTCGTTTTCTTGGATACCGATTGATAATTGTACTTCTTTAATATCAACCATGTTCTTGCGTTGTTCTTTACGTTGGTTTTTCTCTTTTTTGATTTGTTCGTAACGGAACTTTGAATAGTCAATAATTTTCGCAACTGGTGGTTTTGAAGTTTCAGTAATTAAAACTAAATCCAACCCCGCTTCATCGGCCATTTTCAACGCCTGAGCCAAAGTGATGATTCCAATCATTTCGTTATTAGCACCAATCACCCTTAACTCGGGACAAGAAATTTCGCTGTTAATTTTTAATTCCTTAAAAATGTTAAATTACCTCCTTATAATGAAAAAAGAAGTGTTGATAACCACTTCTTAATACATTCCACAAAAAATTTTGGGGGTAATTTTTTGTTGACCTTCACGCACGAATAATCGGCAAGTAAGGTGAGAAATGGTTATTTCTTCTTTTTTTCAATTATAATTATATCATACACCAAGCAAATGTCAATAGTCAAATGAAATTTTGTTGTAGATTTGCCAATCCTTTGTCAGTACTTCCTGGTGGCTCGTTAGTATTACTAGATTAGCATTTTTAAGACATACCGTCAACTATTTGTTTAACAGTAT
>JAGAOQ010000010.1 GCA_017623705.1 Clostridia bacterium | reverse complement strand
GGGGCGTTTTTGTCGACGTCTTCAAGGGTTTCACCTTTAACAAATTGGTGGTAGCATTGAACGACTTTTTCGCTCTTGCTGGCAACGCAATCGTGCTGGTCATGTTGGGTTTCATCGGTTTAACCATGCCAAACCCTGCTAAATAATGTCCGCCCGCATTTATAATCAGTTCATGAGGAGTTAGTTTTTGTGCTAACTCCTCATTTTTATTAAAATTATTGATAAACAATAAAATTTGCGAAAAATTATTGACAAACAATAATTTTTAAGCTAAGATAATGAATATTATCAAAAAGGAGGAAAAAATGGAAACAAAAAACAAAATTATTAAACGAATGGGGGTTTACCATAAAATTACCAAGGGGTTTTACTATGCAAGTGGTGTGCTGTGTTTAGTATTCATTGTGTTAGCAATCGTACTTGCTTGTACTAACGCAATCAGTTCGTTAGCGGTTGCTGAAACTGCATGTTTGTTTGGAACGCTAGCATTGTATGCTTTTGTGTGTATGGGATTGCTTTGGAATATTGCATCACTCTTCAAGAGTGTAGAACAAGAGCAAGCACCATTTTCACAAAAGGTTAGCCATTATTTGAAAAAAAGTGCAATTTTTGTTATCTTGCTCGCAACTGTACCCGCACTAATTGGCTCATTGGTCTTGAAAATTATTTATCCAGCGACTGAATTAGTCTTTCCTGTATCATTAGGTGGAGTAATTGCTGGCATTGCAATTTTATTGGTTAGTATATTTTTTAATTACGGCAAAGAATTACAAAAGAACGCAGACGAAACGCTATGATAATCTTAAATTTAGACCGAGTAATGAAAGCACGTAAAGTTAAGTTAAAAGATCTAGCCGTAAAGATTGGTTTAACTGATGCGAACTTATCAAATATCAAGACTGGTAAAATATCGGCAATTCGTTTTTCGACATTAAATGCTTTGTGTAAAGAATTAGTTTGCCAACCCGCTGACATTCTTGAATACCAGCCCGAATAAACACACACGTAACAAAAAACACCGCCACGATTTCGACGGTGTTTTTTTGTGTCTTTCCACTTAAAAGTTTGTTACCCAGTCGGGGTCGATGCCGTGTTCTAAAATGTAGGCACGGTGTTGAGCTAACTGTTCGTCCATCGCTTGGGTTAAGGTTGGATTCGGTGTCGTTACTTGGATAATGTCTTTGACAATGTGGAAGCGGTCAATTTCGTTAAGTACTCGCATGTCAAAGGCAGTGGTAATTGCTCCACATTCTCGATAACCTTTGACGACATATTGGTGGTTGTTCGGGCGGTGGGCAGTTAATGCGAGAATCAAATTACGGTAAGTGTGCGAAACAAAAACTACGGGTTTGTCGTTCGTGAAAATGCGAGCATAAGTCGTAGCGTCTAAACTGTCTTCACGGCCACCTAAGACCCCTGGGTCAATGACGTTGACTAAACGGACTTTTAATTGTGGGCATTGTGTTTGTAAAATCTTTAAGCTGGCTAAACATTCAATCGTTGGCGTATCGCCCATACAAGCTAAAACTACGTCGGGGTTGGCTACGTCGTGCCAAATGCTAATGCCCGCTTTGACGTCAGCAACGGCTTGCGTGCCAGTCCGCCATTGGCGAGTTGGGTGTTTTGATGCGGTAATCAAATTGATTTTGTTCGTATCTTGCATGCAACGTTCAAAGACAGCTAACAAAGTGTTGGCATCGGCAGGGAAGTAGCAACGGACAACGTTAGGGTCTTTGTCCAGTAAGTGGCTTGCCATACCCGTATCTTGGTGGCTGTAACCGTTATGGTCTTGTTGCCAAGTGTGGCTGGTAACAATGAAGTTCAAACACGGCAAGGTTGTTCGCCACGGCATTTTACGGACTTGTTTTAACCATTTTGCGTGTTGGTTTAACATACTATCGACAACACGGCCGAAAGCTTCGTACGTAGCAAAGAAACCATGACGTCCCGTTAAGTTGTAACCTTCCAGCATACCTTCGCAGACGTGTTCGGATAGAATCCCATCAATAATGCGACCATCGGTGCTTAAACTGTCGTCGTAAGGGAAACGTTGAGCTTGCCAGGCACGGTTCGTAATTTGGAAAGGTGCGTACAAGCGGTTTGACTTGGCTTCGTCGGGTGTGAAGAAACGGAAAGTCGTGGGGTTAGCTTGCATAATGCCAGCAACGTAATTGGACAAGATGTTCATGTCTTGTGCCATCGCAGTTGTCGGCACAAAAAATTGTTTTAAGTTGGGTAGTTTTAAGGGTGTATATTTTTTCCCGCCGTGGGTTAATGGATTTGCCGAAAGACGATAATCGCCGACAGGACAGAATGCGACAATGTCCGCTTGTAAACTGCCATCGGGGTTAAACAGTTCGGCAGGGCGGTAAGATTGTAACCAGTCGCTAACCAACTGCAAGTGGTGTGGTTGCGTCATATCAATTGGGACTTGGTGAGCATGAAACGTACCAGTAACGTTTTTCCCGTCGACGACGGCTGGTCCCGTCCAACCCTTGGGTGAGTTGAGAATAATCATTGGGTGCTTGCCGTTTTTCGTGCGGTAGCATTGTAAACAGTAGTCAAGAGCTTGTGCCATGGCTTGGTGGTCTTGCATGATGTTGGTAGGTTGGTAACCGACAGTTAGTTCGATGACTTCGTAGCCCATACCACTAAAAAATTGTTGGCGTTCGGCGGGTGAAATACGAGCCAGTAAAGTTGGGTTAGCAATCTTGTAGCCGTTCAAGTGGATAATTGGTAAAACGTGGCCATCACGTTCGGGATTCAAAAATTTGGTTCCCCACCAGCTGGCAGAAAGTGGTCCAGTTTCCGCTTCACCGTCGCCGACAATGGCAACCGCAACTAAGTCGGGGTGGTCAAGTACCGCACCAAAAGCATGAGCAAGGGAATAACCTAACTCGCCCCCTTCGTGCATACTGCCGGGAATTTGTGGTGCGACGTGTGAAGAAACTCCGCCCGGGAAAGAAAAATCACGGAACAATTTTTGCAAACCTTGTTTGTCTTTGGTGTAGGTTGGGTAGACTTCGCTGTAAGTACCTTCGGCGTAAGCGTTGGCAATGAAGAAGTTACCACCGTGTCCTGGTCCAGAGAGTAAGACCATTGGTTGATTAAATTTCTTGATAACACGGTTAAGGTGAGTGTAAATAAAGTTTTGTCCAACTACCGTACCCCAGTGTCCTAAAATACGGTTCTTAATATCACTACGCGTTAACGGACGTTCTAACAGTGGGTTATCTCGCAAATATAACTGTGCAGCAGAGAGATAGTTTACCGCCCGAAAATAACGGTCTAAAATTGTAAAATCTTCATGTTGGTTCATAGTTTGATTATTCCATATTTTGACTGTTTCGGCAACCTGTTGTCATCACTTTGAATTTGCACAAATTATCTTGTCAATCTCGACGGGTAGTGTTATAATAACTTTACGCCCAGGTGGCGAAATCGGCAGACGCAAGGGACTTAAAATCCCTCGGGGGAAACTCCATATCGGTTCAAGTCCGATCCTGGGCACCAAAAAAACGAACCTTTCGGGTTCGTTTTTTTGTTGTCTTTACAGTTGCACTTGGTTAACGATTTTGTATGCAGTGATAAATTTGTGCAACGGCTTTTTGGACACCGACACTGCCGTTGATGTATAAGTCGTAATTTTCTTTTGCTCCCCAAACTTGTCCCGTCGTTGCTTGGTAGAATTTTGCTCGTTGCTCGTCAGATTTAGTAATGTTGGCATAAGCAGTGTTTTCGTCGTCGTGGTAGTTATTGGCAATTCTTTGTTGTTTGTAAGCTTTATCGGCGTAGATAAAAATCCGGTACGGTTTGTAATCTTTTAAGATGTAATCGGCACAACGCCCGAGAATAATACAAGCACCCTTTTCGGCAATCGCTTTGAGCACATTTTTTTGAGCGTCTGTGGCAAGAGCGGTTGGTGTTTTGGATAAGTACAAATCATACATTGGCTGTGCGACATTCTTTTCTAATTTGTTTAGGTAATCGACGGCTAAACCAGAATCTTGTGCCATGAGTGAAGTTAGTTCTTTATCGTAACAAGGAATGTTTAATTTTTTGGCTAACTCAAAAGCAATTTCACGACCACCAGCTCCGTGTTCACGGGAAATGGTGATAATTAAACCCGGTTGTGATGCTTGGATAGTGGTTGTGGCGGTGGTGATGTTTTTGGTTACTTTGGTAAAGTCTTTCAAAACAATTATCAAAAGCACAATGGTAAGCATTGCGGTTAAGATATTGCTAATGGGGGCAGACCAAAGGAAAGCATCGACACCAAAGTTATACAAGATTAAAGACAAGGGAATTAGGAATAATAAATCACCACACATCGCAATTAAAGTTGACTTAACTGGTTTTTCGACAGCTTGAAAGAAGATAGCGGTGGCTTTGGTGAAGCAAGTTAAAAGAATCATACACATATAAATTTGGAAGCATTTAACGCCAAAACTTGAAACATTGCTGTATCCAAAAATCATGTAAATTTGTTGGGGGAAGCATACGAAAAGTACTGTTGCAACCACCCCGACACTTAAAGCGATTGTCATGATGTAACGTAAAGTTTGCTTCACACGGTCAAAACGCCTTGCTCCGTAGTTGTAACCGATAATTGGTTGTCCACCGCAGGCAATCCCGACAATGATACTCACCACAATCCCGAAGACTTTGAAAGCAATGGTCAACATGCCGATTGCACTGTTATCGGTTGGTAATAAATTTGCAATCAAGTTGTTGTTGACTACCGAAACAATGACAATCGAAATTTGGGTTAAGAAACTAGAAATACCTAGTTTGGTAACATTACAAAATAATTTGCCGTTGGGAAGAAAATCCGCAAACTTAATTTTGAATGTTTTTGCTTTGAATAGATAAGCCACACTCAAAAGAAAAGTTACTAGTTGTCCAAGAAAAGTTGCGAGGGCAGCACCTTGCATACCTAACTGGCAACCGAATAAGAAGATAGGGTCTA
Source organism: Clostridia bacterium (assembly GCA_017623705.1). Lineage (GTDB taxonomy): Bacteria > Bacillota > Clostridia > Christensenellales > UBA1242 > RGIG8050. The sequence goes on along the minus strand of JAGAOQ010000010.1, from coordinate 7,842 downwards.
GAATGATATTTGTTACCGCACCTGCAATCATGACAAACATGGCATATTTAGGACTGCCGTCGGCACGAATAATCGGGTTAAGTATTGTTCCCATGATGAATAGCGGGAAACCGAGTAAAATAAACGTTGCGTAATTTTTGGCGTAAGGAAGAATGACTTGGTTTGCTCCAAGGCCACGTAAAATTGGTTCAATCCAAACTAGACCAACGGTCATTATAATTAAACTAATAATTAAACCACAAGTTAAATTAGCTGCTACCGTTTTGCTGTTGTATTGGTTATTGTTTTGTCCTTGGTTAATGCTTAATTTAGTAGCAATACCATCGCCGAGTAACAGTGCCACCGCTAAGGCGATTACGGTTAACGGGTAAACTATCCCCGTGGCAGTGTTACCTAGTTCACCGAGTCCCGAGGTGAAACCGATAAAAATTTGGTCAACAATGTTGTATAACGCTTGCACGACCAGTGAAATTACACAAGGGATTGCAAACATTCTTAACAACTTGCCAACCTTTACGGTTTCTAAAAAATTGTTTTTGTTCATGTTTTCTCCTTTTTGTTTTTGAACCTGCCTAATAAAAACAGCGTAAAACTCCTCTCGAAATTTTACGCTGTTCTAGCTGTTCGATGTTGTTTATTATCCAACAAAATTTTTCAAAAGTCAAACTTGCTTTTGGCAATTCATTGTTTGACAGACTGTCTTACTCACGGATAAAATATTTATTATGAACGAAAATCGTCAAACTAACTACGTGATTACGACGGACAATTTGACCAAAGTTTATGGCAAGAAAACCGTACTCGACCATGTTTCGATGCACGTTGCCCAAGGCGACATTTACGGCTTTATTGGTAAAAACGGGGCAGGTAAGACCACCTTGATGAAATTGTTATTGGGTATGTCGCAACCAACCGAAGGCAAGATTGAATTGTTTGGCAGTCATCAATTAAACCTTGGGCGTGCTAAAATTGGTGCTTTAATTGAAGCCCCAGCTTTTTATCAAAATTGTACGGCTTACGAAAATTTGCAACGTTTCGCGATTTTGGCAAACGCCAAAGGTCAAGACTTACATGCTTTGTTGGACTTTGTTGGCTTAGGTAACGTGGGCAAAAAGAAAGCAGGACAGTTTTCTTTGGGTATGAAACAACGTCTGGGGATAGCGATTGCGATGTTGGGGAATCCCGAGTTGTTGGTTCTCGACGAACCGATTAACGGCTTGGACCCCGAAGGAATTAAAGAGATTCGTGATTTGTTATTACGTTTGAATCGTGAACAAGGCGTAACGATTTTGGTATCCAGTCATCTCCTAGATGAATTAGCCAAGATTACAACTCGTTATGGAATTATTAACAACGGACGTTTGGTGGAAGAAACGACAGCAACGGAGTTAATGCAAAATTGCCAACACAAATTACAAGTGTTAACTGACCAACCAAAGCAGGCGGAAAAAATCATCAAAAAAATGTATCCGCAAGTTCCCCTACTTGTTAGCGAAAGCGGTGTGGAAGTCATTGCAGAAGATATTGATAGTGGGGCAATTAACCGTGCTTTGGTGCTGGACGGAGTTAACGTGCGTGGCTTGACGGCCATCACCGACAACATGGAAGATTACTTTATTCAACGTATGGGAGGTAATAATGGGTAACTTATTACGTTTTGAGTGGCGTAAACTTTGGCAACAAAAAAGTTTGTACATCTGTTTTGGCATTGGTCTAGCCATTAACTTTTTGGCACTGTTATCGGCAAAAAACTTTGGTGCGTTAGATTCTGCCTTGGGTAACATGTGTGTTGCTTTGAACAGCGGTTACACATCTTTCTTGGGTATTTACATCGCACTCTATGCTTGTCAAGATAGCAGTCAACAAACCATTAAAAATATTTATGCCCGTGGCTATTCCCGCAGTTTAGTTTATTGGGTAAAGTATGCTGTTTCTTTGGGTGTTACCTTGGCAACTGCTTTGTTGTATTGGGGTTTTAATTTTCTGCTGACTTGTTGTTTTGGTGGCGAAGTTGGTAGTTTTATTACGGCAGTGGGGCAAGCATTGGCTTTGCAGTTGTGGGTCATCATTGGTTATCACGGTTTGTTCTTTGGCGTTGCAATGTTGTTGAATAAGCTTGGTGGTAGTATTGCCATTAACTTAATTGGGGTTGATTGCGTGTTTGTGGTATTGAGTTTGATTATTTCATTGTTAAAAATTGATTTTAATGTGATGTACTACAATTTACCAAACTTACTGACTGACATCGTCGAAGCGTCCCTGATGATGCCAGAATTTACTTCAAGCATGGTTCTACGTGGAATTATCATTCCCGTGCTTTATGTGGTAACTTTTGTCGGTGCGGGTTGGTTAGTTAACCGTCGCCGAGATGTTTAATTTAATTACGCAGGTACGACCTTGGTAAGTAACAATACTACTATAACCGTTGGCGTATAAGTTAGCGTAATCTTCGGCAGTATTGAGATTACGAAAACGTAAACCATAAGGTGTTAAGGTTAAATTGGTTGTATCATAAATGAGTTGATTCTGCTGACTGAGTGCTTGATAAATTGCTTGCCAATCGTTAACGACTAAACCATTTTGGACTTGATAAACTTGCCAAACCAAATTGTTGTCGGTATGTGCGTATTCGTCCCCGACAAATTTGCTAACTAATTGATAACTCATCGTACTGGTAGCATTACCGTTGTTGGCAGAGTAGTTTGCTTTTGGCTGGTTCTTGACAATCACAGGGATAGTTAAAGCTACTGCGGTGCAGACTAACACTATCGCTAGATTTATCATTAGTTTTCGCCGAAACATAAGCTCACCATACTACATAAACATCTTTTGTCCAAACACTATTTAATTAAAAACGGTAACGTCAATAAAATAATGTCCGCCACTGGCTGGTAAGGTTACGGGGGCAGTTTGATTTTCTTCGTCAACGTTATCAACGTAAATGACTTCGTCCCGAGTATCGTCGTAAATTTTTACCAAAGCATCGGGCGTTGTACGGATTGTGATTACGGTTGGCTGTTCCATACGTTAGTGTATTGGTCTACTCATAAAAAAGTGCATTAAAAAAACCCGTGCGGGTTTCTTTAAGTTAATTGTAAGCTGGGTTATGTCGAGGACGCTTATCTATCTTGGCGTACCGTTGCCGATACGCTCACGCGGTGTATGGGTCGAGTTGACTGGCCGCCATTAAATCTCAACCGCTAACCTTGCATCTCATGGGGTTTACATTGCCACTACAATCACTTGCAGTGCGGTGGGCTCTTACTCCGCCGTTTCACCCTTACCCGTACGGGCGGTTTGCTTTCTGTTGCACTGTCCTTCACGTCGCCGTGACAAGCCGTTAACTTGCATGATGCCATTTGATGCCCAGACTTTCCTCTGCCCGTCAAGCGGACAGCAAGCGTCTAATTAACGATATATGCTACCACGCTTTACCACGCTTTACAAGTCGAATTTAGTTTGCAAAAAAACAACTCCGTGTTACAGTTTATTTTAAGATGATTATAGCAATAGATGGTCCAGCGGCAAGCGGGAAAGGTACAATCGCCAAAATGTTGGCAAAAAAATTAAATATTTTATGTTTAGATACGGGGGCAATTTACCGTGCGATTGCGGTTTGCGATTTACGTGGTCAAGACTACACGCAAAGTAAAATTGAAATTCAATGCGGGGCAGATAAGCAAACGTTAGTCTATCTCGACGGGGAAGATATTACACAACAAATCCGTACTGTTGAAGTCGGGGCTCGTGTGCCGGTGTTGGCACTTGACCCAGCGGTGCAAGACCGTGTCCACCAAATCCAGCATGCGACGGCTGACAACCAAAGTTTAGTTGTGGAAGGCCGTGAAACGACTTCGGTTGCTTTCCCACACGCAGATTTTAAGTTCTATGTAACCGCCAGTTTGGAAGAACGTGCGAAACGTCGCCACTATGATTTTGTGCAGAAAGGGGAAAACATCACTTACGAAGAAGTGTTACGACTGACCGCCGAGAGAGATCGTTTAGATATGGAACGTGAAGTTGCACCTTTAATCAAAGTTGCCGATGCGGTCGAGTTTGATACGACTGGCCGTAAAGCAGATGAAGTGGTGGACGAAATGTTGTCGATTATATTAAAATGATTACATGTTAAGATTTTTACTCAAACTCATCTGTTACATTCCGTTCAAGTTGTTATTTTGGACAAAATGGATTAACAAAAAGGAACTTCGCAAATACCGTGGTAAGCCCGTTATTTTGGCGATGAATCACCGTAACGCTTTGGACGGCCCGATGTTAGTTATTGATGTTTTCCGCAAAAGTAATTTTTGGGTGAAAGGCGAATTATTTAAGAAAAAGTTTAACCGTTGGTTCTTTAAGAATTTAGGTTGTATTCCTGTGAAAAGTGATGCGGAATTAGCTTTGGTACGTGATAGCCAAAAAATTTTGCAAAAGAACCGTACTTTGATTGTGATGCCCGAAGGTCATCGTTCTTTTAATGCCGACGATAAAATTAAAATTCAAAACGGTATTGCTATGATTGCTTTGCGTGCCGGTGTGCCGATTATTCCGTTAGTTACTGACCGTCCGTTCCGCTTGTTCCGTTTAACTCGAATTAAAGTTGGGACAGCGATTGATAGTACGGCATATTTGCAAGACGGACGCATGACCAAAGACGGTATGAACCAGTTGGGCGACCGTGTGCAATATCAAATGCAACAATTATTGACGGGTTTTAGCAAACCACCAAAATTAAAAGCTTGGCAAAAAGAACCGAGTATCATTGCTCGTGGCATTGTGATTCGTGATCATCAATTATTAGCAATTCACCGTCAACGTGATGGACAAGAATATTATGTTTTCCCGGGTGGACATCTTGACGCTGGCGAAACTTTAACCGAAGCTTGTGCCAGAGAAGTATTGGAAGAAACCAGCATTGTTGCTCGTCCGTTCCGTGAACTTTATAAATTTTGGTACGAAGACCACAAGCATAATCGTGGCGATGGCTGGCAATCATTTATGGTGTGTGAATATCAAAGTGGTGAGCCACAAAAAACTGATGCCGAAGAATACACTGACCCCGAACGTAAGGGTGGTTATTACAATCCAGTTTGGTTGAATATAGACGAAATTGAAAAGTTGGATTTGCGTCCGTCATTTGTGAAGAAGCAACTCTTAAAAGACTACCGCAAAAAAGGAGCTAGGTTGCCATTCCCGTTGCGTAAGTTGGAGGCGGTGAAACAATAATGATTCCAGATAGTATCATTGTTGCCTTGCAAAACGAAATGCAACAAGCGGGTTACATAACTCGCAGTGCGGTCGAACGAATTGCCAAACAATTTCACGTTTCGCCGACGCAAGTTTATTCGGTTGCTTCCTTTTATCAACAGTTTACTTTTACTCCGCAAGGAAAAAACGTCATTGCCATTTGTACGGGGACAGCTTGTTTTATTGCGGGTGCGGAAAAAATTCTTGCCATGTTAAAAAAAGAACTGGGTATCGGGGAAGGTGAAGTTACTGCCGACGGTAAGTTTTCCATTCAAAAAAATACTCGTTGTTTAGGGAAGTGTTCGTCTGCCCCCGTGGTGATGGTCAACGACCAAATTTACGAAAATGTAACTGTTGCACGTATGAAGGAGATTATTGATGAACTTCGGTAATTGTAAATATGAGGCAATTCAAAAAATTCACAAGGAACACATCACACCTGCCAAAGTAATTCAAATTATTGAGGCAAGTGGTTTGCGTGGGCGTGGTGGAGCTGGTTTCCCAACGGCACAAAAGTGGCGTTTTTTGGCGTCTGCACAAGCGACCGAAAAGTACGTTATCTGTAACGGCGACGAAGGCGACCCAGGGGCTTTTATGGACCGTGCGATTATGGAGCAATGTCCACATACTTTGTTGGAAGCAATGATAATTGCGGGTTATGCGGTCGGAGCAAAACAAGGTGTCATCTATGTCCGTGCGGAATATCCGTTAGCAGTAGCGAATTTACAAACGGCGATTGAACAAGCTCGCCATGCGGGTTATCTTGGGCAAGATTTTGACGTAGCAATTCGCTTAGGGGCAGGAGCTTTTGTTTGTGGTGAAGAAACCGCTTTAATGAATAGCGTAATGGGGCAACGTGGCGAACCAAATCCCCGTCCGCCTTATCCCACCGAAGCGGGTTTGTACGGGCAACCGACAATGATTAACAACGTTGAAACTTTGGCGAATATTCCAAACATTATTTTGTACGGTGCGGAGCATTTTCAAAATACTAAAATTTTTGCCGTATCGGGTGCGGTGCAAAAAAGCGGTTTAATCGAAGTTCCGCTCGGCACGACAATTGCGGAATTAGTTTATCAACACTGTGGCGGAGCAAAACCTGGGCATACGATTAAAGCGGTGCAAATCGGTGGACCGAGTGGTGGTTGTATTCCTGCCAGTTTGTTTGATACGCCGTTGGATTACGACAGTATTAAAGCCGTGGGGGCAATTTTAGGTTCGGGTGGTTTAGTTGTTTTGGACGAAACAACTTGTATGGTCGACTTTGCGAAATTCTTTTTACGTTTCTCGGCGGACGAAAGTTGCGGTAAATGTACACCTTGCCGTATCGGGACAAAGAAGCTGGAAGCCATGCTCGACAAGATTACCAAAGGTCAAGGCACACCAGCAGACTTGGATAAAATTCGTACACTGGCACAGCAAATCATGGATACCAGTTTGTGCGGACTTGGGCAAAGCAGTCCTGCCCCAGTGTTAAGTGCCTTAAAATATTTTCACGATGAATTTCTTGCTCACTTGCAAGGGCGATGTCCTGCGGGTGTTTGCCTGCAAGGTTACCACATTACCGATAAATGTGTGGGTTGTGGTTTGTGTGCGAAAAAATGTCCGGTGCAAGCCATTAGTGGAACACCAAAAACACGCCACCACATTGACCCTGCCATCTGCGTGAAGTGTGGTTTGTGTGCAAAAATTTGTCCCGTTCAGGCGATTACAGGAGGTACTCACAAATGAAAGTTACGATTAACCAACAACCTTACGAATTTAACCAACCGCAAACCATTTTGTCGGCTTGCACAGCGGTCGGGATTCAAATTCCTACCTTGTGTTACGAAAAGAGTATCGGGGCGATTGCGTCCTGCCGTGTTTGTTTGGTGAAAGTTGTGGGACGTCGTGGTTTTGTTACCGCCTGTAATACACAAATTGCGGACGGCATGCAAATTATTACGAACGATGCCGAGGTCTTTAATGCTCGGAAAAATATTTTGGAATTACTTTTGGCGGACCACCGTTTAGACTGTTTGTCTTGTTCTCGTGCCGAAGATTGTCGCTTGAAACGTTTTGCCACGCAGTACGGTGCCAAGCAAACAACTTATGAACGCAGTCAACCATTACCAGCAATCAGCAAAGACAATCACATTATCCGTGATAACGGCAAATGTATTCGCTGTGGTCGTTGCGTGAAAGTTTGTCATGACATGCAACAAGTCGGCGTGTTAGGTACGTTGGGGCGTGGCTTTGAAGGCAAAATCGGTTGTGCTTTTGACGAAGGTTTGTCCAGCACAAACTGTATTGCTTGCGGACAGTGTGTTGCACATTGTCCGACCGGAGCATTGGTCGAAGATAGTAACTTGCCGTTGTTGTTAGCAAAATTGAGCGACCCGACGATTCATTGTGTGATTGCGACTGCACCCAGTGTCCGAGTTACCTTGGGTGAAGGTTTTGGTTTACCGACGGGAAGCAACGTACAAGGTAAAATGGTAAGTGCTTTGCGTCAGGCAGGTTTTGATAAAGTTTTCGATTTGGATTTTGCTGCCGACTTAACAGTGATGCAAGAAGGTCATGAATTGTTGGAGCGTTTGCGAAGTGGTAAAAATT
>JAGAOQ010000001.1 GCA_017623705.1 Clostridia bacterium | reverse complement strand
TGAGTCCAGGTGGTGCAATCTCTTATATTGAAGCCCCAAACTTAACTAATAACTTAGATGCAGTCATGGAAGTTATTCGTTTCATCTATGACAATATTATGTACGCTGAAATTAACACCAAATCAGACTATTGCCAAAAATGTGGTTTCACTGGCGAAATCTTGATTGATGATAAATTTGAGTGGTATTGTCCAGCGTGCGGTAACCGTGATCATTCTAAATTAAATGTCGCACGTCGTACTTGCGGCTATATTGGAACTAATTTCTGGAACAAGGGACGTACTCAGGAAATTAAAGAACGTGTCTTGCATTTAGATAATAAGGACGCATAATGATTCGTTATAACAAGATTCGAAAAATGGATATTGCGAATGGACCTGGTGTGCGTGTCTCAATATTTTTGCAAGGTTGTACCTTTCACTGTCCAGATTGCTTTAATCCAGAAACTCATGATTTTCAAGGCGGAAAACCATTAGACGCAGAAACTTTGAATCAGTTGATGCAACTTTGTAGTGCAGAGCATATTAAAGGATTGTCGATTCTCGGTGGTGAGCCGTTACACCCGAATAATATTGCAGGCACAATTCAAATTGCACAAATGTTTAAGGAAAAATTTCCACACAAGTCTTTATGGATTTGGACAGGGTTCTTGTTTGAAAACGTTGTTGACCGTAAAATTTTTGATTACGTTGATGTGTTAGTTGATGGCTTATTTGATAAGCAACAAGCTAACCCGATGTTGCAATACCGTGGCTCGGCAAACCAACGTTTGATTGATGTTGCTAAAACATTACAAGCAGGCAAAATTGTTCTCTGGCAAGATAATTTAGCAAAAGGGGAAAATTAAAAATGGAAACAAAAGTAAATGAATTTAATCAAGTAGTGCATACCGCAATTAAAATGAAAAAGCTGCATGCAAACGCCAAAGTTCCAACTTATGGAACAATATGTTCGGCAGGGGCTGATTTGTATGCAGTTTTAGATGCACCTGTTACCATTGCTCCCAATGAAACCAAAGTAATCTCGACGGGTGTTGCCTTTGAAATTCCTGTTGGCTTAGTTGGCTTGGTATTTGCTCGTAGCGGTTTAAGTTGTAAGCAGGATTTAGCACCAGCAAATAAGGTTGGTGTCATTGATGCTGATTACCGTGGCGAAGTTGTGGTCGTGTTGCATAATCACGGTACACAAATAAGGACGGTGCAAAATGGTGATCGTGTCGCTCAAATTTTGTTTATGCCTTACGTGCAAGCTGACTTTGCGGTGGTTGATAATTTGAGTGATACTGTACGGGGCGTTGGTGGCTTTGGACATACTGGTGTCTAACGTTAAGATGTAAGACTTGCATATAATTAAAATAAAGTATATAATTTAATTTATGGCAGTTTTAGAAACGATTAAAACGATTGGCGATTTAGTACCCGAGATTCAAAATTTACGCACACAGTGTCGTCAAACTTGTGGTGATTTGGAAGTCGTTTTGGTTAATCTACGCCAAAAGGTTAGTGCTGACTTGAAGAAGCAAGAAGATGAGGCACGTCAAAAAATCAATCAAGAAAAATATGCTGAATTACGTAAACAACGTGAAGAAGAAAGACTCAAAGCTGAGAATGCTTTTGATGATAAAGTTGCTGGCAAACAAGATGCAAAAGCTACGACGTCAACCGCAAATCCAGTGATCGCAAATTCAAATGAAAATGCAAGTGTAAAAACAGCTCCTACATCAGTGGAAACGGCAAAACCTTTTGTTTCCAAAATGTCAGGTCGTTTTGGACGTCCAGGTGTCCCAGATACCAGCTTGTTACATCGTAATTCTCAAAAACCTTTCAATCGTGAACAACGTCATGGTAATAATGCACAACGCCCAACACGTCGTACTTGGACTCCGGGACAAGCTACGGCAAATGGCTATGGTGCAAAACACCCAGTTGGTGGCGTTAATCGTCCAACAACAGTTCCAACGGCTAATCGTGCTGGTGTTGGTTACTTACCACGTCCAACCGAAAAATTTATGCCTAAACCAAATAATTTTGACAACAACAAACGTAAAGGCAAAAATTACGGTAACGGCGAAGAATCACGTAGTGCAATGGACCGTCGTGCTTTGTTGCGTCGTGGTATTATCGAAGAACAAGAAATTGAAGAACGTATGTTAACTCGTGTTTTCCGTACCAAAAAGAGTAAGGAAAACGATAACAAGGTTAAAGTTGAAAAATCAAATATTGTTGTTATTGACGGCGATGATTTGACTATTAAAACTTTGTCTGAAAAAATTGGCAAGCCAGTTAACCAAATTATCAAGCAGTTAATGGTACTTGGTGAAATGTGTACAATTAACAGTGTGATTGATTTTGATACGGCAGCTTTGGTTTCCGATGAATTTGGCGTTAAACTAGAACGTAGTAACAAAAAGACTTCGGAGGAAATGGTTTCCGCAATTCACAAAGTTGATGACAAAGATGAAAACTTGCAATCTCGTCCACCAGTTGTTACTGTCATGGGACATGTTGACCATGGTAAAACAACTTTGTTAGATCGTATTCGTCATAGTTCTGTGGCGTCAGGTGAAAGCGGCGGAATTACGCAACACATTGGTGCTTATCAAGTCGAAGTTGCTGGCAATCGTAAAATTACTTTTATGGATACGCCTGGGCATGCTGCGTTTGATAAAATGCGTGCACGTGGTGCGAAGATTACCGATATTGCAGTTTTGATTGTGGCAGGTGATGATGGTGTAATGCCACAAACCATAGAAGCAATTCATCACATTCAAAATCAAAATCTAGCGATGATTGTGGCGGTAACAAAATGTGATAAGAAAGAATTTAATTTGGAAAGAGTTCGTAGTCAGTTAAGTGAACACAACATTATTGGTGAAGAATGGGGCGGTACAACCATGATTATCCCTGTATCTTCATACAGTGGTGAAGGTGTTGATAAATTGCTGGAAATGATTTTGTTGTTGGCAGATGTTAATAATTATCGTGCTAATTATGACAAGGAAGCTAGTGGTGCGATTATTGAAGCTAAAATGGATCCGACTCGTGGTGCGGTCGTTACTATTTTGGTGCAGAACGGTACTTTGAAAGTTGGGGATACTTTATTGGCAGGAACTACTAGCGGAAAGGTACGTGCAATGAAAGATGATATGGGACGTACAATTAAATCCGCAACACCTGGTATGCCAGTGCAGGTAATCGGTTTCACCGAAGTGCCAACTGCTGGTGTTGACGTTTATGTTGTTGATGAAAAGTTAACGAAACAAGTTGTGGCTGAACGTAAAAATAAAGAAAAAATTCTCAAAGCTGGTATGGGTAAATCGATTAGTGGTTTTGATCCTTTGGCAGCAATGAAAGATACAACTAAAAAACATTTGAACATTATTTTGAAAGCTGATGTTTCTGGTAGTTTGGAAGCGATAGAGCAAACCTTGGCTAATATCCAAAGCGATGAAGTTACCGTCAGTGTAATTTCAAAGGGCGTAGGAACTGTTAATGATAACGATTTGGATTTAGCATCGGTTACTGATGCGTTGGTAATTGCCTTTAATATCAAAACGAGTTCAGCTATCCAAAAAAATGCTGATCGCTTAAAAGTTAAAATTTATCCGTTTACCGTTGTTTATGAATTATTTGATTTCGTAACCGAGCAAATGGTTCGTATGTTTACGCCACAATTTTCGATTGAACATTATGGTAAGGTTGAAGTTCGTGCTTTATTCAAGAGTTCAGCTGCTGGACAAATTGCTGGTTGTCATGTGCTTGATGGTAAAGTTACTCGTAATTCAACGGTAATTTTGATGCGTGGTAAGAATGAAGTTGGCAAGTACCAAATTGATAGCTTGAAAGTTAAGACTGATGACCAAAAAGAAGTTTTGAAAGGTGCAGAGTGTGGTATTAAATTGAAAGATGCACCTGAACTTAAAGTAGGAGATATTTTTGACGTTATTGGTGAAAAGCAAATGCCGATTATCTTTAACGGTAAGGAGTACAAATTCTAAAATGAAAAGTATAGCCAAAGAACGTATCAATGCCGATTTGTATCGAGCATTGTCAAATATTTTAATGACCAAAGTTAATCACCCAGCTTTGCGTAATGCAACAATATTACGCACCGAGTTAAGTGATGATGGCAGTGTATGTGATATTTACGTAACGGACAATTTGTCAGCTTTCCAACAGTCGACAGGTTTTTTCCGCAGTGAGTTAGCGAAAGTGGTTAAGTTACGTCGTATTCCTCGTTTAGTCTTCATTCAAGACAAGGGGCAAGACAACGCTGACCGTATCAATCAATTATTGGCGGAATTGGCACGAGGTAAAAAATGAAATTAGAAAATCAAATTGATAAAATAAAGCTTTTAATTAGTAAGGCACAAACTGTCGCTGTGGTGGGGCATCATAACCCTGACGGCGACTGCATTGGTTGTTGTGCTGCGGTTGCTGAATGGTTGGAAAGTAAAGGTAAAACTGTCTCAATTTTTGCTGACGGAGAAATCTCTGAGAAGTTCTCGTATATTCGTAAAGTCCCAGAATTTAATTTAGACGGTGATTGTGATCATTTTGACTTGTTGATTGTGCTTGACCTTAATGACGTAGAGCGTTTAGGTGCATGGCGTGATTTACCGAATAAAGCGGATAAAATTATTGTGATTGATCACCACATGAAACCGTTATTTAAGCAGTGTGATGTTTTAGTCGACATGCCAAATTATGCAAGCACTGGTGAGATTATTTATCAATTATTTGAAAGCTTGAAAGTTAAAATTACGTTGGAAATTGCAACAGCTTTGTATACGAGTATTGCTTGTGATACAGGTTGTTTCTTATTTGCAAATACTACGGCATACACACACCATGTTGTCGAGGAGTTGATGAAGAAACAAAAGATTGATATTGAAACTATCAATTTTAGAAATTTCCGTGCATACGAACGTCGCAATTTGCCTGTGATTTCTTACGTCTTAAAAAACATGAAATTTGCGTTTGGCGGTAAATTGGCGATTACTGTTTTGCCATACAAGGCGGTAAAGAAATGGAACTTAAATTACGAATCACGTCATGGGTTGTTTAAGTACGCAACCGATGTTAGTGGTGTGATTAGTACAATTTTTATTACCGAGTTAAAGCAAGGTGAATACAATGTATCGTTACGTAGTTTGGGTAAAATTGATGTTGCGAAAATTGCACAAACTATTGGTGGCGGTGGGCATAAGAATGCAAGTGGAGCAACCTATCAAGGTTCACACAAACAATTATTAAAAGTTTTGTTGGCTGAATTTGCCAAGGTGATTGAATAACTTGGACGGCGTAATCAATCTTTGTAAGCCATGTGGCATATCGTCATTCCGTGCTTTATCAATTGTGAAGCGTCGCTTGAAATTGAAAAAAGTTGGACATCTCGGGACGTTAGATCCTGCTGCGTGCGGTGTGCTGGTTTTGTTGTGTGGACGTGCAACAAAGTTGACAAATCAGTTACATGCACCAACTAAGGTTTATCGTACGCTGGTTATTTGGGGTCAGGAGACGGATACACTGGATTGTGAGGGAAAAGTGGTGGCGACCAGTGATGTTATTCCTACGCCCGAACAAATCGCCACAGCGTTATCAACAATGACTGGCGAAATCGAAATTGAAGTTCCCAAATTTAGTGCGGTCCATATTCAAGGAAAACGTGCTTATGAGCTAGCACGACAAGGAATTGACTTTGTACCACCCAAAAAGACTGTAACCATTTCTCGTTTTGAAATGCTTCCACTTTCGCAGTGTGCAAGTGATTTAACTGCAATTGGGGAAACCTTACCAATTCCGTCAAATGCTAGTTATTTTGAAATTGAGTGCCAAACTGGTACATATATTCGTAGTTTAGCCAAGCTGTTAGCAGAGCGTGTGGGAACTGTTGCTACTGCGGGTTTAATTATGCGGACACGTGTTGGTGATTTCAAAATTGAACAAGCTAAAACATTGGATACAATTAAATTTGAAGATTTACAATCAATGGAGGAGTTTTTGTAATGGTGTATTTTGGACCTGCTGGCAATGATGCAAAGTTTTATGCTGATGGTAATAAGTCAAGTGTTGATGCTCCACGTTGGCTGGCTGGACTTGGTTTGAATGCGTACGAAATTAGCTTTGGGCGTGGTATTCGCATGACGGATAAAACTGCCGAAATTATCGGGAAACAAGCGGCAACTTACGGCGTTAAAATTTCTGTTCACGCTCCGTATTACATCAATCTTGCAAATAATGATTCTCTCGAAAAAAACTATCACTACATTAGACGTAGTTTGGAACTGTTGGCTTTGATGGGTGGAAATCGTTTGGTTGTGCATGTTGGTTCACAAATGCAAATGACACGTGATGTAGCGATTCGTAACTGTAAACAAAGTTTGCAAATTATTTTAGAGCGGTTGCATACTGACGGTTTTGATAATTTTTGGTTGTGTTTAGAAACGATGGGTAAATACACCCAGATTGGGAATCTCGATGAAATTTGCGAGCTTTGTGCGTTAGATACGGAACATCTTATGCCAACGGTGGATTTAGGACACATGAATTGTTTGGCACAAGGTCAGTTAAACCTTGAAGCAGTTTTTCAAAAACTTGCCATTTTCCCTAAGGTGCATTTTCACATCTCATTTATTGAATTTGGTTTGAAAGGTGAAATTCGCCATTTGACTTTGGCAGATCAGCAGTATGGTTTTGATTTAGCAGTCGTGATGAACTTTTTACGCTTACGCCCAGGGAACGACGTGGTGATTTGTGAGAGTGATAGTATTATGGCTCAGGACAGTTTGAAGTTGCAGAGTTTTTATTTGCAAAAAAACATAGAAGTGTAATATACTAATCTCAGTAATGGGGGATACGAAAGAGACACAGTTGCATCTAGGTCTTAAATTGACCCGTATTGTTACTGCTAGCTTGGCAGGACTGTTTTTTTTAATTGTCCTTGCACAGGTTGTATTCTTTCCTAGTATTAAAATATCTTTCCAAACGGGAGCTGATGCACAACAGGTTGCTGCCATCAATATCAAGAAAGGAACGAATGTTGAATTACCATCTTCGCTAAAACCTGGTGCTTGTTTTATGGGGTGGTCTTTGTCGCCAAATAGCGGTAAGATTTTAGCTGATACCAGTGGCTTAAAAAAGAATACAACACTCTACGCCGTTTGGGACGGTATTGAAAAATATGCCGTTTTATCGGTGAATGGTATTCCATATAAAGAAGTTAATATTTTTGATACCAGTGTTGATGGTTTAACTGCGACACAGCTAAACGAGAACTGGCGTGTTCTAGATGATTTTGCATTGGATAATCCTAATCGTGCTCCCCAAACAATTAGCAGTACTAAAACTGTTTATATTGATCCAAATAATAATTATTCACGCTTCTTAGGATGGCAATATTTGAACAACTATGGGACGTACAATGATTTATTGTACACAGTTGACGCAACAGGTATTGCTGGTAGTTGGACACTAGTAACCCGTGATGCTAATGGTAATGAAACTTCACGCAGTGAGATTTGTGAAACTAACAAGTTTTATCCACCTAATTATCGAACCACTTTTACGGCTTTATTAGAGTACCGTACTTTGGATATTCAATTTTATGATAAAGACGCTAATCGTCATAATCGTTCGCTGAAAGTAAATCTAGGTGAAACTGGGATAACGATGCCGGCTTATCAAAATGTTGATAATCCTGATGTCCAGTTTTCACACTGGGAAATTCAAGCTGGCAAGAATAAGAATTTTATTGATGCGACAAAATATCCTGAATTAAAAGCAAATTTAGGTTTAATTAAAACACGTTATGAAGCTGGCGAAGTGATTGATATGATTGATCCGCTTTGGTATTATCTTGGCAATGGTATTATTTCTTTGGACGGGGCATCGGATAATTTAGTTGTTACTTTAACAGTACGTGCTGTTTACTGGGACGATGAATCGGTATACCATTATTCAATTCAACCCTTTACTGATTTAGATTCGGGAACAACATATACCAACTTTGCCGACGTAAGTTATAATAATTTAAGCTTTGAAACACCCGTTGCTTTTGAGGACGGTAGTATTTGGTTCCATTATAATGACCGAATTTTAAGCTATACTTTTTATGACCATAAAGGTGTTTATCATGAAATTACTGCAGCTAAGTTAAAGGCAAACACCGATATTGGATTAAGTATTGGTTTTGAAACTATTTATTTAGACCAAACAGTTTACTTTAATGAAAATTGGGCAATTACGATTGCAGTTAACTATCAAACATCTGGTACAAACGTTACCGTTAAATTTAATTACGGTAGTGATATTTATTCGTTACCAAATTGTCGCCATTACGAAAAGCCAGTAGTTAATACTTATACTCGTAAAATTGGTAATTCTTTTGTGTTGCTGACGGGTGAAAATTACATGAAATATGACCAAATTTTTACGGGCTGGAAATTGGTTGGTGATGAAAGTGGACGACTTTATTGTGCTGGTGAATGGTTTACCATTCCAAATTTTGATACCAGTTCACAACGTGCCGTTTTGGAATTTGAAGCGGTTTGGCATTGGCAAAGATTATTGTTCAGTTTCGATTTTATGGGCGGGCAGTGGGAAAATGATGTTGAACCAGACTTCACTTTAATGAAAGGTGCTTATGGAAATCATATTCAAATTATTAAAGATGTCCCAGTACGTTTTGGTTATGATTTCATTGGTTGGACATTAGAAAATAAATCTTTTACTGACGAAAGCGAGCTGTTCCAACCTAATGATGATATTGTTGTCGGTACTAAAATTCAAACGCTATATGCCCAATGGAAACCAAGACGTTTGCGTGTATTGTTCTATACACGAGATATTACCGATAAGCCAGCATTGATTGTTGACCCTGTAATTAAACAACCAACAGGGGACCGTTTGTATTCTGGTGGTTATGTTAAACTACCTTATGTCCAAAATACTAATTGGAGTACTTTTAACGGCTGGCAAATTGGTAACAACATCGTTTTGGCTAACAATGAATTACAATTAACGACACTAGTTTTATCACAACTAGAAACTAATCTTGCTGTTGATGAAGACGGCTACATCTTGGAGGTTCGTATTTATGCTAACCAAACAAAACACACAACTAATGTTAACTATGATTTGCAAGTCGTCATCAATGATTTAGAAAGCGTTACGCTTAATCTTGACAATAGTCAATTAGCTACTGTTTTAACACAAGGGGATTACTTCTACGATTATTATCCGTTCTCCGTAGCGAAAACCAATGGCAACTATGCTGCGTTTGATACGAACGGTCGAAGGTTCCTTGGCTGGTCATATCAAGTAGCAGGCGAAGATTTAGTGGCTATTGATGAAAATACGACTGTGCCAGTTGGCAAAAGAAATATTACAGTTTATGGACACTTGTCGGAAGTAAAAATAGTTACGGTTGAATATTATGATTTATCGGGCTATCTATTTTCAAAAGACGATGATGTTTATACGTACGGTGCAATTATTCCATTGCTCGGTCGTGATGATTTAGATCCATCAATCATTGAAAATGATAGTTGGGGAACTTTTGTAGGTTGGGCGTTAGAACCTGACCATGAATCAGGTAACCCCGAAATTATTTATGATGCTTATTATAATGATAACCCACTGTTGCAACTAGCGAACAAAGTTGATACAACAATTCTCGATAGTATGCCATATTTTGTTAACATTGACCGTTATGCTGTTCGCCATAATGAAAACAATTATAAATTAAAATTGTATGCTGTTTATGCTACTGATTATGCAACGATTATTTATGATTATTTGAAGTACACAAATCAGAATGGTACAGATTACAATAATACGGAACTTAAATTCCCTGTATATAGCAACGGTAATTACAATAAAACTGCCTTAGGGGGTAGTACAGTTGGTTATGATTCACCGCTCTTTGTTGATTACGGGATTAGTGTTTTAGATGACAGCACATTGGCTGTATATTCGGGAACAAATTTTATCGGTTGGAAAGCTAAGTTGTCCGATGGTGTTAATCCAGCAATCAAAGAATACTTTGAAAATAAAATTTGGTTTCCTGGTGAGTATTTACCGTCAGTTGACTTTGACGTTGAATTCGAGCCAATTCGTGAACAATGTAGCGATGAAGTTGTAGAAATATCAGTTGGCAAACGTGTTTACCGTGTCTTGTTATTAAAGAAAGGAACAGATAATATCAACTTTAATGGTAGTGTCGATATTGTTGCTTTCCCACGTGGTACGTACACACTTAAAAGGGATAGTGTGGTAATTAACAGCGACCGTGAAGTGCATATCGTTTTGCCTTCAAATGCGGAAAGTGTGATTACGCTTGAACCAATGGCAATTCAATGTAATACCATTAAGGAATTTTATGTCGGTGAAAACTTACTCGTTTCTGGAACTCCTGTTTATGGTGATGATTTCCAAGCTTATCGTGTTCAAAAGGGTTACCGTATAATGGACGAAAATGGTGAACCGACCGCAGTCTTAAACGCTAGTGAAAAATATGATTTTGCATCAACCTTGTTAGGTTTACTTGTTAGCAAAGATGGTAAAGTCTTGTACGGTGTGCCTAGCCATGTACAAGTTACCGCTGATAATTTATTAAATTTCTTGGTTGAAAAATCAATTGAAGAAATTAAGTCTTACGCATTTACTAATATCAATAATTATTCAGTGATTAACCTAGGTTTGAATTTAGCGAATAATCAAAAATTAAAAATTGAAGCGAATGCTATTTTCAATGGTATAGCTACACACATTATTTTACCTGTTAGCAGTAGTGAAAATGTCGGTTTGGTAGTCAGCCCATCGGCAATCGCTGGTTCACAACGAAATTTAAGAACAGTTACTTTCGGTGATGCCAATAATACACAAACTTGGTATGCTTTTGTTGATGGTGGTTTTGTTTATTATGTCGATGACGTAGCACGACCTAATGCGAAAACGCATGTTATGTACGTATTGCCGTCAGCGAAATTAACAGCATTGGATTATACAAATCGCAATTTATGTTTTGCGAATACCGTTACCAAGATTGAGCCATACGCTTTAATGGGGCGTGATTGGACACAAATCAATAGCGTGATGGCGGAAAACGTCGCCGTAGATTTGAGCGTGGTGTTAGGTATTCCAAATAATATTCCAGTATTTGTTAATGTCGATAGTGAACATAAGGATAAATATAATTTTAATCCAATGATCCAGTCATACAAGAAAACTTATGAGTTTATTTGTTATGATAGTATTAGTGGTTTTGTGAAAGAAAGTTTGGAATATAGCTATGGACAAACATTTACCGTTTTCAATGCACAAAAAAATAACTATCATTTCTATTTTGATAAACTATGGTCGCAGTTTGTTGGCTGGCGTATGAATGGTCGTTTATTCCGTGTCGGTGAAGTTTATAAAGTTGGTATTAGTAACGCTTTGAATAGTAACAAATACAAATTAACTTTTGATGCTCAACCTGCGTCTTGCTGGCAAAATTATCCCGTTCAGTTTTATATTTATGACGGTAACACGAACGTACCATATACGCCGTCTGCTTTCTATGACGTCGATGGTGCAGGATATTCAATCAGTGATTTACTTGCATACAGACATTATTTAGGTCGCATTTATTTACCAGGTGTAGATCAAAGCTTTACCAAAGATGGTTCAACTTATCAATTTATTGGTTGGGGAACAAGTCAAACTAATCCAAATGATTTCAAAACCTTATTATGGAATACAATCGGTAAAGAATATCGTATTTTGCCGAACCAAACGGTTAACACCGAATTGAATACGGGTTATGGAAGTTATGAAGGTATTTACAGTTATTATGCTTTGTACGAAAAAGTAACTCCAAATATTGAATACGAATTATTGGAAGACAATACTTTTGTTGCTAAAACTTTAACCACGAACGTAACCAGTTTGAATATTCCATTTGCAAAATATCATGATGGCTATATGTTGCCAGTTTCAAAAATTGAAAAGAATTTCTATAACGCTGTTGCAACTAATTTAACAGAAATTGCGATTGGTGGTGCTGTTAGTGAAATTGGCGACCATGCATTTGACGGCGTAAATGCCAGCCAAATTACTTTTGCACACAAAGGTCGTGGAATTTATTATAATCACCGTCAAACGTCAGCAGTGCGTTCGTTAGTGATTGGTAAGAATGCTTTTGCAGAAAATCATATCATTACGAAATTGGTTTTACCTGCAACCTTGAAATCGTTAGACGATGGTGCATTTAGATCATGTTCCAGCTTGGTAAGTGTTGTTTTCGAGTCGGGGTACTCACCATCAATCAGCAGTCTTGGCGATTTTGTTTTCCGTGATGATTTAAGTATGACGGATAATGAAGTTGTAAAGTTCTTAATCGAAGACTCAAAATTAAGTCAAAGATTCGATAAGGTCGGTAGTGGTATCTTCATGAATACAAACATTACAAATGTTAAAACCAGCGATGGTTTAACGACCAATAAAATTGTTTGGATTGACAAGTTGTTGCACGTTTATTATCCAAGTGGCTTTGCTACTGATTTAACTTTCGATGAAAAAGAAATTGCTGGTTATGCGTTCGTCAATGCGGGAAGTAATACTGACACGAACCAAAAGATTACAATTCGTTTCTCGGATTCAGATGTAATTATTCACCCTTACGCTTTCAGTAACTTGCATACCAATGTAAAAAATATTTATTTGAAAAATGGTACTCAATCGTCGGTAAAAATTGAAAATGTTGACATTAACGCTTTTGATGATACAGTCAAACATACCGTTAATGTCTATACCAATAATCGTTCAATGTGGATTGCTAAATTCCAAAAAGTTTATAATCTTAATTATTTTAAGTTTAACTAATCGATTTAATTTTACTTTGGCTTAGTCCTAATAATAAGTTGCATGTAATCATGTTTGCTTGTTGGGCGACGGCCAGTAAAGTTTGTCCCGTATGTGGACTAATGATTGTAACTGCTTTTGTAAGTGGGTTGCGTACCTTGCTTACGTCAATAAAAAAATAATCCATGCAAACTCGTCCAATTATCGGGCAGAGGTCTTTACCAACTAAGACTTTAACTTTATTGCTGAATTGTGGGGGAATTCCGTCGGCATAACCGCCACGCACTACGGCTATGATGGTATTTTGTTTCGCCACAAATTGCCCGTTGTAACCAACACTTTCGCCTGGTTTAAGTTTTTGTAAAGCAATGATTTTCGATGTAACCGTCAGGGCAGTTTGTGTGCCAGTAATACCACCATAAAGTGCCTTACCAATTCTTATCATGTCAAAGTGTGCTGGCGGGTAGTTTAAGACGCCACTACAACCTGTGTGCAGAATCGCATGTGGGAAATATTGTTTACCAATGTGGGCAAGTTTCTTGAAGTGCTTGATTGCCGTTTGTACTTGGGATAGTTGGTCGCTTTCGTAAGCTAGATGGCTGTAAAAGCCCTCAATTCGCTCTTGGCTTAATAGTTGTAAGGTTTTGCGTAGTTTATGGACTGATGAAATCCCGAAACGGTTCATGCCTGTATTGACGGCGATGTGTATTCGTGGGTGCAAATTATTTTTAAGCATGTTTTCGGCTTGTTGTGGGTTTTCCAGTGTAATAATTATGTTATGTTTGACGGCAGTCGGTATGTCAGTACAAACACCCAGTAATAAAATATCTTGCCGAATACCAAGTTGGCGAAGTGTAATTGCTTCGTCAATTTTTGCCACCGCAAAACAGTCAACGAGTGGTGCTAAAATTTTACTAATTCGTTCAAGACCTAAACCATAGGCGTTGGATTTAACTACGGCACAAAATTTAGTTTCAGCTTTTAGTTGCTTTTTTATCAAGGCAACGTTTTTGATAATCGTTCGCAAATTAACTTGAACAGATAACATAGTTTGATATATGATTAAGTATGCGAATAATTGCAGGCAGTCATCGTGGTAAAAAGTTAGTCGAATACTATGCACCAAAGACACGACCAACGACGGATCGTGTCAAAGAAAATGTTTTTAATTTATTAGCAAATTATGTTGATTTTAATGGTTTACGTGTGTTGGACTTATTTGCGGGAACGGGGGCATACGGGATTGAATGTTTATCTCGTGGAGCAAGCTTTGTCCATTTTAATGATACGGATTCAATGGCGATTAGTGTCATTAAAAAAAATCTCGGTCAAATTTGGCAAAATTATCGGGTTACGAAAAAAGATTATTTAAATGCGATCGGTGGTGATTACGACGTGATTTTTTTAGATCCACCTTATGCAAGTGATTATGGGGAAAAAGCGATTGATGTTATTCAAAGTGGTTTAATCGTGTTTGAAACGGACCATGAGTTTGAACATGCACAGATTATTGACTCTCGTCGTTATGGGCGTACATGGATTTATTTAATTAAAAAACCATAAATAAATAGTTAATAAAGCACACGCTAAAATAGCATGCGTAATTTTGTAAGCTAGGTATGTATGAAATTTAATTTGAAAATTTTGCATAAAAATTTGTTGTTGCATTGCAACGGAAAGTCCGCCAAAGGTAATAAAAAACTGAATCAATAGCGGGTTAATGGTGCTGGCTACACCAGTTGTCATTTCAAAGATACCAGCAAGCAAGGGCGGTAATGTGAGTAGGCGTGAACCAATATAGAAAAATAAAACAATTCCACAAACATTTAGGATTGATGCTGTTGCACTGGTTAAAGCGTCGCTGAACGCCCGAGTGAAACTTATTGTTTGGGTGATGTTTGGTGTTTTGACATTTTGTTGTGGTGCAGTCTTTGCATGATGAAATTGCCATAACCAGCCATTGATAAGAGCGGAAATAACGGCACAGATAAAAATAACACAACCTAAAATTGTATCTTGCAAAAAGACTGTCCCCGCCGTAGCAATGACAAAGATTGGACTTGGTGTGGAAGTGATGACGGATAAGGTTTGAGCTTGTGCTAAATTGATGCGTTGTTGATGGTAAAGATTTTGGGTTAAGCGGGCACCATTTGGATAGCCCGAGCAGTAAGCTAACAGTGTAACAATCCACGGTCTTGTTGTGGAAGTTAAGTTTAAGATTAAAGTTGTGATTACAAAAAACGGGAATAGTACAGGCAATACAGCGGTCGCAATAAGGTGTAATCCATCTTGACCTGCGGTTAAAAAAGTTTGGAGCAACGTTTCCACAACTATAAATATGCTTGCAAAAAAAACGGTAGAAAGGTAACATTTTTACATGAACAAAGATCAAGAAGTGCGTAATATGCTGTCCGAAAATGGCGAAGAAAGAGTAGCAATTAAAGAAATTAAAAATAAAATAATTGCACAGCCGTTTCCAATTTTAGAATACGATGCGAATAAACTTTCAATTACCAAAGTTAAAACTGACATCTATCCAAAGCGTAAACAAATAAAACGTTGCTTAATTACTTACTTTCAAGACGTGGTTGTCAAGATGGAAACGAGTTATAAAATCTTTGAAGCTTTCAAGTTAAGGATTGAAGGTAAACGTCCCGAAGTTTATCAACTAGATACGCCGAGTGAATCAATCTATGTTTTGCTTTGCCCGTTGGGAGCTCCGCAAGCCGCCCGTATGCTGGAAATTTTGTCGGCAATGGGGGTACAGAAATTTGTTGTTTGTGGTGGGGCAGGTACGTTAGACGATTCAATTACTGGTGAGAAAATTTTGTTAGCAACTGCTGCTGTTCGTGATGAAGGTACAAGTTATCACTATTTACCGCCAGCACGTGAAGTTGCGATTAACGAAAATGTCCGTCAAAAAGTTGTTGCTTGTTTGCAAGCAGAAAACCAAGATTATCTAGAAATTAAAACTTGGACGACGGACGCTTCTTTCCGTGAAACTCCGGATAAAGTTGAAATGCGTCGTCAAGAAGGTTGTGCAACGGTGGAAATGGAATGTGCCGCTTATTATGCAGTGTCGCAGTTCAAAGGTTTGGATTGTGCTGTCTTATTGTATGCTGGTGATGTTGTGCATAAGGAAGGTTGGGATTATCGCAACTGGCACTCACGTAATGATATGCGTGAACACCTATTTGACTTAGCTGTAAAATGTGTTTTGAAGTTATAAAAGTTTTAGTATATACTATATTAGTATGAAACTAGAAGAACAATTAGAAAAATTTTTCCGTGATAAAGTGAAGGTTGGTAAGATTAACAATCAAAAGTATCCAATCGCTGTTCCTATGTATAAGACTAATTCTGGCTTGTACGAAATTTATTTAATTGCAACTAATGACGGTCGTTTTTATTTGAGTGATGAAGGTGCAACTCTTAAAGAATTAGACCAAATCTTCGAGTTGTCTGAACCTGATGTTATTAAGAACCTAGTGGCGATTTTGAAACAATATGGTTGTCGCAAAGACGGTAATAATATTGTGATTGATTGTACGCCTAAAAATATTCACATCAATTTGTCCTATTTAATTCAAGCGATTTCATTCATGTTGAATATGAAAATCTTTTATGTTTAAGGGTGTGCTAGATGGACAAGACGCAGGGAACACCAACAACATTCATTAAAAGTCGTAGCTCTAAACTACGTATTTTTTTAGTGTTTGTTGCGATTGTTTTATTGGTCGCCGTGGCTGGACTTTGTGTGCTTGTTATATATAGTTATCGTAATACTCCCGATCGCCAGGTTGATAGTTCGGGACAGTTCGATTTCTTGTTGGAAGATGAAGAAGTAACGCTAGTTAATTATTATAATTATAATGCTAAAACTTGTTCAATTCCAGAAAGTGTAAAGTTTGGACCAAAAGATTATCCAGTTACGAAAATTGCGGCAAATGCTTTCACTGATCATAGTGCTTTGGTTGAACTTAAAATTCCAAATAGTGTAACAAAAATTATGGGTGATTTGGAAAACAAAAAAGGTGCATTCTCGGGGTGTGTGGCTTTGGAAAGAGTTATTTTTAGCGAAAATCTAACTGACATTGGTGGTTATGCTTTCAAAAATTGCTTATCATTAAAATCGATTGTAATCCCAGCCAGTGTTGAATCCGTAGGAGAGGGTGCGTTCAAAAATTGTTTAGCTTTGCAAAGTATTGAACTAAACAGCAATGGTACTTTAAGTAGCGATAGTTTTGGTAATTGTTTGCAAGTTACCGCACTTAAATTAGGTGATGAAGTTGAGTTGAATGATAATACAAGATTAGCTTTCAGTAGTTTGGTTAATTTAACCGATATTGTCGTTACTGCAAACAGTAACTATCATTACGATGAAATTGGTAAATGCTTGTTGGAGACAATAAATACTGAAAACGATACGTTAGTTTTGGGTGGTCGTGATACAGTCATTCCAAGTAGTGTTACTACGATTTCGAATTGGGCTTTGTCAAAGCATGTTGCCGATAGTCTTTACATACCTGATACTGTAACTAATATTGCAGTTAATGCGATTGATAACGATGTGATTTTTACCAATGCAACAAGTAAGCCAGTTAATTGGGCAACAACTGTTCCAGTCCATTGTAACGCACAATTATGTACTTTTATCGCAAATGATGAAGAAGAAAGTGTTGATGCTTGTATTTATCAAGGCGAAAGCGGAGTTGTTGAACCTGCATTTGAGCAACTGTTTCCTAATTTAGAACCAACAATGCCTTTTGAATGTTGGGAGCAAATTGGTGATACAACTACCTACCGTGCAAAGTATTATAGCGATACAATAACAGGAGCAAGTGATACTTTGGAAGATGCTATTACTGATGCGGAAGTGTATATATTTGATGCCGATGTACGCATGCGTTTCAAGATTGACTTTTGGGAATCCTTCAAATCAAGCTATTACCGTGCAAAATCTTTATCAGCAAAAGCAGCAGTAACATTTGACTATATTGTTAACAATCATGTTACCGAATTAAATGAAAAAGTAAACATGATTCAAGAAGCATTAAACGGCACAAATTATCAAAATTTATTGGAAAGCACAGACTATCAAGTTGGTTTACGTAATTTAGTTGAAGTAGTTAATCAGCTTAACGAAATTGATTATGAAAATGCAGTTAATGATAATAATTTACTATCTGAATTTGATATTGTTAAGTTGACTGCGGAAAGTTTCTTGAAAGGTATTATCACGTATGAAAAGCCAATGGAACTGTGGAAAACGTTACGTGAAAAATACGAAAACATTATTGTTGATATTGACGAAAA
This sequence comes from Clostridia bacterium, assembly GCA_017623705.1. Classification (GTDB taxonomy): domain Bacteria; phylum Bacillota; class Clostridia; order Christensenellales; family UBA1242; genus RGIG8050. The sequence continues at coordinate 21,010 of JAGAOQ010000001.1, read as the reverse complement.
TTCCAGTCCGCTTTGTAAAGAAATTTTGACTTGTGAAATGCTTAATCGTACTGACTATACGCAAGCAAGTTGGGCGGAATTGCAAGCGTGTTTGCAAAAAGCATATCAGGTAACTGAACATAATTTGTCAATTTCTAATGTTCGTCGTGCGTTGGAAAATGCTCGCCAAAACTTGTGTGAAGAAGGTATTGAAAAACAAATGGTCCGTTTACAAGTTTGGCTTTCAATTTGTGATGATTTGGTACCAGAAAACTATAAAACTGGTACGTATGACCAATTAGATATTCAGTTGATTTTGATTGAGGGAAAGCAAGATGAATTAGTTACCAAAGACGCGATTAACACAGCACTTGCCGGGTTGCAAACAAGCTATACCAATCTAGAACGTGAAAAAGATGTTCCTAATTATGGCTCAAAGCTGTTTAATATTAACTTAATACAATACTTTATTGTTACGGCAATCTTGTTTACTGGGGCAGTAGTGGTTGGCTCAATTTCTGGTTTCTTGAAGCGACGTGCTCGTTAATCTTGGAATAAGTGTTGACATATAAGTCTTAAAAAAGTATAATGTTAAATCTGCGTTTGGCAAGCCTGTTGCGTGTTAAAAAAAGAAACACACGGCGAACGACAGGAAACCCAAATATGATAAATAAAATTAAGGAGAAAGAAATGGCAGAACAGAAACAAAAAATTCGTGTGCGTTTGTCGGGTTATGACTACCAAGCTGTTGATGCAGCATGTGGTCGTGTTCGTGAAATCGCAGAACGAAATGGGGCTAAAATCGTTGGTCCTGTGCCGATGCCAACCGTTCGTGAAGTTGTAACGGTTATTCGCAGTCCGCACAAATACAAAGATAGTCGTGAACAATTTGAATCACGTACTCACAAACGTTTGGTTGATATTTACAACCCAAATCAAAAAGTCGTAGAAGCGTTAACTCGTTTGGAAATGCCTGCTGGCGTTGACATTCAAGTTAAATTATAAGGGTAGTGCACAATGAAAAAATATATGATTGGTAAAAAAATTGGCATGACACAGTTATTTGATGAAACAGGTAAAGTTATTCCTGTTACTGTTGTTGAAACTACACCTAACTATGTTACGCAAATTAAAACACAAAAAAATGATGGCTATAATGCAATCCAAGTTGGTGCGATTGAACAAAAAAAGAATTTAACCAACAAGCCAGAGGAAGGTCTTTTCAAAAAAGCTGGTGTTACACCAAAAAAAGTTTTACGTGAATTTACTACCGAAGATGTTGCTGAATATCAATTAGGTCAAGAAATTAAATGTGATGTTTTCACTGCTGGTGATTTAGTTGATGTTACTTCAAACACTCGTGGTCGTGGAATGACTGGTGCGATCCAACGTTGGAATAATGCTCGTGGCAGAATGTCGCATGGTGGCGGTCCTGTTCATCGTGCACAAGGTGCAATGGGTGGTCGTACTTTCCCGGGTCGTGTTTGGAAAAATAAACACATGGCTGGTCATTATGGTAATGAACAAGTTACTGTTAAAAACTTACAAGTTGTAAAAGTCGATGTCGCAAAAAATTGCTTAATGATTAAAGGAAGTATCCCTGGTCCTAGCGGACGAGTTGTTACTGTTCAACAAGCAAAAAGCGTAATGAGAGGTAACAAATGAAATTAAATGTTATTGATAAATCAGGTAAGAAGGTTGAAGAATTAGAAGTTAGCAAAGAAGTATTTGGTGCTGACCGTAATGAAGTTTTAATTCACGAAGTTGCAGTTGCTTTGAATAACAACCAACGTCAAGGTACAAAATCAACTTTAACAATGTCCGAAGTTCGTGGACACAAAAAGAAACCTTATCGTCAAAAAGGTACTGGTAATGCTCGTCAAGGTACTACCAAAGGTCCACAATTTACAGGCGGTGGTATTGTTTTTGCTCCAAAGCCACGTGATTTCTCAACAAAGATTAACCAAAAGAAAAAATCTGCTGCTTTTGTTTCGGCTATTTCTGCAAAATTAGCAGACCAAGAATTGTTGGTAATTAAAGATTTGAAATTGAAAGAATCAAAAACAAAATTGGTTGCTAATATAATTGAAAAATTAAAATTAGAAAATAAATCAGTTATGTTTGTAAATCCATACGATATTGAATTTATTCGTGCGGTACAAAATATTCCTCACGCTGGGGTTACTACTGGTGAACAATTATCTGTTATGGATATTGTTAATAACCGTGTATTGGTACTTTCAGTTGACGCTGTAAAAACAATTGAAAAACAATATGGAGGTGCAAAATGATTGCTCATGATGTGATTATTCGTCCTTTGGTTAGTGAAAAGAGTGTTGCCTCAATCAAAGCTAAAAAATATGGATTTGTGGTACATCCTGATGCTGACAAGTTACAAATTAAAAATGCTGTTGAAGAAATCTTCGGTGTTAAAGTAGAAAAAGTTTCTACCATTAACTACCAAGGTAAAATCAAACGTCAAGGCAAGCATGAAGGCCGTCAATCGGCATGGAAAAAAGCCTACATTCAATTAACAAAGGAGAGCAAACCAATCGAGTTTTTCGAGAGTTTGCAATAAGGAGTGTGAAGAATGGGTATTAAAAGATTTAATCCAAGAAGTGCAGGTTCACGTTTTAAGACAGTTTCGACTTTCGACGAAATTGATAAGAATGCAAAACCTGAAAAAAGTTTGTTAGCGACCAAGAAAAAAACAGGTGGTCGTAACGTTTATGGGCGTATCACTACACGTCATATCGGTGGCGGTAATCGTCAACACTATCGTATTATTGACTTCAAACGTGATAAACGTATGGTTCCAGCCGTTGTTGATTCAATTCAATATGATCCAAACCGTACAGCTAATATCGCTTTGTTGCACTATGTTGATGGTGAAAAACGTTATATTATCGCACCATTAGATTTGAAGAAAGGCGATAAAGTTATTGCTGGTGATAACGTTGAAGTTAAAGTTGGTAATGCTATGCCTTTATCAGTTGTTCCAGTTGGTTCAATGGTTCATAACATTGAAATGCAACCAGGTTCAGGTGCAAAAATCGCACGTTCAGCAGGTATGTATGCAACATTGGCTGGTCGTGATAATGGCTATGCAATTTTGAAAATGCCATCTGGTGAAACTCGTCGTGTTCCAGAAGCTTGCTATGCAACCATTGGTCGTATTGGTAACTTGGATCATGAATTGATTTCTTTGGGTAAAGCAGGTCGCAAACGCCACATGGGTGTACGTCCAACAGTTCGTGGTGTTGTTATGAATCCATGTGATCACCCACACGGTGGTGGTGAAGGTAAATCTCCTGTCGGATTTGCATCTCCTGTATCTCCATGGGGTAAGAAAACCTTGGGTCATAAGACTCGTAAACAAAATAAACCATCGAATCGCTTTATTTTAAGCAGGAGGGATAAATAATGAGTAGAAGTATTAAGAAAGGACCTTACGTTAACCAAAAATTAGTACGTCGTATCGAAGAAATGAATGCTGACCAAAGCAAAAAGAAAGTTTTGAAAACTTGGTGTCGTGCATGTACAATTTTACCTAGCTTCGTAGGACATACAATTGCGGTTCACAACGGACGTAAACACATTCCAGTTTATGTTAAATCAGAAATGGTTGGTCATAAATTAGGTGAATTTGCACCTACACGTACTTTCAAATCTCATGGCGGTATTAAAGCCATTGCAGCGAAAGGTAAAAAAGGTTAAGAGAGGTAACAAAATGAGCAGAGGAATTAAAGAAAGAACAGAACGTAAAAAAGCTAATCGTGACAAACGCCCTTATGCAATTGCACGTTATATTCGTATCCCAAATTCTAAGGTTAAATTTGTATTAGACTTGATTCGTGGTAAAAGCTACGAAGATGCAGTTAACATTTTGAAAAACTTAAACAAATCAGCTAGTCCAGTTGTATTGAAAGTTTTGAACAGTGCAGCTGCTAATGCGGAAAATAACTTAGCAATGGCAAAGGATAATTTGTTTGTAGCTGAATGTTATGCTACAAACGCACCTCAAATGAAACGTATGATGCCACGTGCTCGTGGTCGTGCAGATCGTATCTTGAAACGTTCTTGCCACATTACAGTTCGTTTGGACGAATTAAAAGTTGGTCAAAAAAATGTTAACAAAGCTGCTGGTAAGACCGTAGCACAAAAAGCAGAAACAACTGCAACAAAAACTGCTACACCAAAAGCTACCGCAGTAAAGTCAACTAAAACTACAACAACAAAAACCGCAGCTAAGCCAGTTCCGGCTACTAAGGCAGAAAAGCCAGTTGCTGATCAACCAAATGCTGTTAAACCATTGGGGACTAAGGCAGTAGCTACGGCTAAGAAAACAACTACAAGTGCAGCGAAAAAAACTGCAACAAAAAAGGAGGCTAAATAATGGGACAAAAAGTTAATCCTAATGGCTTTCGTACTGGTGTAAATAAAGATTGGAACGCTACTTGGGTAGCTCCTAAAAAAGATATTGCATCGTACATTTTGGAAGACCATAAAATTCGTAAATTATTAAACGACGAATATGGTTTGAAAGCTGGCTTAAATAATTGCAGTATTTCTCGCATTGTGATTGAACGTCGTAATTCTGTTGTTACTGTAAATATTTATACCTCACAACCAGGTATGTTAATTGGACAAAAAGGTGCTAATATCCAAATTTTGAATCAAAAATTACAAAAAATTATTGGTCCAAAAACTTTGGAAGTTAATGTTAAGGAAATCAAAAACCCTGACATTAACGCTGATTTAGTAGCACAAACAGTTGCTTCACAATTGGAACGTCGTATGGCATGGCGTCGTACCATGAAAATGGCAATCCAAAAAGCAATGAAAAATGGTGTTACTGGTATCAAAATTCAATTATCAGGTCGTTTAGATGGTGCTGATATTGCTCGTTCAGAACACTATCAACAAGGTGTTTTACCATTACACACTTTGCGTAGCGATATTGATTATGGTTTCGCTATTGCACAAACAACTTTCGGTGTAATCGGTGTTAAGTGCTGGATTTGTAACGGTGAAATTAAAGGTAAACGTGTTCGCAGTGGTGAAGTAGTTCGTTCTAACCGTGAACAACGTCCAAATTTCAATCGTGAAGATCGTAAATTTAACAACCGTGGTCGTGCCAATGGTGGTTATACTGCTCGCAAATATGACGGCGGTGAAAAGAAAGCTTTGAACCCCATGAAAAATTCTGGTGGTTATTCTAAATCATTCGTACCGAAGTTAGCAAAGAAGGAGGGAACTGACAATGTTAATGCCTAAAAGAGTTAAAAGACGTAAAGTTCAACGTGGTCGCATGCGTGGTAAAGCTACCCGTGGTAACAAGTTGACTTACGGTGATATCGGTATTATTGCAACCGAACCAGGTTGGATTACTTCAAACCAAATTGAAGCTGCTCGTGTTGCAATGACTCGTTTTACAAAACGTGGTGGTAAGGTTTATATCAATATCTTCCCACACAAATCTGTTACTAAGAAACCAGCTAATACTCGTATGGGTAGTGGTAAAGGTAATCCAGAATTGTGGGTTGCAGTGGTTAAACCAGGTCGTGTTTTGTATGAAATTCAAGGAATTAAAGAAGCTGACGCTCGTGAAGCATTACGCTTAGGAATGCACAAATTGTCGGTAAAATGTAAGATCATTACCCGTGAACAACAAAATGCGGCTGCGGCTGAAAAAGCAGCTGAAAAAGTGGAGGTAGTAAATGGATAGAGCTAAAATTTATCACGATATGACAGATACTGAATTGAATGCTGCGTATAAATCTAAAAAACAAGAATTGTTCAACTTGCGTTTCCAACATTCAATCGGTCAATTAAAAAATCCAAAACAATTGGAAACTGTCAAAAAAGACATTGCGCGCATTTTGACCGTGCTTAAATTAAGGGAGGCAAAATAATGGCTACAAATGTTAAAGCAACCGAAGCTAAAAAGACTGAGGTTAAAAAAGTTGCAGCTAAAACACCAGCTGCAAAAACACCAAAGACAAAAGTAACTGTGCAAAATGCTACTCGTAATCGCCGTAAAGTTTTGCGTGGTATTGTTGTCTCCAACAAAATGGATAAAACGGGTGTTGTAGAAATTACACGTAAAGTTCCACATCCGCTTTATAAAAAAGTCGTAACTAAAACTACACGTTTCAAATTCCATGACGAAAACAACGAATGTTCAATCGGTGATACCATTGAAGTTATGGAAACTAGACCATTGTCAAAAGATAAATATTTCCGTTTGATCCGTGTTGTAGAGAAGGTTAAGTAAGGGGGATAATGAGATGATTCAACAAGAAACTATCTTAAATTGTGCAGATAACACAGGAGCAAAAACATTGCACGCTTTCCATAACGTTGGTGGTTCATGGCGTCGTTCAACTGGTATCGGTGATACAATTATCGCATCAGTTCGTAATTGTGATACCAACGGTCAAGTTAAGTCAGGTGATGTAGTTAAATGCGTTATCGTACGTACAGTAGCTCCAACACAACGTCCAGACGGTACAGTTATCCGTTTCGATGATAATGCTGCTGTAATTATTGATAAAGACGGCAACCCAAAAGGTACTCGTATTTTTGGACCAGTTGCTCGTGAATTGCGTGAAAAAGGTTACATGAAAATTGTATCCTTAGCTCCGGAGGTATTGTAATGAACACAGTTAATAAAGTTAATGTTCGTGTAGGTGATACAGTCTTAATTTTGGCTGGTAACTACAAAGGAAAAAAAGGTAAAATTATCGCAGTTAACGCTGAAAAAAACACTTGTAAAGTTGAAGGCGTAAACATTGTTACTAAACACAAAAAAATGCGTAAACAAGGCGAAAAATCAGAATTGAAGAAAATGGAAGGTTCAATCGATATTTCTAACGTACAAATTATTTGTGGTAAATGTAACAAAGCTACTCGTATTGGACACCAAATTGAAGGCGATGTAAAACACCGTATTTGTAAAAAATGTGGTAACATCTTAGACAAGAAATTTGTTAAAGCTAAAACAAAAGATGCTGAAAACCAAGAAGTTCCAGCTGCTGAACAAAAAGTTGCTAAGAAACCATTGCAACGTCGTGAAGTTAAACATGTAGCAGAATCGACAATTAAAAAGCCAGCTGCTAAAAAAGCTGAAACAGCAACAGCTGAACAAACGGGAGGTAATAAATAATGGCAGAAGCTAAGAAAACCAAAACAGCAACTAAGTCTGCTGCAAAAAAGTTTCATAACCGTGTTCATGAAAAATACGTTAATGAAATTATTCCAGCTTTGACTAGTAAATACGGCAACGTTAATGCTGTACCAAAATTGGTAAAAATCGTGGTTAATACCCGTTTAGGTGATGTTAAGGATAATACAAAATCTTTAACGGCAGCCGTTGAAGAATTGGGTTTAATTACTGGTCAAAAACCAATGATTACTACTGCAAAAAAGAGTATTTCAAACTTCAAAATTCGTGAAGGTCAAAAGAACGGTGCAAAAGTTACTTTGCGTAACAAAATTATGTACGAATTTTTTGATAAAATTATCTCAGTTGCTTTGCCTCGTGTTCGTGACTTCTCAGGTTTATCACGTAAGAGTTTCGATCAATTCGGTAACTATACTTTCGGTTTCAAAGAACAATTAGTTTTCCCTGAAATCTCATACGAAAAAATCGAAAAAGTTCGTGGTATGGATATTACTATCGTTACTACTGCAAAGAACAAAGAAGACAGCCTTGAATTATTAGACAAATTGGGCTTGCCTTTCAAAAAGGAGGTTAAATAATGGCTAGGGCTGCATTAAAACAAAAACAAGCACGTGGAGGACGCTTAAACGGTAAACCATGTAAAGTTCGTGATTATACTCGTTGTAGCATCTGTGGTCGTCCACACGCTGTATTGAAAAAATATGGTATCTGTCGTGTATGTTTTAGAGAAAAAGTCGCACATGGTGAAATTCCGGGTTTCACTAAATCAAGTTGGTAAAAAGGAGAAGAAAGAAGATGGCAAATGTAGTTACAACTGATCCAATCGCTGATATGTTGACACGTATGCGTAATGCAATCCGTGCACGTCATGACAGTGTTTTGGTGCCTCATTCAAACATTAAGGCCGAAATTGCCAAGGTGTTGAAACAGGAAGGTTACATTGAAGAAGTTAAAAATACCACCGTTGATGGTAATAAAATGTTAAAAATTACCTTCAAAATGGAAAATGGTGAACAAAAAGTTATCCAAGGATTGCGTCGTATCTCTGCACCTGGTTTACGTGTTTATGCCGGTGTTGAAGAATTACCTCGTGTATTGTCAGGTTTGGGTATCGCTTTGATCTCAACTTCAAAAGGTATTATGACTGATAAACAAGCAAGAGCAATGAACTTAGGCGGGGAAGTACTCGCTTGGGTATGGTAAGGAGGAACAAATGAGTCGAGTTGGTAAAACGATCATTAAAATTCCAGCTGGGGTGCAAGTCACTTATGCTGATCGTGTCGTTACTGTAACAAAAGGTAATAACACATTATCTCGTGAAATTCGCACACCAATTGATGTGGAAATTCAAAATGACGAAATTAAAGTTACTCGTGGAAACGATGTAAATTTAAGCCGTTCATTACATGGTTTGTACAACCGTTTAATTCAAAATATGATTACTGGTGTAACCGAAGGTTATTCAAAGTATTTAATTTTGAACGGTGTTGGTTACATAGCTACCTTAAAAGGCGAAGATTTAGTTTTGAATTTGGGTTATTCACATCCAATCGAAATTAAATGTGAACCTGGCATTAAGTTTAAGGTTTTAACACCTGCCGAAGTTAATGAATTAAATTTAGGCAAAGAAGGTGTTGGTACTGTTGTTTCTGTTAACGGTATCGATAAAGAAAAAGTCGGTTTAGTTGCTGGTAAGATTCGTGATCTACGTCCTGTTGAACCATATCACATGTATGGTGTTCGTTATCGTGGTGAACGTGTTCGTCGTAAAGAAAGCAAAGCAGGCGCTAAGGGTGCGAAATAAGGAGTAAACAATGATTAAGAAAGAAAATAAAAATTTAGCAAGAAAACAACGTGCTAAAAGACAAAGCGACATTATTGGAACCGCTAGTTGTCCACGTTTGTGCGTATATCGCAGTTTAATTCATATTTATGCACAGTTAATTGATGACGCTAAGGGTAAAACCTTGATTGCCGTTAATACTAACATGCCATCAATTAAAGCTTTAATTAAAGGTAAAACTAAGAGCGAAGCTGCTAACATTGTTGGTGAAGAATTGGCAAAAGCTGCTTTGGCTAAAAAAATTAAAACTGTTGTTTTTGACCGTAATGGTTATGTATACACAGGTCGTATTGCCGAAGTTGCCGAAGGTGCACGAAAAGGAGGATTGAAATTCTAATGGAAGAACAAGTAAAGAAAGACGCTGTTAGTGCGGACAAATTGTTGTCAACGTCAGGTAAGGAAATGCGTGCAAATGCTCGTGAAACTAACAAAAAAGTTATGTATTCAAATGCAGGTCCTCGTAAACCTCGTCAACAATCAGAAGATGAACAAAACGGTTTATCTTCAAAATTGATCGGCGTTAACCGTATTACCAAAGTTGTTGCTGGTGGACGTACTTTGCGTTTCAATGCAGTCGTTGTTATGGGTAACAAAAAAGGTATGGTAGCTGTTGGTTCAGGTAAAGCTCGTGAAGTTGCCGAAGCAATTAAAAAAGCCGAAAGTGATGCAAAAAAGAATTTCAAAAATGTACCGATTAGTAACGCAACAATTCCACACTGTATGGTTGGTAAGTTTGGTACTACTCGTGTATTGTTATTGCCTGCAAAGGGTGGTTCTGGTATAATTGCTGGTGGAGCAGTTAAAGCTGTTCTTGAATTAGCTGGTTATGAAGACGTAACTGCAAAATGTTACGGTTCAACTAACTCAATGAACGTAGTTAAAGCAACTATGGCAGCAATTACCAAAATGCGTACTCGTGAAGAAGTAGCACGTTTGCGTGGTAAATCTGTGGAAGAAATTTAAGGAGGAAATTAAAAATGGCTGAAACTAAAACAACAAAAACAACAACTAAAACTGCAACGGCAACTAAAACAACCGCTGCAAAAGCAACTACTGCAAAAACTACAACAACAAAAGCAGCTGCTACAAAAACAACTACAACTGCTAAGGCAGTTAAACCAGCAGCTACAAAAACTGCGGCAAAGCCAGCAGCTGAAAAGAAAGTTGCTAAACCTGTTGCAACAGGTAAAATTCGTGTAACTATGGTTCACGGTTTAGCTTCTTGCACAAAACGTCAAATCCGTACTGCAAAAGCTTTGAAATTAAGCCGTCCAGGTGATACTCGTGAATTACCAAATTTACCATCAACCTTGGGTGCTTGTAAAAAATTGGAACACTTAGTAAAAGTTGAAATTATTTAAGGGAGTACATCATGATTATCAATGAATTGTCGCCACATCCGTTGGCTAAAACAAAAAAACATCGTATCGGTCGTGGTATCGGTAGTGGTATGGGTAAAACTTCAACTCGTGGGCAAAAAGGTGCTGGACAACGTTCTGGTGCAGGTTTGCGTACAGGTTTTGAAGGTGGTCAAATGCCTTTGATGCGTCGTTTACCAAAACGTGGATTTACTAATATTTTCTCAAAAGAATATGCGATTGTTAATGTTGGTACTTTGAACACTTTCAAAGCAAATTCTCAAATCGATGCCAAAGTTTTGTTAGAAAAGGGTATAATCTCTAAGGTAGGCGAATATGGTATTAAGATTTTAGGTGATGGTGAATTAACTGTTGCTTTGAAAATTAGTGCAAACGCTTGGACAAAAGAAGCAGAAAAGAAAATTAAAAAAGCTGGTGGAGAAATTAAAAAATGTTAAAAACATTACGCGAAGCCTTTGCTCAAAAAGATTTGCGTCATAAAATCCTGTTGACGTTAGGGTTGATGTTGGTTTACTGTGTGGGCTGTTTCTTGCCTATCCCAGGAATTGACCCTGACGTCTTTTCCAGTGCTGTTAGCGATTCTGGTTCTAATAGCTTTTTAAGCTTGTTGTCATCTTTAACTGGTGGTGCTTTATCCAAAGGTGCTTGGTTTGCAATTGGGGTTTCACCATACATTACGTCTTCAATCGTAATTCAGTTGTTGACAGTAGCCGTCCCTGCATTAGCTCGTTTGTCAAAACAAGGTAGTGAAGGGCGTAAGAAAATTTCTGTCATAACACGTTATGTAGCGTTAGTTTTGGCAGTAATTCAAGCTATTGCAATCGTGCTTTCTGTTAACACAGTTAGCAGTAAAACATTATTGTGGACAGCAGTGCCAGATTTCTTGATTCAAGTTTTGGTTGTTGTTTCATTAGTTGCGGGTACAATGTTAACCGTCTGGATTGGTGATAAAATTACTGAAATTGGTATTGCTAACGGTATGAGTATGTTAGTTTTCGTCGGTATTTTAACCTCTGGTGTTACTGCTTTTGCAAGTAGTATTGTTAAAATTTTCACCGAAGGTATTGACGCAATCGTAACACCAATCGTCTTTATTATTTTATTAGTGTTCATTTTCGCTTTCATTGTTATGTTCGATTTGTCTGAACGTCGTATTCCTGTAACTTACGCAAAGCAAGTTAAAGGTAATAAAATGTATGGTGGACAATCAACTAACATTCCAATCAAGTTGAATGCTACTGGTGTTATGCCAATTATTTTTGCTACGGCCTTAGTTAACTTTCCACAGTTGATTATGCAAATGCTATTATCTTTTAATAATCAAGGTGTAATTAAAGCTTATGACTGGTACCAAACTTATATGGGTACAGGTACTTGGTTAAATATTGTTGTTACTGCTTTGTTTATTTTGGGATTTTCTTATTTCTATGCAACTATGACGTTTAATCCCGAAGAAGTTGCCTTACAAATTCAACGTAATGGTGGTTTTATTTTGGGGTATCGTCCAGGAAAACCAACTGCTGATTATCTCAAAAAAGTATCACATCGTATTACTTTCTTTGGGGCAATCTTCTTAATGTTGGTTTCCTTAGTTCCATCGTTATTATTTACTAATATTCCAGCGATTGCAGGTGATTCGTTAACAACCGCTTTCACTTCGATTGGTATGTTAGTTATCGTTTCAGTAGCTCTTGAATTTGATAAATCAATTCAAAACCAAATGTTAATGAAACAATATAAAGGATTTTTGAAATAAAATCCAAAAGGGGGAAAAATGAATATTATTTTGAATGGTGCCAGTGGTAGTGGTAAGGGTAGCATGGCTGGCTTTTTGGTTCGTGATTTTGGACTTGTCCATATTTCAACTGGTGATTTGTTCCGTGAACAAATTGCTCAACAAACTGAATTAGGTAAAAAACTTGAATCTTATGTTTCAAGCGGTAAATGGGTACCCGACGAATTGACGATTGAAATTTTAATGGATCGTATCAGCCAACCAGATTGTGCTAAGGGTATTATCTTGGACGGTTTCCCTCGTACATTGAACCAAGCGATTGCTCTGGATAAGGTTATGAATGTTGATTTAGTCATTGCGATTGACGTAACTGACGAAATCGTGCAAACCCGTTTGGGCGGTCGTTATATGTGTCGTGATTGTGGAACGATTCACTCTATTCGCTGGGATCAAATTGATAAGTGCAAAAAATGCGGTGGAATAGATTTGTATCAACGTGATGACGATAAGGCAGAAGTTATCCAAAAACGTTTAGAAAACTTTAAGTTAAACAATGGTGAAATTTTAGATTTCTATCGTGAAAAAAATAAATTATTTGTTGTTCATGATAAACTGGAAAATACACCAGCGGATACTTACGCATTAGTAAAGGACACTGTTGCTAAATTATGAAGCAATTAACTGCGGCACAAATTTCAAATATGCGACATGCAGGTAAGGTTTTGGCGGATACATTTACTCATATCCGCCAAAATTTATGTGCTGGCATGACAACACGAGATGTAGATAAAATGGCGGAAGACTACATTTTATCTCGTCACTGTTATCCTTGTTTTAAGGGTGTCTATGATTATCAATACGCATGTAATACCAGTGTTAACGAAGAAATCATTCACGGAATCCCAACTGATAAGGTTTTGCATGAAGGCGATATAATTACTGTCGATTGTGGTGTTGGTTTCAATGGTGTTTGCACTGACGCTTGCCGAACTTTCCCAGTTGGTAAGATTAGTCCACAAGCACAAGAATTGATCAATGTAACACGAAATTGTTTTTACCGAGCTGTGGATAAAATTAAACCAGGGGCAGAAGTTGCTGTTGTTGGTAAAACGATTCAAAACTATATCGACGGACTAGGTAATTACAGTATTTTAGAAGATTATTGTGGTCATGGTATCGGTAAAAATTTGCACGAAGACCCATTGATTCCTAATTATATTGTTCGTAATTCAGGACTCCTACAACACGTTCGCAAGAAATTTCAAGCAAATACTGCTGTTTGTATTGAACCAATGATTTTTCAAAGTGAAAATAATTCAGTTAAAGTTGCACCCGATGGTTGGACTGTGGTTTCAACTGACGGTTCTTTGAGTGCACATTACGAAAACACCGTCCTGATTACAGCGAACGGTGTTGAAGTTTTAACAAACAGTGATGAACATAATTAACTGTTTTTGATGTTTACGCCTTTCGGTGCCAGAATAAATTCTGACGCCGTTTTTTGCATAATCATGCCACCGATTGCATTAACAAAGCCACAAATGTAGTCCAAAAATCTTTGAGCTTCTGGAATCGAAAATTTTGACAAAGATACAATACAAGCATTGCCATTTGCTAAATTAGTTAAGATAGTTGAAATTTCTGCCGATGATTGTGGAGAAATTACTAATAGGTTTTGGTTAGCACTGACTTGTCCCAACAAAGCGTTATCAAAATTACCTGAATGGTTGTTATGAGTATTGAAAATTTGTGGTTGTGCTGGCTGAGTTTCAATCTGTGGCTGTTGAATGACAACTGGTTGCGGGGCAGGTTGAGAAATTTGAATTAAAGACGGGGTTGCTCCACCAGATAAGCCATTATCACCTAAAAGAACGTTTGCTGCTTCTAAACGTTTTTCTTCGACTGTTGGTTGAGAAGATAACATTGTCGGTTCAGGTGTTGGTATTGTATTGACAGGAGTTGGTGTGATTTCTTCTTCCTCCTCAACTTCTTCTTCAATCGGTTCTTCTTCGTTGATTTCTTCAACGGTGTTAGTTTGGTTTTTCTTTTTTTCAATTGTAAAACCGTTTTTCAGTATGTTAAATAACCCCATAAATATATTATTACGCAGATTTTAATTGTTTGCAATTAGAATTATTGGTATACTTTATCTATGAGTAAAATTACTGTTTTGGGGTCTGGGCGTTGGGCGTCGTTTCACGCTTGGTACCAAATTGAAAAACTAAACAATGATGTTTTGATGTGGGGGCGTGCAGAAGATCCATATTTTAAGGATTTGATGAAAACTAACAAGAATGGTTATATTGAATTGCCAAAAGCGTTGCAGTATACTACCGATCTTGATGAAGCAATAAATTTTGCTGAAACAATCATTATCGCAATCAGTGCACAAGCCATGCAAGATTTTTCACAAAAGATTGGCAAGTGCAATCCACAAAATAAAACTTTTGTTTTGTGCATGAAAGGCATCGACCAAAATACTGGGGAACGATTGAGTCAAATTTTACGAAAAAATATTGCTGACTCTAACGATATTTGCGTTTGGGTTGGGCCAGGTCATATTGAAGAATTAACAGTAGGGCAACCAAATGTAATGATTATTTCAGGCGATAACAAAGCCAAGGTGCGAGAGCTGGTCGCAAAGTTTGAGAGTCCGTTGATTTCATTCTTACGTAGTAGTGATTTAATTGGTGTTGAAGTCGGTGCTGCGGCAAAAAATGTAATGGGAATTGCGGCAGGTTTTTTAGATGGCTTAGGTAAGTCATCTTTGAAAGGTGCGTTAATGGCACGTGGCTGTTATGAAGTGTCTTTATTGATTGAAAAAATGGGTGGCAATAAAATGACTGCTTTTGGTATGAGCCATTTAGGCGACTTTGAAGCTACCTTGTTTAGTAAGAATAGTCATAACCGTCGTTATGGGGAAGAGTTTATGCGAGATTGTTTGTCGGATAAGATTGGTACTGCCGAAGGTGTGGGGACAACTAAAGCAATGTATCAATTAGCACAAAAATTTGGTGTAGATATGCCAATAACAAGCACAATATATCGTATACTTTACGAAAATGGCGACAAAAATGATGTAATTCACGATTTGTTTAAGATTACGACACATAAGGAATTTAACTATGAATAATGAGCATTTTTCATTTGAAATTAAGTCAAAATCATCACAATGTTTTGCTCGTACTGGAATTTTTCATACGCCACATGGCGACATTGAAACCCCAATCTTTATGCCTGTTGGGACAAGAGCTTCGGTAAAGGGGTTGGCTCCTGAACAGGTTGCTGACGCTGGTGCTCAAATAATTTTAGCCAACACTTATCACTGTTTTTTACGCCCTGGTGCAGATATTGTGGCACAAGCAGGTGGTTTGCATCAATTTATGAATTGGCATGCTCCGATTTTAACGGATAGTGGTGGTTTCCAAGTTTTTTCTTTGTCGAATTTGCGTAAGCTTGATGATGATGGTGTTTCGTTTAAGAGTCATATTGACGGCAAAGTTTTTAAGTTTACGCCAGAAAGTAACATGGACGTACAGCATAAATTAGGTGCTGACATTATTATGCAATTAGATATTTGCACTCCTTATGGGGCAACGAGAGAAGATGTTGTTAAAGCTGATGCTCGTACTTTGGAATGGTTGAAAAGGTGTTATCTTGCACATAACAACCCCAAGCAGTCGTTGTTCCCAATTATCCAAGGTAATTTTTACAAAGATTTACGTTTGAAAAGTTTAGAAAATGCTTTGCCTTATATTAAGCACGGCGTTGCTGTTGGTGGGTTGGCGATTGGTGAACCATTTACGGTTTTGAAAGAGCAATTACAAAATCTTGCTCCGCATTTACCGGTTGAAGTTCCACATTATTTAATGGGGGCAGGTACACCTGATTACATCTTTGAGGGTGTGGAAAACGGTATCGACATGTTTGATTGTGTTTATCAAACCCGTATGGCTCGCCACGGTATGGCAATCACTGATGATGGTAATTTGAATATTCGTAACCAAAAGTATCAAACTGATTTTACGCCGATTCAAGCTGATTGTCAGTGTTATGCCTGCCGTAACTATACCAAAGCTTATATTCGTCATTTGCTTTCTGTTGGTGAAATGTTTGGTGCTCAGTTATTGTCAATGCACAATATTCATTGGACGTTAAATCTCATGAATAACATCAAAGCTTCAATTAAGGAAGATCGTTTCATGGAATATAAACAAGCTTTTTACCAACGTTTTTATCATGATGACAGTCATTGCTAATAGACTTCGACAAAAAATTTGGTTGTAATCTTGTTTTGATTGCGATATACTCAAAATTATGAGTAGCAGTAATATTGTTTCGTATATTATGTTAGGCGTAGTTCTTATCGCCATGTTTGTGTTTATGATTCTTCAAGGACGTAAACAAAAAAAAGCACAAGAAGATTATGTATCAATGTTGGATTCTTTAAGACCCGGCACAAAAGTCAAGATGGCTTCTGGTTTATTGGGACGTATTAAAGATATTCGTGAAGAAGCTCCGGGTTTCAAGACTGTAACTTTGAATATTGGCGAAGACAAAAATGTTGTTGAAATGACTTTTGTGATTGAAGCAGTGCAAGGAATTGTTAATGAAGAAGCAATTAACAAATTGAAGTTAGAAAAGTTGGCCGAAGAACAACAAGCGAGCGTAAATAACGAAGTCGCTAGTGAAGATGTACCAGCGGAAACTACCGCAGATGCTGTTAACGACGTGGAAACGGTTGCCAAAACTGCAAGCAAGAAAGCAACAAAAAAACGCAAGTAAATCCGCCAATAAGTGGATAGGTATAACTAATAATTTGGTTAAAGCCACAAAATGAACAAAAAAATGTCAGTATGCAAATGCCGACCAGTAAAAACACGGGTCGGTTTTTGTTTGGTAATAACTTTTGCGTTCGTTGCATGATAGCAAAGAGAGCTGTGTATTGACTGGTTAAAACTGCTAGAAGAATTACAATTAAGGTAACAAAGTTTGGGGCGGTGGTTAGCATGGGTATTTCGGCTGTTTGTGTGTTAGTGTTTTTGATTGTTGTTAAAATTAAAGTAACTAGAATTGTGATGAATAATGCGGTTACAGCACCTGCCCAGAGCAAGGTACGACGTTTTACGTTTTGTGCCGACGCCTTGATAAGTTCTGGAAACATGAAACAATTTAATCCTGCGTATAAACACGCCCAAAAAATACTGTTGGGAACGTCATTAAAATGCCAGTCGACTTTTGGTGAACTTGAATTAAGGTGCGGTAAAGCAGTTGTAATAATTAACACGATAATCACCAATACAATGTAAAGATTGAGTCGTGAAAGTTTGTGAAAGCCAAAAAGGACGATGACTGCACTGATGATTAAAGATAAGATTGCAATGAATGGGTTGGTAATTGAGGTGATGCCTGCTGTCATGGCAGTGAAAAGGATAAAGTAAGTTAGCAGTGATATTACGTCGAAAATTTTTGTTGTTAATGTTGGTTTGGTAGCATAGTTGGTTTTCAGCGGTGTAATTCGATTTTTATTGGGGTAATTAAGTAGGACTTCAAGCGTAATAATAGCGAACATAGTTAGACCAATAACAATGGCAATTATCCAAGTTGGTAAACGCAAGTCGCCAAAAAAAGTTATAATTTCCGCACCGGTGGCGAACCCAGCCCCAATCACAGATCCTAAAAATAGTAGTGTGATTTCAAAAATCTTCATCGTCGTTATCTCCTTGATTTGCAAAAAGTTTAACTACGGTAATGTTGTTACTGGCTTTTTTGTTTTGTTTTTCTTCAAGGTGGTTATACATTAAACCCATCATAATTGGTGGCAGGTAAGTGCCATCTTTAATCAATGTACGGTAGGTTTGTGAACTTTTTTCGTAGTCGCCGAGTGCGGTATAACATTTGGCAATAAAAATGCCGATGGCACTTTGTCGTGCTTTGGTGTTGGCATATTTTTGTGCAAACTTAGCTTCGTTTAATGCCGATGTGAAATGGTTTTTGCTGTATTCGTGTTCTGCACGGGCAACGTAATATTCCCAACCGTCATATAAATCACAAATGATGCCCATATTTATTTATATCGCCAGCTGTGAAAATTTATTGCTTGATTCTTCGATTAGTGTTATCTTGAAATAGTATCTCATGGAGGAAATATAAATGGCTTTATTAAAAAATATTGAATGGAAGGACAACTCAAATAATGTCATCGTTCATAAGTTTGATTTGAAAGATGATTACATTTCAAAAGGTTCTGTTTTAACGGTACGTGATGGTCAAAATGTTGTATTTGCCACCCAAGGAAAAATGGCGGACGTTTTCTTGCCAGGTTATTATAAATTAGATACGAAAAGTATTCCAGTTTTAACTAAATTGATGTCGTGGAAATATGGATTCCAAAATCCATTCCGCAGTGATGTATACTTTGTTTCGACAAAACAATTTACCAATCAAAAATGGGGTACGCCGAACCCAATTACAATTCGTGATAAAGAATATGGTGCAGTACGTGTACGTGGATTTGGTTCATACAGTTTCCGTGTTAAAGATGCTTATGTCTTTTTGAGTGAATTATCTGGTTCAGGTCATTCATTTGTTACACAAGACATTACTGACCACTTGCGTAGTGTTTTGATTTCGGGGATTACCGATGCGATTGGTGAAAGTAATTTATCAGTTTTAGATTTTGCGGCTAATTTAGATGAACTAGGCACTCGTGTGAAAGAAGGTTTGAACGAACACTTCAAGAGTCTTGGTTTAGAATTAGTTAAATTTACGATTGAAAACTTATCTTTACCAGAAGAATTAGAAAAAGCTTTGGATAAAAACACTGCGTTGATGATGCGTCGTAATACAACCGATGTTGAAATGCGTTTGGCACAAGCTGATGCTTTGCGTGAAGCGGCGAAAAATCCAGGTATGGCTGGCTCGATGATTGGAGCAGGTATGGGAATGGGCATGGGTGCTAATATGGGACGCATGTTTGCTCAAATGGGCGAAACCGAAATGACAAATGCTAATGCAGGTTCAAAATTCTGTTCACAATGCGGTGCTAGTGTTGGTGCAAAAGTTAAATTTTGTCCAGATTGTGGTGCTAAAATGGCTAGTCAAGGTAATACTTGCAGCAAGTGTGGTGCTGCGGTTAAAGCTGGTTCAAAGTTCTGTCCAGAATGCGGTAATAAATTATAATTTTAACTATGAAAGCAACAACTGTACGTAAAAAATGTCAAGCATGTAATGGCAATATGTCTTTTGACCCCGCTAGTAAGACTTTGGTATGTCAGCAATGCGGTGCATCTTTGTCAATTTTAGGTGGTCGCTCGACTTTTGATAAGTCTTTTCGGGCACTTTTAGCTAATGCACCAACGTGGCAAAAGGACACTGCCGTTTACTGTTGTCATCAGTGTGGTGCAAAAAGTGTAATAACTAAACATGATTTAATTGTTGAGTGTAAATATTGCGGTGCGAAAAACGTTAACAAAACCAAGGAATTGCCTGGTGTTCGTCCTGACACTGTGGTTACGTTTGATTTGACACAGCAAAGTGCCAAAAATCAACTTCACCGTTGGTTAGCTAAACGCATTTTTATTCCTAATGAATTTCGTTCCGCACTGGAAAAACAACCATTAAATGGGATTTATTTCCCTGCGTTCACATTTGATGTCGATGTTATGACGAAATATAACGGCATTGAAGTTCAATCACGCACCATCTCGGCAACTATTGACGGCAAAACTTATGAGCAAAGTCATAAATTCCGCCGTCAAATCAGTGGTATTGATAATCAACGTTTTGATGATTTGTTAGTGTTGACTAACGAAGAAATTACGCCACAAGTTTTTAATATGCTTCAACCGTTCGACTTAGTCCAAGGGCAAGCATTTAATTATGACTATCTAACTGGCTTTACGGTGAGTCAATCATCGAAAGACCCCAACGAAGCGTGGGAAGAAGCTAAGGGAATTATGGAACAAGCGGTACGTAAAAAAATTGCACAAAAGTATAAGGGTAGTGCTGTCGAAGATTTACAAAAAGAAATGGGCATTGTAAATGTTACTTATAAATATGCTTTGCTACCGATTTATACTAGCCATGCCGAGCATAAAGGCAATCGCTATCAAATATATGTGAACGGTCAGACAGGCAAAGTTTATGGTAAGACACCAAAGTCGGGCTGGAAGATTTTATCATTCTTTGCATCGCTCGGAGCGATTGCCGTAGGTCTTGGGATAGTTCTTGCCATGTTTTTGTAATTGCGTTATAATGAATATATGGATAAAAGATTTTTTTCACGCATCTTAATTGTTTTAGGTGTTGTCGCTGTTTTAGTTCTTTGGTTGTTAAAAGAATTGCCTGCGACGGCTGATATGTTCTCTTGGTATTCGGTTGCCTGGGGTGCAACAATTTTTGCTGGCGTTGTGGGTGTCAAATTCTTATTAGACGGTATCTTTATGGGCAGTAAAGGTGTTATTAGTCGTAAATTTTTAATCTTACTTGGTGCTGGTTGTTTGGTAATTGCACTTTTATGTTTGACTTCGGCAATTTTTATTTCTAAGAATATTATTATTCCAATTATTGCGATTATTATTGCTGGTGCGGTATTCCTTGGTATTGTCGTTACTGGTGCACGCAAGTGGGACGGTGGCGATAATCAACGTGTTGGTTATAAAAACTATCATCAACGTAAAGCCGAAGAAGAAAAAGCCGAAAAAAAATAAAAACCAATGGTTGACTTTTTTCGCTATGTAACGCATAATGTGTTACGTGCTTCCGTGGCTCAGTTGGTAGAGCAACTGACTTGTAATCAGTAGGTCGTCAGTTCGAATCTGACCGGGAGCTCCAAAACAAAAGGTTCTTGTGATTAAGAACCTTTTTTAATGTAAATTTGTTAAAAT
>JAGAOQ010000009.1 GCA_017623705.1 Clostridia bacterium | reverse complement strand
CGACGGTAAAATTTGGAAAATCGACGTTACCAAAAAAGGCAACAGCGTTTCATTGCCAACTGGACCTGATACCGACACACACGCTTTCGACGGCTGGAAAATTGACGGGGCAGGCGACAAAATGACGGGCAGTACCACGATTAAAGAAAATACCAAATTTGTGGCGAACATGGTGGAAAAAGATTGGCTTACCGTGGCTTCATGGGGTGGTTTGTGTAAAAATCTTAGTGGTAAGTATGTTTGGACGGACGGCGAAAATACCTTTTATTCAAATGTTAGTGAACATTATGTTTTGGGTGCAAATAATACTTGGGAAAAAATCACATGGAATGGTTTAACTAGTTTTGAGGGTGATGATGTTTGGACGGACGGCGAAAAAATTTATTATTCATATAGCAGTAATCAATACGTTTTAGGTGCAGATAATACTTGGGAAAAAATTGCATGGAATGGTTTAACCAGTTGTAATGGTCAATATATTTGGACGGACGGTGAAAAAACTTACTATTCAAACGGTAGTGATCAATATGTATTAAATGGCGATACTTGGGAAATTAAAGAATGGACAGGTTTAACCAGTTATAATCGTCAATATATTTGGACGGACGGTGAAAAAACTTACTATTCAAACGGTAGCAATCAATATGTGTTAAATGGTAATACCTGGGAAAAACAAACTTGGGTCAATGTAACCAGTTTTAATGGGGAAGATATTTGTAAGGTTGGTAATGATTTTTATTGCAATGGGCAATATCTTTTAGAAGGTAATACATGGAATAAAGTTGTAAGCACTGTTAATGAATATACAAATAATTTTTATGGACGAGATACTTGGTCAGATGGTAATAATTTATATTATTCTAATAATGATCTACACATGGTTTTGGATAGTGATTATAATTGGCAATTAACTACTTGGTATGGTTGGGGACAAAGTTACATGGATTGTAAAGCAGGATTGTGGCAAGATAATAATAAAAATATTTACTATTCATGGAATGATACGCATTATGCTTATGATGTTGATACGCAGAAATGGTCCGCAAAAACTTGGTACGGGTTAGAAAGTCTTGATTCTAATAGCCCTTTCTATGGTCGTTATGTTTGGACTGATGGTGTGGATACATATTTTTCTTATAATGATCAAATTCAATATATTTTGAAAGATAATGATACATGGGAACCAATGACATGGAACGGTGATTTTATTCCGTTTAATGGGGAATGTATTTGGACAGATGGTAAAAATTATTACTTTTCAAGTGGCGATACCTATGTATTAAAAGATGGTTACACATGGGAAAAAATTACTTTTACTGGTGTGTCATATTTGAATGGTCAATATATATGGACTGATGGTGAAAATACATATTATTCATGCGGAAGCAGTCAATATGTCTTAAAAGAAAATTATGTATGGGAACCTGTAACTTGGAATGGGTACACTAATTTTTATGCCGATAATAACATTTGGACGGACGGTGAAAATATTTATTATTCTAATGGTTCAAATTATCAATATGTTTTGGATCAAGAAACCAAAACTTGGACGAAAAAAACTTGGTATGGTTACCAATATATAAATGGAAACTCAGTTTGGACGGACGGTACAAATATTTACTATTCAAGTGGTAGTGAACACTACATTCTCAACCGCAATAAAAATGCGTAAGTAAAAAATTGCCGACGTAGATTGACAAATTGCGGTTGCGGGTACATAATAAGTACTTATGGCAACAAATCAAGAATTATTAGATCAAAATATTAAGGAAAATTGGTTTGCAAAAATAGGTGTACAAAAACCGTACACCGTTTTTGTTTGCATTATGGCAATTATCGTTTTGGGCGTGTTTGCGTTTTCCAAAATGTCGGTGGACTTGTTCCCGTCCATGAATTTGCCTTATGCCGTTGTGGTGTTAAGTCCGAACGAAACCTATTTAATGGAACAGTACAACGAAAAGTTGACGGCAATCGTCGACCGTGCCACCACAGCAGTGGGCGGGGATACTCGTTATACTGGCGATGCGACGGGAGCGGTTTTGTTGGCGGACGACAGCAAAGAAATGATGTTGTACTTGGCGGGTAAAATCGAGCCAACCAACATCAACGCCGATAATTTATTATTGAATCATTATCTTGAAGCGGTAGAAAACGGAACCGAAGACGCACCGCAAGCAATCTTGGCAAGTGTGATGCCGAACAGTCGTCAAATGGAAAACATCACGGACGATGCTTTGATGGCTTTGTCGAGCGTGAACGGAATCCAAAATACCAGCAGTACTTCGATGTTATCTGCTGGCTTGGTGATGTTGAGTTTGGAATACAACAGCGATACGACGGTTGATTTAGCTGCGTTGGCTTTGGCTTTTGAAAATCTGGCTTTGGACGATACCATTGCTTACGGCACAAAATTCAACAAAACTATTTTGAAAATTGACCCGTCTTTGTTGGCGGTAATGTACGTTACAGTTGCTTACGACGGAACAACTGACGATGCGGAAAAACAAGCTTGGTTGGAAAGTGAAGTTTTGAACAAAATTTCAACTACTGTTGGCGTTGGTACCGTTACTTCTAACATCGAAAACAGCTTGACCAGCGAAGACAAAGCTTGGCAAGGTAGTGGCGAAAAATTAACTCAAACTTTTAGCATCTCAATCCAAAAGAGTAGCAATGCGGTTACTGCCGAAGTTTGTGCCAACGTCATTAAGACTTTGAACAAAATTCAAGCGGAACACCCTGATTTTTCTTTCGACATCACCAGCAGTCAAGGCGACTACATCAACCAGTCAATCGGTTCGGTCGGTGAAAACTTAATCATCGGCGGTTTATTGGCATTGGTCATCTTGTTCTTGTTCTTACGTTCTTTGAAAATGACTTTGGCGATTGGTATCTCAATTCCGTTGGCTTTGGTCGGCACGTTCGTTGCGATGTATTTCATGGGTATCAATTTGAATATCATTTCCATGTCGGGTCTTGCTTTGGCAGTCGGTATGTTGGTTGATAACTCGGTCGTCGTTTTGGAAAATATTTTCCGTTTACGCAACAAGGGTATGCCACTCAAAGATGCCTGCATTAAAGGTTCGTCGCAAATTATGTTGGCGATGTTAGCTTCATCGTTAACTACAATTTGTGTTTTCTTCCCGATGTTTTTCTTGGAAGGCATAATGATGCAAATGTTCACCGATTTAGTTTGGGTTGTCATTTTGTCTTTGTTATGTTCTTTCGTTGTGGCGGTTATGTTCTTGCCTTCGATTGTTGCAACTTTCAAAATCAATCCCAAAACACCAAAAGCAGTTACTGTGGCGGAAAAAAAGCAACCGAAATGGTGGCAAAAAGTTCGTTTGGGTTGGCAAAAGTTTATCCATGCTGTGGACCAAATTTTTGACAAAACTTTACGTTTCTGTATCAATAAAAAATGGCTAACAGTCGCTTTGGCATTTGTTTTGTTTGTTGGTTCGGCTTGTTTGTTGCTAGTTAACGGGTTCATTTTAATGCCTGCGACTGACGAAGGAACTTTGTCGGTGTCGGCGTCTTTAACCGCTGACGGCAAAACTGTGGCAAACAAAGAAGATTTGGCTCAACCATTGTACGACGAAGTATTAAGTACTTTGGGCGATGATGTGGAAAAGTGCGTGATTGCGTACGACTCGGGGGCAAATGTCTTGTCGGGTGGGGTATCGCAAGTTACCGTTGAAATTAAGTTGAAAGATAAACGAAGTTTAACGACTGATGAAGCAAGTGAAAAACTTTACAATGCGTTACAAAGTTACAAAGACAGTGCGGAAAATGAAAATTTCGCCGATATTGAAGTGGCAACATCTTCAATGGCAAGTGCGTTGATGTCGAACGAAGTTTCCGTAACGTTGACAGTTGATGCTAGTGCGACGGCAACCGAAACTGCGTATGAAGTATCTTGCGGTATTTTGGACAACTTCGCCAAAGATTTGGAAAGTAAATTTACCGAACAAATTGATGAATTAGGTATTCGCAGTATCGTCTACGACCAAAACAAGGGTATCAAAATTGTGAAGACGAATGGTCGTTATGCAACTACGATTGCGGTTAAAGCTAACCCAAGTGCAGATACCAACAAAATTCAAACTACCTTAAATGACTATCTCGACGAACTAATGGACAGTGAACAATACAAAACTGTTTCAATTTTGGACAACGGTCTGGAAGAACAAATGAACGAAACTTACTCGTCAATGGGTATGGCGTTGCTCGTTGGGTTCTTGTTGATTTATTTGGTGATGGTCGCCATCTTCCAATCTTTTTTGATGCCGTTTATCATTTTGATTTGCGTACCGTTGGGCTTCACGGGTGCATTCATCTTGTTAGCAATGTGCGGTATGCCGTTATCAATTCCTGCTTTGATTGGTTGCTTAATCTTAATGGGTGTCGTCATTAACAACGGTATTTTGGCGGTCGATTACACTAACCAAGCTCGTCGTGATGGCTTGTCCGTAAAAGAAGCTTTGGTTTCGGCAATCCATACTCGTATCCGTCCAATCTTCATGACGGCGTTGACGACAATTTTGGCGATGGTGCCAATGGCTTTCGGTTGGTCGTTCTTTAACCCTGGTGGTAGCGGGGCAATGATGCAACCATTAGCTGTTGTTTCAATCGGCGGTTTATTGTTCGGTACAGTTACAACTTTGTTCGTTGTTCCGGCTTTCTATGCTATCTTCTGCCGTGATAAACGCAAAAAAGTTGTCGCACCAGTTGATGCTGAAACGACTTCGACAATAAAATAAGTTGTCAAGATTTGTATTTCAAGTTAATTTAGTTATATGGAATGGTTATGGCTGATATTAAGTATCGTCGGTTTGGGACTATTATGGCTGTTGATTATGGGCATGGAAAAACTGACGGAACGTTTGAAAGCAAATGACGAAGCTCGTAGAATTCAAAAACAAGACATCGCAGAACGAACTGCGGAAGCCGAAGCAGAGTTCCTTGAAAGGCAATATGCCAAAGCCAGTGCGATGGAATATATTGAAACTGCTGATTTAAGCGATCGTAACAATTCTGAACAAATGGCAATGTTACAAGAAGCGATTGATACTTTGAATACTGACGAGTTAATTCAATCGGTTGCCCGACGAGTTTTTGGGCCAAATCAAGGTACGGACGGCATTAAAGCTGAACAATCGGCGTTTGATGTGCAACCTAAAAAGGTTACCGCCAAAGGCGATGGCATTACACCAGTAAAAGTTAAACCAGCAAGTAAATCTACTTTGAGTAAGTCCGAACAAAAAATGTTGAAAAAAATTAAGCAGGGATATTGACTTTTATCCCTGTTTTTTGGTATGATAATACTCGAAAAGGGGATTATAAATTATGAAAATTAAAAACTTATTTTGTAGCATTTTAATGGTTTGCTTAGCAGCATTGGTTTTCTGTGGTGCGAGTGTGCCTGCTTTGCAATTCCATGCACAAGCAATGACCGTGCGAACCGCAAGTAACGGTAATGGAAATTTAAGCGGTAAGGTATTATTTGATGCCGATGGTAATTATACTGTAACACAAGATGATTTAGCCAAAGCAGTAAAATCGGGTGAAGTTTTCCAATTCTTTGGTTACGACTGGCGAGTTGTTTTTGTTAACAAAGACCAAAAAGTTGCAACTTTCTGGATGACTGACCCATATACCACTTCGGTGTTTAACATGACTTCTAGTGCTCAAAATGGTGTTGCCACCAATGGTTCAAATATTTGGGCAAATGGTTATACTAACACCATCTGGAAAAGTTCGACTGGCGATGTTTCGATTGGTCAAAGTAAAATTATGTCATTCTTAACTACCGAAGCTGGAAATATTCTTAACAACGGTGCATACGATAAGTACAAAAATAAAATTGTCAAAGGTGCAGTTATTGGTACGAACGAAGAAGCTACTCAAATGACTGTTGAAAAATTATCTTACAGTGTGGATAACATTAACGATGTTACACAAAAAAATGAAGTTACAAACGAATTAGTTGCCGAATATGGTTTGGGTACTGATGCAATCTTATGGTTGCCATCGGCTGACGAACTTGTTAATAAATGGAAATTACACGAAAACGTTTTACAATGGACTGATAATACAAATAATAATGGCCGTGCTTGGTTACGTTCTCCTGATTACGAAGACAGCGAATACGCAATGTGTGTTTGTTCAAATGCAGATGAAGCTGCTGATAAAATTGACGATTACTTTGCCTTAAAAGCAATTAAACAAGAAGCTGGTGTTCGTCCAGCAATTCACTTGAACATTGGTGAAATTTGTCCTGAAAGTGATGGCAATGCTTGGTTTAATGGCGATTGGATTAAAGTTTTGTTCATTGTTGTTTGTGTTTTGGGCATCGTTGGTGTAGCATTGGTAACTACTGCGGTAATTATTAAATCACGTCAAGCTAAATAAGCCATAAAATAACGTTTTAATTTAGTCTTATCTATGGTATACTGACAGATATGATTCAAGTAGTGAATGTATCTTTGCAGTATGGGAAACGGGTTTTATTCAAAGACGTTAATTTGAAATTTTTACCGGGTGAATGTTATGGAATTATTGGTGCTAATGGGGCTGGAAAATCAACATTCTTGAAAATTTTGGCTGGCGAAATTACACCCAATAAAGGTGAAGTCGTTGTTGGTAAAAATAAACGTATTTCAACTTTGGCACAAAACCAAAATGCTTTTGATGAATTGACAGTTGTTAATACGGTTATCGGCGGTCATCAACGTTTGGCGGAAATTATTGCTTTGAAAGAAAAGTATTATGCGTTGCCCGAAATGACCGAAGAACAGGGTAATGAACTGGGTGCGTTGGAAGCTGAATTTGCCGAATTGGACGGTTGGGACGCTGAAAGCAATGCTCGTATTATGTTGTCGGGTTTGGGTGTAAGCGAACAATTCCACGACCAACAAATGAAAGATTTGGACGCTAAAATTAAAGTCAAAGCGTTGTTAGCTCGTGCTTTGTTTGGTAATCCTGACATTTTAATTTTGGACGAACCGACCAACAACTTGGATTTAGCAGGTACACACTGGTTAGAAGAGTTCTTGCTTGATTTCAAAAATATTACCATTATTGTGTCGCACAACCGCCACTTCTTGAACCAAGTCTGTACGCACATTTGCGACGTTGACTTCAACCAAATCAACATGTTTGTGGGTAACTATGATTTCTGGTACGAAACCAGCCAGTTGCTTTTGAAACAACAAAAAGAAGCTAATAAAAAAGCCGAAGCTCGGGCACAAGAATTGAAAGACTTTATTGCTCGCTTCTCGGCAAATGCAAGTAAATCTCGCCAAGCAACCAGTCGTA
The DNA here is from genome assembly GCA_017623705.1 of Clostridia bacterium. Taxonomy (GTDB): domain Bacteria; phylum Bacillota; class Clostridia; order Christensenellales; family UBA1242; genus RGIG8050. The sequence continues at coordinate 30,405 of JAGAOQ010000009.1, read as the reverse complement.
AAAAAGAATTGGAAAAATTAACGATTGAAGACATTAAACCGTCATCTCGTAAGTATCCATATATCAATTTTGAATGTTCACGTGAACCAGGGAACGAAATTTTGGCGGTGGAGAACTTAACTGTCAATGGTTATTTCCGCAATGTATCTTTCCGTATTAACAAGGGCGAAAAGGTTGCGTTCTTGACGGATAAGAGTGTTCGCATGGACAAATTGTTTAACTGTATTATGGGGTTAGAAAAAGCTGATAGCGGTACAGTTACGATAGGTAAAACGATTACGACATCGTATTTACCTGCCGATTATCGTTCATATTTTGAAGGCGTTAATTTGAATTTGTTGGATTGGCTAAAACAATATTCGCAAGACACGAACGAAACCTTTATTCGTAGTTGGTTAGGTCGTATGTTGTTTTCGGGCGAAGAAGCATTAAAAAAAGCCGACGTTTTGTCGGGTGGTGAAAGAGTTCGTTGCATGCTCGCCAAAACCATGTTGGAACAAGGCAACTTGTTAATTTTTAACGAGCCAACTAACCACTTGGATTTGGAAAGTATTACTGCCTTGAACCAAGGTATGATTAAGAGTAAAGCGGTGATGTTGTTTTATACCAGCGACGAAGAAATTATTGATACCGTGGCGACTCGTGTGATTGAGATTACTGCGGACAAAATGCACGACCGTGTATTAGTTTAAGCATGTTTACTTGCTCTGGCACGGTGCTTGACCGTCGGCATGGGTTGTGTTTCATGTTCTTGATCCGAAATTGGTGCTTCTTGTGAAGTACCTTTTTCGTCTTCGGGACGAATTTCTAACGTCATCGGTTGATTATCGATTTCGGCACTCGCTTGTGTTGTTGGCGTGTGCATAGTTTCAACTTGCTGTTGCAATTCGTGGTTATGTACTGTCGTGGCACCTAATAGTCCGCTGGTAATGATGACTGCTAACGCCATCACTGATGTTACAATTCCCGTTATAATTTTATGACGCTTTTGGCGAGTACGGGGTGGGTTAGGACTATCGACCACGACTTCTCCTCGGTAATTTCTTTGGTGAGCTTGTGTTGTAAACGATTGCATTTTGGTTTACCTCCTGCAATAGTATTTATCGCATTCGGCTTTTTTATTCTTATTAGTAAAGTTTACAACCGCAATCTGGACAAGAATTTACTGGTTCTTTCTTCTCTTGGCAAACACATTCAAAGCATTTTTCTTTACGTTCACAGCGTTCGCAACGATCGCATTTGTGTTCGCATCTGCGTTCGCATTTGTTTTCGCATTTATTTTCGTAACACTTGCAGTTGTTATGACCGCAACGGAAAAGCCAGCAGAATAAGTCGCCAACAGTTGGACATTGATTACACATCTTTCGTACCTCCTACTTACAGCATACGTAGCAAAGCGTTATCTTGTGCAATTAGTTCGTTATGGCGACGGCGTTTTGGCGACTGTGTTCTTTGATTACCGCTGTTGCGATATGGTAGGCAAGAATTTGTTGGTAAGTAGGCGACTGTAATAGTTGACATTCGTTGGGGTTGGTTAAAAAGCCACATTCAATCAATACGGCAGGGCATGGCGAATGTTCAACTAAATTAAAGTCTGTGGGTTTGGGTTTTTTGTTAAATGGTAATTCGCTTTGGTTAAATTGATTTTGAATTGCGGTGGCATAGTCTTGACTGCCCGCTGTTTCGTTCGCATAGAAACATTGTAAGCCACTTACGGAACTGGACGGGAAAGTGTTTTGGTGAATTGAAATGACTAAATCGGGATTGAGTTCTCGAATCTTTTCCCGTCGTTTTGCCATGTCGGCGACTTTTTTGTTGTTGGCGTAGGGTGAATTCAAACTTTCACTGTCGACACGGGTTAAGGATACCGCACAACCACGGTTTTGTAATTCTTGTGCCAAAACTTTGACAATTTGCAAGTTAATGACTGCTTCGCTGACACAGTTGACGCAAGCACCGTTATCTAATCCGCCATGTCCAGCATCTAGCACGATATGTAGTTGTTCTGGTGCAATTACGGCAGTCGAAACCATGGTGTAATCCAGCCATAAACCAACACCAAGGGCAAATAAACACAAACTAATTGCAAAATAGCGTATTTTTATGTATATTAAAATTGCATGCGTAAAATGCGAAAATATAATTTCCAGCGTGGGTTGGCCAAAGATTTACTTGTGGCCGTTTTCTTTTTTAGTCTTATGGAAATTTTGAGCATTTTTTACCCGATTATTTTGAAAAATTTGGTTACGCAAAAAGTTAATAATGATGCCGGTGTTGTGCCTGACATGGGCGATTTCTTGATTAGTGCTGGAATTGTGCTGGGCATGTTAGTGATTATCTTTTTTGTATCGCTTTACGCCCGTAATCGGGTGAGTGTTTACGGAGCAAAATGCCGACGCAACGCACGGAATATGTTGTACGAAAAAATGACACATGTGCCGACGAATGTCTTGTATGAATACGGGACGAGTAAGTTTCTATCTTGCATGATTGAAGATACGACTTGGGTTAAGTATTGCTACGAGCAATATTTACAAGCAGTAATTTATTTTGTGATTACCATTTTGGGTAGTTGTGTCTTGATTATGACATTATCACCGATTTACGTGTTGTTCATTGTCGGGGCAGTGCTTTTAGAAATTGTAGTTTTGTTGATTCACCGTGCCGTAATCAATAAACGCATGCCATCGGCAGTCAATGCTTATGATAAGTCTTTTATTGCAACTCGTGAAAGTATTGCGGGGGCTCGTGATATTCGTTTCCTTGGTAAGCAGGCAGAACGTTCCGCCGAAGCAACACGTCAAAATAAAAAATTATCAAGAGAAGTTTTTGATATTGACCAATCGAAACACATTTTTAACTGTACGAATAATATGATTTTCGGTGTTGTTACTTTCGGGATTATTTTGTTCAGTGCGTTATCGCTTGATGCAAATAATGTTGCGGAACAATTAGTCATTGTTAACACTGTAATTCAATACATTACTTTGTGCTCAACAGCGACTTATAATATTTTTAAGTTAATTATCAACCCGCTTACACGTGGCCATTTGGCTTACGAACGTTTTGACCAATTTATGACTTTACCCGAAGAAAATACCGATGGCGGTATTACGCAAATTGATACCGAGTTCGGTAGTTCTTTGGTTATGTACCAAGTTTGTCATCGCTTTTGGAACGGACGTGTAACAATGGAAAACTTATCCATGGAATTACAAAAAGGGAAGTTCGTTGTGTTCTGTGGACAAAGTGGTTCAGGACGTACAACTTTAATTAAAATTTTGTTACGCTACATTGAACCCAAAGCAGGGGTAGTTTTAATTAACGGCATCAACATCAAGGAAGTTAATAAAAATTACTATCGTTCGAAATTGATTTCGTTCTGTCCTACTTATCCTGAATTTGTCACCGGTACAGTCCGTGATAACATTCGTATTTTTAATCCTAATGTTACCGACGAACAGATTTTGTCAGCATTTAATGAAATCGGTGCTTCAAGCTTGGCCGTTTTGCCGTCATTTTTGGATACTCAATTATCAACTCGTTCCAAATTGCCACAAGACGTTAAAGCACAAATTAACATTGTGCGTTGTCTATTGAAACCTGCCGAGTTCTACATCTTTGATCGAAGTTTTATCAATGTATCGCACGAAATCGCACAAGGCGTGATGAAAAAATTACGTGCCGAAAATAAAGCTTGTATTTTTACAACTACAAATCCTTTAATTTGTGAACAAGCTGACGAAGTTTTCTTTACCAAAACTAATCACACCTATTTGAAAGGTACTCATGCCAGTTTGTTAGCAGAAAGCAAAGAGTACGCTGATTTCTTTATGAAAACCGAACCAACGGAGGCGAAAGAATGAAAAAGCCACGACAAAAATCAGTTTTCATGCGAGCAATGTCTTACTTCAAACCACTACTATGGCGGATTATTGTCGTCATGGTTTGTGGGGTAATTGGGATTGCTTTGTATTCGTTCATGCCGGGCTTAACTGCCGATGCGTTAGATACTTTTGAAGAACTAGGGTTAAATCATGATTTATCCATTGTCTTGCAACCACTCATTTTGTATTTAGTGTTGTGTATTTTGTCGGAATGTTTTGATTTAGTTTGTCGCTGTTTAATTATTAAGTACGAGTACGACATTACCTTGAATATTGTTGATCAAGCTCGCCATAAGTTAGACGTACTTCCATTGTCGCACATCGAAAAGTTTGAAATTAGTAAAACCACACACCAAATTTCGGTTGGTCGTAAATTGTTGCAACAATGTCTAGCAATGTATTACCAAATCTGCCGTACAATCTTCTTCTTTGTTTTGAACATTGTTATGATGGTGTCTTTGAACTTCACGTTGAGTTTGATTGTCATGCTTTCTTTGCCGGTAACCTTGATTATCGCCAAGATTGTCATGCAAAAAACACAAAAATTTTATACGGCTCGGGAAGATGAAAACGGACAAATTTATAATTTTACCGAACAACATGCTTCGTTGCACGGTTTCTTCCACGAAAATGGAATTGTCGGTAAAGACGAATTTACATCAGTAAATAAAATTGAAGGTACGGTTGGCGTTGATACCGTTGTCGGCTTGAATGAAAGTTACATCAATTTCATTTCAAATTTCATGTATTTAGCGATTACCGTTGTGTTTGGTATTTTGGCAATTAATGGTTCTTTGTCGATGGCAGACTTTGCAATCTTACCAGCGTTCTTGTTGTACAGTTCTCGTTTCTTATCAAATACCAAAATTATTACTACGGTTTCCAACGTGGTACAACCGACCGAAAGTTATGCCAAAGTTTTCTTTGGTATTATCGATTGTCCCGATGACGTTACTGCCGACGAAGACATTAACATCAAGAAAATTGACGGCAGTATTGTTTTTGAAAATGTATCGACCGAAAAAGTTAAGGACGTATCGTTTGAAATCCCATTTGGCAAATCAGTCGCATTTTTAGAAGAGGAGAGTGGTACAGGTGCTGAAATTGTGCATTTGATGACCAAGTTAGAATTACCCAAACATGGACAAATTAAAGTCAATGACATCAATCTAGCACGAATCCGCAGTAAGAAGTTCTATGAGCGAGTTGGCATGTGTTTTGACCACCCGTTCTTAATTGATGCGACAATCGCTGAAAACATCATGTACGGAGTCGGGAAAACATTACCTGAAAACGTGATTCAAGCAGCAAAGATGTTTGGCTTCGATGAATTTATCCGTGCGTTACCAAATGGTTATAATACCCGCTTAACAGAAAATACCGTGATGTTGACTAACGCCGAACAGCAAGCGGTTAATTTAGCACGGACTGTACTGCATGCCCCTGACTTGTTGATTTTGAACCGTGCCTTAAATTGTTTTGACGTCGTTGCCGAAAAGAAGTGTAATGACATTATTATCAACAAATTAAAAAACCGCACCCGCGTCTTTGTTACCACGCAAGTTAAGGCGATTCAAAACGTTGATTGTATTTACGTTTGCAAAGGTGGTCGCATTGTTGAATCTGGCACACACGCCGAACTCATGGCACTGCAAGGCGAATACTACCGCCGTTACCAAAGCTAATCATAATCAAAAGCCCTTCGTTACAAAGGGCTTTTTTGTTTAGTCAAGTTTTCCGCAACATTGTTTGTATTTCTTTCCGCTTCCGCAAGGGCAGGCGTCATTGCGACCCGCTTTCTTTAAGTTTACGTTATTGATGACAGGTGTCTTCGGCTTGGGTGCTTCTTGGCGTTCAATGCGTACTTTGAATAAGAAAATTGCCGATTCGTTGTTGATTGCTTCAATCATGTCGTTAAACATGCCAATCGCTTCACGACGGTATTCAAACAAGGGGTCTTTGCCACCGTAACCTCGCAAGCTAATCCCGTTACGTAAATTAACCATGGCGTCGATATGGTTAACCCATTTTTTGTCGACAATGGATAATAAAACATCACGTTCGAAAGCATCGAAATTGAAACCTTCTTCTTTTAATTTCGCAATCTTGGCTTCGTATTGTTCGTTAACGGCGTCAAGTACCATTTCGTAAACGTCGTTAAAGTTTGCTTTGTTGGTATTTTCTTCGTCAAGATATTCGGTACGTGTACCAAACAAGCGATCGGATAAAACTTGGTTAGCTTTATCCAAATCCCATTCGGTGTAGTGTTGCATCGGGTTAATAGCTTGGCTTACGACGTTGTAGACTAGGTCAGGGAAGCACTTAACAATTTGTTCGTGTACGTTTTCGCCGTCAAGAATTTTATCACGTTCACGGTAGATGACCATACGTTGGTCGTTCAAAACATTGTCGTATTCAAAAGTTACACGACGGCTGTCAAAGTAATAACCTTCGACACGTTTTTGGACACGTTCAAACAATTTAGTAATCATTTTACTTTGTACGTCGTCGAGATTCAAGAAACGCATTGTGCCACCGATTACATCTTTACCAAAACGTTTCATAATTTCATCGTCGCAAGATATGTAGAAAATTGAACTACCTGGATCACCTTGACGACCAGCACGTCCACGGAGCTGGTTATCAATACGACGGCTGTCATGACGTTCTGTCCCGATAATATGTAAGCCACCCAAAGCCACAACTTCGTTGCGTTCCGCTTCGGTTTCTTTTTTGTATTGTTCGAGGTAGTCTTTGAATAACTTGCGGTGTGCTAAGATTTTTTCATCTTTGGTTTCAAAATAAGCGGTCGCATCATAAATTTCTTGGTCGGTTAAACCATCTTTCTTTAACTGCGTCATCGCCATGTGTTCAGCATTACCACCTAAGTGAATATCGGTACCACGTCCCGCCATGTTAGTTGCAATCGTAACACTACCCAAACGTCCCGCACTGGCAACAATGTCCGCTTCCTTTTCGTGGTTCTTGGCATTCAAAACTACGTGTGGTACTTTTTTACTCTTTAAGTAGCGAGAGATTTCTTCACTGCGTTCAATCGTCGTTGTTCCAATTAAGACGGGTTGCTTACGTTCGTAGCGGTAGAGTACATCTTCGTAAATTGCCGCTAATTTGTTCGTCATGTTTTGGAAGATTACATCGGGTGCATCTTCACGTAATACTGGTTTGTTAGTTGGAATTGCGACAACGTCGACACCGTAGATTTTTTTGAACTCGTCTTCTTCGGTTTTCGCTGTACCCGTCATACCCGACAATTTGCGGTAAAGTTTGAACAAATTTTGAATGGTAATGGTAGCAACCGTTTTGTCTTCGTTTTTAATCGGTACATTTTCTTTGGCTTCAATCGCTTGATGTAAGCCATCGCTGTAACGACGACCAACCATCGCACGACCTGTGTTTTGGTCGATAATGATAATTTCTTTTTTCGAGTTAATAATGTAATCAACGTCTGCTGTAAATAAGTGATGAGCTTTCATTGCATTGTTGATGAAGTGGTTTAATTCCATGTTATCAGCATCACTAATATTTTCGATATTGAAAGCCCGTTCCGCTTTGGTGAAACCCGATTCGGTTAAGCGGACAGCTCTTTCTTTTAAGTCGACTTCAAAATCATCTTTGGTTAAGCCACGGACGAACTTGTCAGTAATTTTGTATAAGTCGCTATTGTCTTTGGTTGGTGAAGACATGATTAACGGCGTACGACTTTCGTCGATTAAGATACTGTCGATTTCGTCAATAATTGCATAGTTCATGCCGTGCAGAACACGGTCTTGTTTATGGTGAGCAACATTGTCACGCAGATAATCAAAACCAACTTCACTGCTGGTAACGTAAGTAATGTCTTGGTTATAGGCATGACGTTTTACATCTGGCGTCGCATGCGATAAGCTCAATCCGACGGTTAAGCCCAAAAAGCGGTGGACTTTTCCCATCCATTCGCTGTTACGTTTGGCTAGGTATTCATTGACTTCGACGACATGCACACCTTTACCCGTGAGTGCGTTCAAATAGGCGGGCATAGTTGAAACCAAAGTTTTACCTTCACCCGTTTTCATTTCGGCAATCCGACCTTGGTGTAGGGCAATCCCACCGAGAATTTGAACGTAATAAGCTTTTTGTCCTAAAACACGATAAGCAGCTTCACGGACAGTTGCGAAAGCTTCGGGCAAAATATCATCTAATGTTTCACCGTCGGCTAGACGTTGCTTAAATTCAGCTGTTTTGGCAATTAACGCTTTGTCGTCCAAAGCAGCATAATCATCTTCGAGAGCAATGACTAAGTCAGCAATTTTTTGTAGTTTCCTTACGGAACGTGTATTATCACTTGCAAATAAACCCATATCAACATTATATACAAAATTTATTCGCTTCACAATCATAATTCTTGTGTGTAGTTTGACAACGTTTGCGTAAATTTGACACAAATTGACAGCACATGCCGATGAAACTTTGTCATAATTTTGCAATGAAAAAACTTTTATTGTCTGTTCTTGCCGTTGTTTTGGTTGTCGTGTTAGATTATGCCGTTATTGGGCAAGTTATCCGCCCGTTTGCCATCGCATTCATTTTTGCTTTGGCGGTAACCATGATTCCCAAAATCGTACCCGTCTTGGCATTGGTTGTCGTTGAGTTATGGCGTTGTCCCGAACAACTTAATTTGTTAAGTGTCATCTATGCAAGCGTCGTTTTTCTTTTAACAGCTTTGGCAATTCGTTTTTTGAAAGGCAAGAAGCAATGGTATTTTCCTGTCTTGCTGGCTGGTTTCGTTGTGTCGCAAGGTTTCAACCTTTATCTGGCGATTGCTCAACAAGTGGCGATTGCCCAAACACTCATTGCTGTTTTAGTCGGGGGAATTTTCTTGTTGGCATGTTTCGAGTGTGTTAAAGCAATCGCACAAAAAAGGTTTAATTTCCCGTGGACGATTAACCAAATTGTCAGCTTAATGTGCGTCGTCATTATTTTATCACTCGGGCTATGTGGTTTTGCTAACGATTATTTTGACGTCCACAAGTTTTGTAGCATACTGACAATTTTGTTAGGTGTTTTTTACGTGAATCCTAAATCGACCGTGTTGTTGGCAGCAGCTTTGGGGTTGGGGAAAGCTTTTGCGACGACAAATTTGATTTACGTTGCAATTATGGTTTTATTGGCAATTATCTGTGTGGTTTTCAAAAGCAAGCAACGTGTGTTTAGTTTGGTGGCGTTAGTCTTTGGTGATTTAGTCATTGGTTTATATTTTAATGCTTACGGTGGTTATAATTGGTGGAGTATTTTACCGCTGGTAACGGCGATGATTTTATTTTTGTGTGTGCCACCTGCCGTCGCTCGGTATTTTACTTTTGGAGCTAATGGTTTGGGCGGTTTCTTGGTTTCAAAAAATACTATCAACCGTAATACCGCTGGGATTTCCATGCGTATGCGTTCTTTGGCAACCGTCTTTAATGAAATGCAAAATACTTACCGCAATTTAACTCGGGCATCTTTACCACCACAAGAAACCGCAACTTTATTGTGTACCGAAATTACCAGTAACGTTTGTATCAGTTGTCCACACCGGGGAATTTGTCGCAAAACGACAACCGCAACACAGGAAGTTGAAAACGGCATTATGAACTTAGCCAAAGTTGGTTTACGTCATGGCATGGTAACTTTGTTAGATGTATCTAATACGCTAGCCATTAAGTGTAGTCGTATTAACAGTTTAATGTCGGCATTAAACAAATTATTGGTTGTGAATAAAAACAAAGAGCAAATTATTACGGGGTTAGATAGTGGTAAAATTTTAATGGCGAATTTGCTGGCTGGAATTTCGCAGTTATGTAGTAAGTTTGCGAACGATGTTTGTCGCAGTGTGGTCTTTGATAACGAGCGGGGTGAAATGGTTAAAGAGGAGTTATTGTTCCGTAACATTTTTGCGGAAGATTGTTTAATCACGAAAACCAGCAAAAACGAGTATGTGGTGTCGCTGTTGGTATCACGCAATGATGCCAAAAACCAGCGGATTGAAAAAGTGGTTAGTCAAGTTTGTGGTCATAAAATGATTGTGGACGAAGTTGTCGATGCGGACACCAAAGGGTATGCGATTGTATCCGTACGGTCAGCACCGAAGTTTAGTATTTTATTCGGGACGGCAGGTGTAACCAAAGGAGTGAACCAAACCAGTGGCGATAACTTTTCCTTTTTGCGTGTTACGAACGAAAAAACTTTGATGGCGTTGTGTGATGGTATGGGTGCAGGCGAACGAGCTTCCCGAGCCAGTACATTAGCATTATCCTTGGTGGAAAATTTTTACAAAGCTGGTTTCCCCGATGAGATTATTATGCATTCGGTGAACCAGTTGTTGACTTTTACCGGGCAAGATGTTTTTTCGGCATTAGACATGTGCGTCTTTGATTTAGCTACGGGCGATGTTGACTTTATTAAAGTTGGGGCAGTCGACGGTTTTATCAAGCGGGGGCGAGAAGTTGAAGTCGTGGAAGCTGGTTCTTTGCCGTTAGGAATTTTGGAAGATATTGAACCCAAAATTACCAAAGCAATGTTGTCGGCGGGCGACATGGTTGTTTTGGTGAGCGATGGTGTGCTTGATGTTTTTGGCGGGGAAAGGGTTGCTTTGGCTGGTTTCATCAATAACCTTGATGTTACGAACCCGCAACAACTTGCCGACCAATTAGTCGCCGAAGTTACGACTCGGGCGGACGGTTATCCTGCCGATGATTGCACTGTAACGGTGGCACAGTTGGTAAAAATGTAATTTGAACTTTAAGGCGATAATGTTATAGTAGAATATGGCAAACTTGTCGTGCGTCGACACACTTATTAACTGTTTCACAAAGTTACCCGGCGTTGGTTATAAAACTGCGGAACGGTATGCTTATCGTGTGATTGAAATGTCCCGTGAAGATGCGGAACAATTTAGCACAGCCATTACTGCGGTGAAGCGACAAGTAAAATTCTGTCAAGTTTGTGGCAATTTTGCGGTTGATGAAAAATGCGAAATTTGTTCTGCTCGACAAAGTGATACTGTTTGTGTTGTTGCTCACCCGAAAGATATTACTGTCATTGAACGTTGCCATGCGTTTCATGGAACTTACCATGTTCTGCACGGTGTGTTGTCGCCTTTGAACAAAAAAGGACCTGACCAATTAAATCTTAAATCATTGATGACTCGCTTGCAAGGTGGGGCGATTAAAGAAGTTATTATTGCTTTGTCTGCCGATGTTGAAGGTGAAGCGACGGCAAATTATTTGGCATCGCTGATTAAACCGAGTGGGATCAAAGTTTCTCGTTTAGCAACGGGGATTGCGATGGGTGTTGCTTTGGAATATGCCGACGAGATGACGATTGGTATGGCTTTGCGTAATCGCACCGAGGTGTTGTGATGGTTATTACTTCGAAACAAGTGCCACAACTTTTTGCGTATGAAGACGAAGAAGCAAAACGCATTCTACGCAACTTGAAAAAAATTGAAATTAAGAATGAATATAAATTGATTGATAACGGCGTCCGTGAGTACGTTAGTATTCCTAAATTAGACCAAAAAGCTTTCCGCTACATTGAAAAAAATGGCAAGTTGTATTTGCGGGAAAGTGTAACTTCGGTCGGTGGTTTGGTGCAGGATAGTGTGCTAATTAACCTGGGCGATTTTACCATTGGTGAGGACGAAACTGGGGCAGAGTTAGAATATTTAGTTCGTGTCAAAGATGCCAAAGCAAAACAACGAGTACGTCAATTACAAGAATGTGAACGTATCGCACAACAAATGATTCAACGAATCCAAAAGCAAGTGAAGAACGACGAATTGTTAAAGCGATGGCAAAATGAATTAAACGAATCACGTCGCTTTGTGCGTTTAGGTAAGGAAGATTACTATCAATCGCAAATGGCAATCATTGCGAAATTTGGTAAGCAAGATGAAACTTTGGCGAAACTGCTGGTAGATTACGACCAAAAAATTAACGCTAAAAACGAAAAATGGTTAACGCAACCTTTGAAATTGCCCAAAGCAAAAAATGCTACCGCACGGATTGGTACGCAATTACATGCGGGTATTGGCGAAATTGACCCGACCAAACGTGCGGAATTTGAAAAATATTATGCAGTCCGTGCTCCACAAATGACGCCGTACCTTAATAGCGAGAACGAAGTTGTGCAGGAGTTACCACCCGTCCCGACGATTATTGATGACAAGCAACAAACTCCCCGTACTGTACCTGATGTGGAACAAACCGTAACCAAAGTTAAAACTGTGAATGTTGGCATTATGCAAATGAAACAAGCATTCCGCCGTCCAGTCAAACCGACCGAAATAAATGAAGGAAAAGTGGCAGTCGCTCCCCAAATTGATGACGCAACCGAACTAACACGCTAACCATGAAAATTTGTAATTTTAGACCACTTTGTTGGTTACTTTTAATCGTGATGTTAGCTATCGCTTGTGCCATGTTTTCCATTTGGCTGGCTGTGATTGTCGGTTTCTTCGGTTTAACCATTTTATCTTGGACTAAATTACCACGTGAATTCAAAATTACCGCAGGTGTTGTTTACTGTTTGGCGGTAATTAGTTTTGCTTTGACAACTTGTTTCGTGAGTAATCCCTATTACCGCACTTACGATCCGCATGCTGGTTTGCGTGGTGTCATCTTGCGTTATGTCCGTTGGTATTTGCCGATGTTCTTATCACAGGATAATGCCGATTTAGTTTATACCATGCTACTTGGCGATAAAAGTGTTTTGTCGTTCGGGTTGCGTTATGATTTTACCGTTACGGGTATGGCTCATATTTTGGTCGTTTCGGGTTTGCACGTCGGAGCTTTGTTCGGTGCTGTCGGGACAATCTTACGTTGGTTGCGTGTGCCGAAACGGTTACACCTTTGGATTATTGCTCCCATCTTATTGTTCTATGGTTATCTCTGCGGGTGGCAGTATGCAATTATCCGTGCGGTTATCATGTGCTTGGTTTATACTTTTGCGAAACACCATCTCCGTGTTGCCGATTCTTTGTCAGTTTTATCTTTGGCGGGAATCGTAATCTTACTCATTTATCCTTATGCGTTAGTGTCCGCTTCCTTCTTATTATCTTTCTCGTGTGTACTGGGAATTTATTTGTGGTACCAAACTGTCATCAAGGTGATTCCGTCCAGTGCGGTTGCGATGTATGTAGCTGTAACACTTGGCAGTTTTCCTTTCATTGTTTATTTCTTCGGCGAAATACCTGTCCTTGGTTTAGTCACAAATGTGGTGTTAGTTCCGCTGTTGATGTGGTCATTTTATTTAGGTCTGTTCGCCGTTTGTACTTTTGCTTGCGGGGCAGTGCTATGGTTGGCTGAACCAATATTAAATTTTGTGAATTGGATTACGACGGCAATTGGGCAGTTGTCATGGGCAACAATTCCTGTCAGTCATGGTTTGCCAGCAATTTTTGTTTATTATTTAGCAACCATTATCTTATCTCGTTTTATTTTCTTGAAGCCAAAAGTTAAGTATTCCTTGGTGGCAGTGTTGTTTACTTGTTATTTAATCTTAATTATGGTTTAATGTTTTAATGGATTTTGCACAGTTAAAAGCCAGTTTGAAAGTTAAAGTTGAACCTGTCTATTTACTGCATGGAACAGATTATTTTTTAATCAACAAGGCAGTTAGTTTAATTAGCAATGCTTTACCCGATGCCGAAGTAACCAAATATGGCGAAGATGTTGCGATGGAAACACTCACTACCGCTTTGGCAACGACTTCGTTTTTTACCACTGCACGTTTGGTCATTGCAACTTTGGGCGACAAGCCGTCATTTAGTGCGGTAAACCAATATTTGAAAAATCCCGTTGCTGGTAATGTTTTAATTTTAATTAGCTACCGAGAGAAACCAGAAGCTAACTTGAAAGGGGCAACCGTGGTGAATTGTAATCCAATGCCCGCCGAAATTTTAGTGCCTTTAATTGCGAAACAAATTGCTCCGCATCAAATTACACGTGATGCTGCCAGTTATTTGGTCGAAGCTACGGGCGGTTATTATACTTTAATTGATAACGAGTTAAATAAGTTTTTGGCTTACTATGCCGATTTACCCGTTTGGGAAATTAAACACATTCAACCGTACTTAACCAAAACTTTGGATTTCCAAATTTATGAATTAGGGGCGGCAATTTTAGCTCATCAAGTTACGGCAGCGACAAACATTTTGTCGTGGTTAATAAGTAGTAACACGAATGAGTACTTAATTTTTGGTGGGGTAGTTGCACAAATGCGTCGTGCCTATTATGCCACTGCCAGCAAAGATGACATTAACGTCATCGGTAAAATGCTGGGTTGTTCACCGTATGCGATTAAATATTCACGCCGAGATTATGGCAATAACCCGAGTGCGGTTAAAGCTTGTTATGCTCGTGTACTGGAATTAGAGTACCAAATTAAATCTGGACAAACGACAGTGGCTACTGCTTTGGACGCCTTAATATATCGTTAATATGTAACGGGTAAGGACAACCCTTAATTTCGACGGTTGTTTCTGGTTGGTTTTGCATTTCGCCTTGCCAAACAAAAGTTTTACCATCAGCTTCAAGTTCTGGTGATAAGATTTCGATTACATCGCCGGGGTTAATCTTATTTTTCACAATCATTGTTTGGGCAGAATTAACTAACCCAATAAATTCATAAGTTTGTTCTTCCCGTGCTGCGGGGTAGTATTCCGTCGGTACTGGTTCAAAAGTAAAGCCCGTTGTGTAAGGGCGGTGTGAAATTTTGTCTAACTCGGTGAGGTAATCACGTTTGATACCGTCCAAAGCTTGGCGGTAAGCATGGGTAACGCCTGCCACGTAGTAGGTACTTTTCACCCGACCTTCAATTTTGAAACTTGTTACACCAGCGGCAATCAATTCGGGTAAGCGGTTAATTTGACACATATCACGGCTGTTCAAAATGTAAGTTCCGTGTTCATCTTCTTCAATCGGCCAGTATTCATTTGGGCGTTTGGTTTCTTGCAACACATATTTATAGCGACAAGAGTGGGCACAATCGCCACGGTTGCTGGCACGGTTTGTCATGTAGTTTGATAATAGGCAACGACCACTGTAAGATACGCACATCGCACCATGGACAAAAACTTCAATTTCCGCTTGTCCTTTGACGGCATCGCAAATTTCTTTGATTTCGGTAATGTTTAGCTCACGTGCCAAAACCAAACGAGTTGCACCTAACCGCACGTATTCCAAAGCAGTGTGTTTGTTGGTAATGTTTGCTTGGGTCGAAACGTGAATCGCCAGTTTGGTGTGTTCACGGAAAACTTTAATGACACCTAAATCGGCAACAATGACGGCATCGACTTGTAAAGCATCTAACCGTTTAGCATAATCAACAATCTGGGCAAAGTCATCATTGCGGGGAATAATGTTAACCGTAACAAAAACTTTTTTACCACGACTGTGGGCAATTTGCACGACTTCCCGTATGTCGTCGTCCGTAAAGTTGATGGCGTGTGCACGTAAGCTAAAATCTTTTCCGCCTAAGTAGATAGCATCGGCTCCGTAGTCCATGGCAATAATCGCCCGCTTGACATCACCTGCGGGAGCTAACAATTCAATTTTTGCGTTCGTTGTTTTCATCAATTATTATTTTAATGGTTACTAACCTTTGTTGCAAATGGTTTATCGTTTACCTTGCTACTTGATTTAATTGATGTTATCCTAATCATAATGAATGTAACCGTTTACCAAGGTAAAAATTTTGTGCTAACTAATGAACATATTTTACACAAAGCAACAACTCGTGAAATTTTGGCAAATGTTTTAGTGCTAGTTCCCGACCGCTTTACATTACAAGCGGAACGCATTTTGTTGAAATATCGTCCGCAATTATTGTACACACGTGTCATTACCTTTTCCATGTTGTATCGTTTGGTTGCCAGTGAATTAAACCAAGGGCAAGAGCCACAAGTTCTCGATAAAACCAGTGCCGTATTGAGCTTATGGAAAGCGATTCGACAAGTACAAAGTCAATTAGTTTGGTTCAAAACCAGTGCGGGGCATTACGACTTTGCGGAAAAAATGTATAATACCATTAACCAAATGCGTAGTTCCTGTGTCGATTTTGCCAGTTTGGCAACTACGGCCAAAACGGCGGTAGCACAAAAAAAGTATCACGACATCAACTTAATTTATCAAGCATACATGGGTGTGCTTCAAAACCAAACCGACAGTTCGGGCATGTTGGAATATTTAGTGCAACACCTTGCCGAAAGTCAAACGGTGAAAACGGCATCTGTCTATGTTTGCGGTTTCCCTAGTTTGTCGCCTGCTCGCTTGCAAGTTTTGATGGAACTGTGCCAGCATGCGTCGAGTGTTACTATCGGTACGAGTGAACCCGAATTAAATGGCCAACTATCTAAATTTACGCATTATCAAATCCCCGATGCCAAAGCTTTCACACCTGTGGCGAAAACTGTGCGTTGCGAAACTGAACGTGGCGAAGCTAGTGTCATTGCGGAACAAATTGTTGCCTTGATTAAACAAGGAGTTGCTCCCGAAGAAATTGTTGTGTTGTTGACTGAGTTTGAAACGATGGCACCAATTTGGCAAGTCGTTGCTCAAAAGTACCAGTTGCCAGTCAACATTGACGTTGGGACTAAACTTAGTACGACTGCCGATGCCAAGTATTTACGTGATTTGTTGGAACTAACCGTTAATGATGATGCAGAAAATACAGTTGCCGTTTTGTATAATCAATGTAGTGGAGTTCCCGACGAAACAGTCTTTGAGTTAGACAACCAAATTGTGAAAGCCAATTTACGAGCTCGGGCAGTGCCAGCCGTCAAAAAATTGCATGCTACAAAAAATGTTAGTGAGCTTTGCGAACAATTAAAATTGATGACGCAAAACGAAAAGTTGCAAAACATTCTCGACCAGATTCAACGTGGTTGTGCTGGTGAAGATTTGAACTTGCGAGAATTTATCAATTTATTTTGGACTTTGTGCCGAGCAACAAAAATTTCCAATATCCCATCATACATCAATCGTGTCTTGATTGCCCCAGTTAATGACTGGGTGCCAAGCATGGTAAAATACTTATTCATCGCAAATTGTACGCTGGAAAATTTCCCCCAAGGGCAAGCCGACGATGATATTTTGCAAGAAGCAGATTTAGTTGCTACGGGAATCACACCGACACCGAAACTGCAACGGGAACGTAATTGTCGTCGTGCGGAAATGCTCCAAACCATTCCTAGTGTGCAAATTACCTTGTCGGGAACTTGTGAACATTTTACCCCTGTCGCCTACGAACCGTACGCTAATTTTAAGTGGGTGGCGGTTGATACACCGATTACCGTGGGGCAGGACTTATTTTTCGGCAAACGGCGAGTGAATACAACTTTGTTGGAAAACTATTACAGTTGTCCACATTTGAACTTCATACAAAAGGGTTTACGGTTAAGTCCTCGTCCAATTTATAAATTAGCACCGAATACGGTTGGTTCGGCGATTCACATTGCTTTGCAAGAATATTTTACTCATCACAATTTGGAACAAGCGGTGCAAACAGGCATTCAAGCGTTGGCGTATGATTACCCACCTTTAACGCAAAACATTGCCAAAGAAATTACTTTTATTATCCAGCGTCTAACGGAAATTTTTGCGGAAGGTAAATTTAACTTGCAAACCGAAGTTGAAAAAGATGTTACCCGTCCTTTGCAACATGGTTTGACTTTAATCGGTCGTGTTGACCGGATTGATATTGCTGATTTAGGCGACAACCAACATGCTTATTTGGTACTGGATTACAAGACGGGGAATGTTGGAGATAGTGTGGCGAAAAGCATTTATCTAGGCAAGAAGTTACAGTTGCCAGTTTACGCAAGTGCCTTAAAGGAACTTGGTAAGATTGCGGGGGCAGGTTATTTGCCGTTGAGTAAAGGTTACGCCGACGACGAAAAGAGTTTTCAGTTGAAAGGTTTTGTGAACACCGACTTAAAAGATTTATTTCCGCCGAGTTTGATTAGTCCTGGTGGCAAATATTATCTTAGCACGGCAACGATTGACAATCTTTGCCGTCATGCAAACCGTTTAGTTGATGAAGCGGTGGAAAGAATTATTGCGGGCGACGTTAAACCTTTGGCGGTCGACGAGAAAGTATGTACCTATTGTCCCATCAAAAACTTGTGTCAATTTGATGAAAATCAATGCCGAGATAAAGGTGAGAAAATTCTGTACAGTTTTTTCAAGGAGGATAAGTAATGGCTACGCCGACCAAAGACCAACAAAAAGTTATTGATTCGCAAGCATTAAAAATTGCAATTTCAGCCAGTGCGGGGAGTGGTAAAACGACGACGATTATCAATCGTATTGCTAACATTATTAACCGTGGTTATAGTCAGTTTGACCAACTGCTGGTTTTAACTTTCACCGATGCTTCGGCACAAGATATGCGTCAAAAATTAAAAAAAGAATTGAGTAGTTTGTTAGGCGACCGTTTTTCTTATGTTGATTTACAAGCGGCGGCAATTGGGACTTTCCATAGCTTTTGTGCGAACATTATTCGTGCTTGGTTTACGGTTGCCGAAGTTAGTCCTAGCTTTGCTGTTATGGATACCATTGAAAGTGAAAAATTGAAGGTATCGCTGTTTGAAAAAATCGTTTTAGAAAATTATGACTTGGTGAAAGATGCAGTGGATATGTTTGCCGCAAGTCGCAGTTTAGATGATTTACGCAAAACCGTTTTTCATATTCACGACTTTTTGGAAACCAGAGAAGACAAAGCAAATTGGTTGCAAGAGGTTGCTTTGCGAGTTTATGAACCAGATGTGGAAAAAAATCTTGCCGTGATAGAATTGATTAAATATTACCACCAGCTAGCACAAAGGTTTCGTGAATTATTTATTGAACTCAATCATACATCACCGCAAGTTGATTTTGTACTTAACGTTGTCGACCAAATTCTTAATGCCCAGACGTACACCGATTTCCAAAAGTTAACCTTTACTTTTGATCGCTTAAAAAAAGAACCAGATTTCATTTTGTACGAGCAGTTCAAAGAATTACGCGATAAATTAAAAGATATAGTTCGCAAAAAAATTGAAAAGCAATTCAAATTCTCTGTTGCTGAAATTCAAAACGACATTTTGCACGACCGCAAGATTGTTGAACAGTTAATCAAATTGGTAGAAATTTTTGACGAAGCGTACACGACCAAGAAGGCGGAATACAAAAAATTAGATTACAACGATTTGGAAAAATATGCCTTGAAGGTACTAGCAAATCCCGAAGCGGTAGCTGCAATTCGGGCACAATACAAATACATCTTCGTGGACGAAGGGCAAGATACTAACCCTGTGCAGTTCCGTATCATTAACATCTTACGTGGCGAAGACAAATTTTTCTGTATTGTTGGCGACACAAAGCAAAGTATTTACGGCTTTCGTGGTTGTGAACCCGAATTGTTTGATTTAGTGATTCATGACAATTTGGTTGATGCGATTCGCTTGAACAAAAACTGGCGTAGCAAAGACCCGATTTTACACTTTGTTAATGGCATTATGCGACGTCTAATCTATGGTTATGATGAAGGGCATAAGTTTGAGCTTGACCATGAATTAGATGTCGATGCGTTGAAAGCGGCGGTTAAAATTGAAGTTACCGATGATTTAGCTTTGCAAATGGAATTAGCTTATCAACAAATTAAACAAGCCAACCGTCCGTTGCAAGACATTGCCATTTTGGCCGAAGATAGTCGACCGTTGAAAGCGTTGCAAAAATATCTCGCCGAGCGGGGCATCGTCGGGGTTATCGACCGCACCAGTAATGCTTTGGAAGAAGCCGAAATTGTTTTGTTAAATCATTTCTTGTTTGCAATGATGAATCCCGCACATGAGTTATCTAAATTTATGGTGTTACAATACTTCTTTGGTTGTACGAACGATGATTTAGCTCATATCCGTTTGGGTAAAATTAGCAGTGAATTACAACAAAAAATTACTACTTGCGAAGAGTGTTTAACTTACTACCGCCAGTTAGGACGTCAGCAATCGACCTATGAAGTTTTGACACAAGTTGCAACGGAATTTGGCATGCTGGAAATTCCCGTCGTCAATAACTTCTTGTCGGCAATTCGTGGGATTGGTGATTTTGATACTGTCGCTCGTTATTTATATTTGGTCGAACACGATTTAGTTAAAGTTGAAATCAATGTTGGGACTAACCTTACGAATGCGGTTAAGTTGATGACAATCCACCATTCCAAAGGTTTGGAATTTCCAATGGTAATTTTGTTTAACATGGGGGCTCAATGGTCCAAGAAAGGCAATCAGCGTGAAAAAGTTATCATGGATAAGAAGATGGGGCTTTGCGTTGCCTCTGTGGACACAGAAAACTACGTGCAGAAAAGTCCCGTTTTGCGTTTAGGAATTGCCAAATATCAGTTAGCAAGTGAGTTAGAAGAAAAGAAGCGTTTGCTTTACGTTGCTTTAACCCGTGCCAAAGAAAAACTCTACATTGTGGGTTGCTGGCGTCATGATGTTTGTTTAATCCAACCAAATTCGATGTTGGATTTGCTTAACCCGTACGACATGGCGGTTAAACGTTATCAAGAGTTAGAGGACGTTAAGCTAACGCCACCAACAGCAAATGCCGACCATGACACGGCACCACAAATTGAGGTTTGTCCCGCAATGCAACAAGCCGATGTTTTGGTTAAACAAAGTGTTACCGCTTTGGCGAAAACCGCAGAACCATTTTTAGATTATGTCGCACCATGCAAGTTTGCGGAGCAGGGGGGCAAAGAGTTTGGTACAGATTACCACCGTCAAATTCAATATGGCGATTTACCTACGGCGGTGCAAAACTTGGTTGCTGGGTACACCGTTTACCGAGAATTGCCGTTTTTGTATTTGCAAGACCAAACGATTGTGCAAGGGATTATGGACTTGTTGGCGGTTAAAGGGCAGGAAGCAATTATCGTGGACTATAAAACTACCCGCTTGCCACGGGAAGCTTTGGTTGCGAAGTACCGTGAGCAATTACGCCTTTACGCACAAGCACTTCCAAATTACCAAATTACGGCTTACATTTATTCTACTGTACACGATGAGTTAATTAAGGTATCATTTTAATATGGCAAAGCAACGTCGCATTTCTAATAAAACCATTGTGATTTTGAAAATTATTTCGGCACTTGGTTTGCTGTTTGCGTGTTGTTTGTACTTATTTTTGAACTTTGATGCATTTCAGCAAGATCTCGGTTTGAATAAATCTGCACCTTTGGGTTCGGCACAAAATCCGTGGTATAACTTATGTTTCCCAGTTTTGTTCTTGCTCGGGATTTGTTTTGTCGTTTATTACGTCGGTAACATGATTGTTCGTTTAGAAGCCAAACAAATTTGGAAAGCCGACCGTTTGTTTTTACTGTATCAAATTGTCTTTACGGGTTTGTTGGTCATTACAATTTGGCGTTGGTTTTTAATTGACTTAACGAACGCAATGTTCCCGAGTATTGTCATGATAGTGATGGGAATTACTAATTTGTTTATCCCGAGAATTATTGACAATAACAATCATGACTTTTAAGTAATTCATTGACCGTGTTTTCGTCATTAACAGGTGTGTTGCCACGCAAGTCTTGATAGTGGTACAGTTTATGTAAAATTTCCAAATCAGGTTCTCCGTTGAATTGAATATTTCGGCAATGAGCCAAAGACACATCAGCTAAAATTTCACGGACATCAGTTCCTTGCAAAGTGATAGTTTCGTCGCTGGCACTTTCCGCACCTGCCGACGGCTTGAATTTTTTGGCGGTAATGATAATTTCATCTGCGGTTCGTTCGATTGTCATTTCGGTAATTACCGTTGTGGTGCGAACTTGTAAATCATGACCGATTGCGTTCGGCAATAAGATTACTGTCAAAGCGAGTAACAGAATGACAAATTTTCTCCCCCATAAATAATGTAAAGTCCGTTTAATCATTTTTGTTTAACCCCCGTTTGCATAAGGTAACAACCGCCACCAGTTGAACACCGAAACGTAAAATGAGTGTGGCTAAAATTGAAGTTGCAATGAGCCAGTCCAAACTGCCACTGTTGGTAATAAATTGTGAAGCCGTCGTCATATCAACTAACCCCATGGTCTGGTGTCGGCTCAGTCCGCCAAATAACAAAACAAACAAAACCATGAACACTGCATAACCAACTCCACACAGTAGGGCAGTTAAGTTTAGTTTATATAATTCACGATTTGTTTTGCGAGTTTCCGAGCCAAATGCTAATACAAAAGTTGCCGTTTCAAAAAAAAGCAAGTTCGATGCGGTTGCTGGTAGAATTTGACTGGCATCGCCTTTGATTAAATCTTGCCAGTCAACTTTGATGTTATAAAGTGTAGGAATAATCGCAAGAATTAAGCCGAGTACAAAAAATAATTTCAAGATTTCACCACTGCGGAAGACAGCACGTGGTTTGCGGGTGAGGAAGAATAAACCCAAAGCAATTAAGGTAATGACCAAAACGGTAATACCTAGATTGGTAAATAAGTTAGTAAATGCAATGTGATAAATTTGGACTACGGTAACCCCGATGCCCGCAATGATGAGCGGAATTAAAAGCCAACAAAGAATACGGAAAGCTCGGTGATGTGTTTTCGTAAATTTCAAAATTAAGCTGGCAATCAAGACGAGAGCAATTTCAAAAACAACGCCGATGATTGCGGACACCCAAGCCCAGTTACCTGCTTGATTTGCCAAGGTCGACGGCAAAGTCAATACCTTAATGCCAATACTGTACAAAAAGTAGCCAGTACACAGTTGACGTAAATTGATGTCTTGGTGTCGCTTATTGTTTGTCATCTTGTTGCTCCCTTGAATTTTGGCGAATTGGGTTGCAGTTTGGAATACTGCGGGGGCGTTCTAACATTTCAGGGAAGGGAACTTTGGTCAACGCATCTTTTTGGTCGTCCGCTATGTACGGTGTAAAAGGTGCAAGGTAGGGTGCTCCGTAATGGTCAATTCCCGCTGTGTAAACGAGTAGCACGATAAAAGCGGCGACTAAACCGTACAAACCTAGAAAACCGCCAATCAAACAAAAGATGAATCGTAGCACACTAATCTGTGCAATCATGTTGGGCATGATATAAGAAGTTATACCCGAAATCGCCACAACTAATACGGTTGGTGCGGACAACAAGCCAACGGTTGCGGCCACTTCGCCAACCACAAAGACGGCAATAATACTAATCGCCGAACCCAAATGTTTTGGCATAATCAAGGTCGCTTCGTAGATAATTTCAAACAAGATAATTACGATTATCATTTCGACAATCGGCGGGAATAAATGGTTTTCCGTAGCGTTGGCGATTGACTCTAATGTGTTCAAAGGAATAATTGATAAGTGGTATAAACTCACCGCCAAAAAAAATCCAGGGAGTAAAATTGCTATCAAGCTACCTAAAAGGCGAATCGTGCGTTTCATCGTTACGCCCGCATTACCACTGTAATAGTCATTACTGTTTTGAATGTTCTCTAAAAATAAGTGCGGAATTGTTAGTACGGCAGGACTGCCGTCAACAAAAATCGCAACTCGACCTTCCAGCAAACGTGAAGCGATGATGTCGGGTTTTTCTTCGGCAGCGGCGGCTTTGTAAAGGGCGATGCGGTCAGGGTTCAAAGATTCACTAATGTAAGAACTATCAATAATGCCATCGCAATCAATTTGCTTTAAGCGTTTTACGACATCTTTGACAACTGTTGGTTCAGCAATACTTGCAATGTAGGCAACCACAACTTTGGTTTGCGTGTATTTCCCAATGGTTAAAGTTTGGAGTTTGAAGTCTTGGTGCTTGATTCGTTTTTTAACTAAAGCAATGTTTGTGTCAATATTTTCAACAAAACCTTCACGTGGCCCGAGTAAGACTTGCCCAGTTGGTGGTTCGGCTAAGCCACGTTGCGGTGGTTGTTTTGCTTGTTGTTCACTCATACGGATAATATTTGCATTTTTGTAAAAAAAATTATATATTGCTTTTATGCATTGGAGTTATGAATTAGCAGAAGAAATTTTGAAAAAATATCCTAACCAAGAGGAATACGTTGTTGCGAGTGGTATTTCCCCCTCGGGGAGTGTTCACATCGGTAATTATCGTGAGTTTGTTACGCAATATTATGTTGCCAAAGCTTTGCAAAGTAAGGGCAAGAAAGTGCGTGAAATTTTCTCATGGGACGAGTTTGACCGTTTCCGTAAAGTTCCAAAAAACTTTCCTGCCGATTATGCGGTGCACATTGGAAAACCTTATGTTGAAATCCCGTCGCCATATAGCGAAGGCGAGAGTAGTGCGAAATATTTTGAACGAGAATTTGAAGGTGCTTTGCAAAAGTTAGGCATGAACGAAATTCCCGTGCAAATGATTTACCAAGCTGACGAATACCGCAGTGGACGTTATAGCAAAGCGATTGCACACGCTATCAAAAAACGGAAAGCAATTTATGACATTATTATGTCTTTCAAAACGCAAGACGGTGATGAAGGCGACCGTGAAAATTATTATCCCGTTGCTGTCTATTGTCCAGCTTGTGGTAAAGATAATACCAAAGTCATTAGTTTTGATGAAAGCAGTGATGTCCTAACTTATGAATGTAAGTGTGGACATCAACATAGTGTGGACGTAAAAACGGCAAACAATATTAAGTTAGTTTGGAAAGTCGATTGGCCGATGCGTTGGCAAGCAGAAAACATTTGTTTTGAAGCCGCAGGTATTGACCACCACAGTGAAGGTGGCAGTTACGATGTTAGTTCACGGATTGCTCGTGAAATCTTTGGCATTGAACCACCAGTTTCGACTTGTTATGCGTGGGTGGGTATTCGTGGTTTAGGAAATATGCACAGTAGCTCAGGTATCAATATTACACCGAATCAATTATTGAAAGTTTATGAACCTGAAATCTTACGTTATTTGTATGCGAAATATCCTGTTGGCGATGCGTTTGATTTTGGTTTCGATGATACGATTATTCGTCATTATATGGAGTTTGACCGTAACCTAGAAAAATATTTAGCTCACGATGAAAGCTTGACTGAGTATGAGCGTACAGTTTACGATTTGTGCTTAATGCCAAATAGTAAAGGCAACCGTGTTAATTTTAGTACTTTGGCAACCGTTGCTCCGTTGACAGGTTTCAACCAAGCTTTGACATTGAAAATGTTGCAACAAGCTGGCGTTACAGCTTTGGGTAATTTTGAAGAACGTTTTGCCATGGTAAAATACTGGTTAGAAAATTATCAACCCGACCGTATCTATAAATTGTTGCCAGCATTTAATCAAGCATACTACCAAACGTTAAACGCTGAACAAAAAAATGTGCTAAATCAATTAGCTGATTACTTGAAAACCGCACATACCGAAAGCGAAATCCAAAACTTCTTGTACCAAATTATCAATGACACAAATTTAACCAAGAAAGAAAATCAACTCCGCCAACAAACGTATTTCAAAATTTTCTATAACATGTTGTTTGGTCGTGATGCTGGTCCACGTTTGTATTTGTATTTAGCTGTTGCTAATCCAGAAGACTACTTGAAACTCTTGCAAGAAAATTAAAAATTGTTTATAATATAAGTTATGAACAATAAAGAAATTCGCAAGTATGATTTAGTCGTACAAATCGGTAATCAAGGTGGGGCATTGGCTTTGAAAGAGTTGGCAACCATCGACTTTAATTTGGCAGTTGATTTGTGGGAATACAAATTGATTAAAGACATCAACGCTTTTGCTGGTGAAGATATTTTTGCTATTTTGGAAAATGTTTCCGAAAGTAAATTGCGTACCGCAGTGTTGGGCAATCCAGCATTATTGAAATTGATTTATGGTGCAAGCGAAGACAGTTGTACTGGTGCAAATTTACAATTCTTGGCATCTTTAATTGTGGCATCAAAAATTAACGAAGCCGAAGATATTTTGAAAATGGTCAAGAACAACAGTTCGGGTGATTTCGCTGAACGCATGCACGCTGTGGTCGATGCTGTCTTTGCATTATCAATGGGAAAAACAGGTACAAAGAAAGCAACCTTAAACCACAAGCAAACCATCTTGCTATTTGACTTTGTTTCCAAGATGAAAACAGGAACAACCAAAAACTTATTAACCCAACGCTTAAAAGAACTATAATCATTAGTACTAACTTTTGAAACTTGTGGAATAATCAAACACCCTAACTAAAATTGTTGGGTGTTTTTTCTTGGTTAATTATTAAACGAAAAACCAGTGCAAGTTTAACTGCCATGAAAATTTTTTTTACATTGTATTGCTTGTTGATTTCTATAATGTTATGCTTTTATCATGAATAAACAAAATCTTAATGATTTTTGTGGAATTGGAAAACGCATTGACAATCCAAATAAGCATAACTGGGAAAGTTTAAGTTTGGATAATTTGAAATTTGAAAGACCAACAGTATTATGTTTGTCTGGTGATGGAACAGTTACTTTCGAAGATGCTAATGGTTATGCTAAAATTGCAGAGAATTATTTACAATTATTATTTAAAGCCAAAGACCCGAAAACTGGTGAAATAGTTAAACCAACCGATAAAGTGGATATTCTAAGCGTTAAGTATGCAAATAATATACTCAGTCAAGAAGCAAAGCAACAAATTGTAAATTGCATTTTTGCTTTGTTGGTTGATGAAAATGGTAACCGTTTGGAACTTGAACAAGCAAAAAAGAATATGTCCCAACTAACATTTTTTACATTCTGCTATGGGCATAGTTGCTTATTTAATATTATACAAAAAGTCAACGTGCGATTACAAAGTGCTGGTTATGTTGAAAACGAAATAAGTGCAATTAACAATGCTTGTTTTGAATTGTGTTATGGGCACATAAGTGGAGTTAATAACATTCCAAGTGTTCGTATACACAGTAAAGAAGATGAAACATTTTTTACCGAAGCACCATTATATAATGGGACAAGTTGGAAATATCTTGATGGAATACTTCTCCGTAAGAATGAGCCAGGAAATCTTAATGGTCTAAGTGGCTGTGTTAATGCCACCGCACCGAGTATTCAAATTGAATCAAGTAAATTGATAAATTTGCATCTAGAAGAGTTAGATGAGCATGGTGTAGAAGCAATTAAGTTGAATAAAGATTTTAATCTTGAACCATATATTGACGCAGAGACAGGAGTTGCGTATAGTTCACCAAATGCAAAGTGTGTTGCACAAATGGCAGCATGGGCACTGTGTAAAGGTGTTGAAAATAGTGTACAAAATTTCGAGTCGGATAAATATGTGCCAAACACTTATTACAATGATTTAATGGGCGATTTCAAATCTATTATGGATAGTTTTAAGCAAAGAGAACTGTTAAAAGACTATGGTAAAAAACAAAATCAAGACTTAGGTATTGAAAGATAACAAAAAAAGAACTCCACAAAACAGTAGAGTTCTTTTTAATTATTCCGCAAGTTTCAAAAGTTAGTGCCAATATTTTTTTAATTCTGTTTGCGTAAGTGAATGAGTAAGACTGTGATGTCGGCGGGGGTAACGCCCGAAATTCGTGATGCTTGGCCGACGCTTAACGGTTTGACTTGGTTGAGCTTGATTTGCGATTCTCGGCGTAAGCCAGCAACATCTTCGTAATTCATATCGGGCGACAATAAGGTCGCTTCTTGTCTTTTGATTTCGTTAATCGCCGATTGTTCACGAGCAATGTATCCTTCGTATTTGATTTCGGTCGTGATTTGGTCGAGTAAGTCGGTTGGTTGTCCTGTTATGAACTCACTTAATGTGTGTTCTTGTTTGGCAACCTCTTGGCGAATCTTGGGTGTAATCATTTTGCGAATTTGGGCTAACTGTGTTTGCTTTTGCGTAAAGACAGCGTAGCGGTGGTCATCGACTAAACCGATTTCTCTGCCGATAGGTGTTAAACGACTATCCGCATTATCTTGACGTAGGGAAAGACGGTATTCCGCCCGTGCTGTAAACATGCGGTAAGGTTCTAACGTACCTTCCGTTGTTAAATCGTCAATGAGTACCCCGATGTATGAATTAGTACGGGAAAGGATTAAAGGACTTTGAGCGTTCATTTCTCGTACGGCGTTGATACCAGCAACTAACCCTTGGGCAGCAGCTTCTTCATAGCCACTTGTGCCGTTAATTTGACCTGCACAGTAAAGTCCACGGTATTTTTTGTGGCGGAGTGTGGCAAGTAGTTCTAATGGATTGATACAAGCATACTCAATGGCATAGCCGAAGCGAATAATTTTTGAATTTTCTAACCCTTTAATGCTGTGAATGAATTGGTCTTGTACGTAAGCAGGTAAAGAACTGGAAATACCTTGTAGATATATTTCACGACTGGACATACTTTCTCTTTCCAAAAATGTTTGGTGGCGAGTACGGTCCGCAAAGCGAGTAACTTTGTCTTCAATGCTAGGGCAGTAGCGTGGACCAACGCCGACGATTAAACCGCTGTACATTGCGGATTCTTTAATGTGTTCACGGATAATTTGGTGAGTTGTTTCGTTGGTGTATGTCAAGTAACACGGACAGATATTTTTAATTGGCTTGGTTGCGAGAAAAGAAAAAGCACGGATATTGTCATCGCCATTTTGAATTTCGGTTTGGTTATAATCAATCGAGTCAATGTCGACACGAGCAGGTGTTCCCGTTTTGAAACGGCGAATTTCAATTTGCATTTCGTGGAAAGACTTTTCTAATGTGCAAGCGTTCGGTAAACCAGCTGGACCTTCGTTTTTAACGTCTTTGCCAACAAAAGTTTTACTGCTCAAATAAGTCCCCGTTGCAACAATTACCGCACGACAACTAATTTTTTCACCGTTAAAAACAACTCCGGTGATTTGTTGGTTTTCCCAAAGCAAAGCATTGACTTCGCCGATGGCAAGTGTTAAATTCGGCGTCGATTTTAATAAATCAACCATTGCCTTGTGGTAGCGTTCTTTATCAATTTGGGCCCGCAAACTACGGACAGCTGGACCTTTGGCTGCGTTAAGCATGCGGATTTGAATTGCAGCTTCATCGGCAAGGATACCCATAATTCCGCCCAAAGCATCAATTTCGCAAACCAAATGTCCCTTCGCTGTTCCGCCGATGGAAGGGTTGCAAGGAAGCATACCAATGCTTTTTTCGTGCAGTGTGGTAAGTAAAACTTTTTTCCCTAATTTGGCAGCAGCAACAGCGGCTTCGCAACCAGCATGACCCGCACCAATCACAACAATATCAAATTCTTTGGTCAAAATTTCCTCCTATTTCCCCAAGCAGAACTTAGCAAAGATTTCGTCTAAGGTTCGCTCGTCAACGTTTGTTCCTGTAATTTTCCCGATGTAGTTTAATGCCATTGTGATGTTTGCCGAAATTTGGTCGAGTGGGGCAGTTGCATCAATTTCGCTCAGTAATTCATTGGCTTGTTTTAATAAGTTAGCTTGTCGCTCATTCGTAATGGATAACAAGCTGTCGGTTGGAGCTGTTTGTGTTGCTAATTCAACAATCTGCTTTAAGATTAAATTAACATTATGTCCCGTCTTGGCGGACACGGCAATGCCATCGTTGGGTACGTCGGGGGTTAAGTCGCATTTATTGTAGACAATGATGTGTTTTTTATTTTTAGGAAAATCCACCATTGCACGAGTTGTTGCATCGACGATAATCAACAAAATATCTGCTTCCTGTAAAATTGATTTCGCACGAGCAATGCCTTGTGCTTCAATCAACGAGTTAGCATTTTCCCGAATCCCTGCGGTATCAATCAAGTTGATTTTAACACCTTGGTAAGTAATTTTTTCCGAAATTGAATCTGTCGTTGTGCCAGCGATGTCGGTTACAATGCTACGGTTGTCGCCAATTAACGCATTAAATAAACTACTTTTTCCAGCGTTCGGGCAACCGATTAAACAAACATTGATGCCGTTTTTTATCATTTGTCCGTGGCGAGTTGTGTTTAATAATTGTTCGATAGTAGTTTTGACTTGGTTGATTTGTGCCATTGGTAATTCGGGTGATTCCAAATCTTCGGGGTAGTCTAGGTAAGCATCAATTTGGGCACGGGCTTCAATCAATTTATTTTCGACCGTGGTTAACATCGTTTCCAGTTCGCCCGCCATTAACCGTGAAGCATTTTGTAGTTCGGCATCGGATTCGGCGTTGATTAAATCTAAACTGCTTTCGGCTTGTGCCAAAGTCATTTTGTTGTTCAAGACGGCAATACGTGTAAACTCGCCAGGTTCGGCAGGCGTTGCTCCGTGTTGAATCGTCGTTTGCATAATGCGGTTGATTAAGTGCCAACCGCCATGAGCTTGAAATTCGACAACATCTTCGCCAGTAAAACTATGCGGCGCAGGAAAGTAAATCGCTAATACCGTATCTGTAAAGTTAGTTCCCGTTAAAACGCCTAGCGTAGCATGACGGGGACGTAATGGGCGATTAAACATTTTGGTAGCAATCGTCAGTGCATTTGCACCCGATAAGCGGACAATACCGACACCACCAAATCCCATGGGAGTTGCAATACCTACAATCGTTTTCATTATTT
>JAGAOQ010000008.1 GCA_017623705.1 Clostridia bacterium | reverse complement strand
TTTTGCACTAATAGCCGCAGCCAAACGAGGTTGTTGACGGAATTCATAGTCAATAACTTCATAAACTACACCGTCCATTTTGAACAATTTTCCCGGTCTTAAACTTTTTGCTTCCATAACGAACATTATAATACAAATAAACCGAGTTGTCGACAACTTTATTAAGTTATCAGTAACTATTTATCTTTACTATATTTCATGTTAATGATTGGCACAGCAACAGCAAAAATTGCAGTAATAATTTTATTCACAACAGGGTGCAATAGAGCCACTTCAAAAGCTGCCGGCAAACCTGCCAATAAAGTAACTTGTAACCACTGCTGATCGAAAATTGCTTCTCCAACCGACAAAGCTAAATAAGTTAATCGTTTACCATGACTAGTCATCAATTTTAATAAACAACCGATTGTATCAATTTCATCATTTGCAGTTTTTTCAATATAATCATTCAAGCGAAGCATTAAATTCGGTCCAGTTGAATTTATAACTTCTTTAACTGCTTTACTTGCCGCATCCATAAATGGACGAATTTGACTAATTTTAAGACATTCACCCCATGTTTCCGACAAAAGTTTAATCGTAATCTTTTTCCCGGGACGCCAGTTTATAACACCCTTGTATGGATCTCTTTTTGGTTTTTTTTGTTTCTTTTTCTTCTTTCCATCTTCGCCTTGATTTTCACCAGCACTGGCATCTTCCCCGCCTTCGCCTTCTTCATCTTCACCACTGCCAGCTTCATTATCTTCTTCGTCTGCATCTTCGTCATCGTTTTCATCTTCGGCGTTTTCTTCATCTTCTTCATCAGCGTCATCGTCATCATCAGGACCAACTACGCCACCTTGTTCATCATCGTCATCATCTTCGTCTTGTTCGCCGCTTTCTTCATCGTCTTCACGGTTAACCGGATCATAATCATCTTCGCCAGTATACCCACCCGTAAATGGCGAACTTTCATCATTGGGCTGTTGATAATCAATATCCGTTAAAGGATTTGAGTCTTGATAGTTATAACCGTAATTGTCGTCATCATAGTAAGACAGTCCTGTACCACCATCTTCGGCAGCATAGCGTTCCGCTAACTCGTCTTCCCGTTCTTGTAAATTATCGGTACTGTCTTCCCCCATCAATATAGCATAATGCTTCTTGCCAAAACTCGCAAATCATTTGATTATCTTTTGTAAAATGCTATATAATTAAAAATAAATTCGGAGGAAATAATGACTCACTTTCACACACAAAAAACTGATGAAATTTTAAGCAACTTAGCAACTTCAACCGACGGACTATCCGCTACCGAAGCACAAAACCGTTTGGCAAAGTATGGCTACAACCAACTGGCTACCGTCAAGAAACAATCGTGGTTGGTACGGTTCTTTGCCCAGTTCAAAGATATTATGATTATCTTGCTGTTAATTTCCGCAGTGATTTCTTTGGTCTTTGGTATTATTGAAAAGAAAGGTGCAACCGAATTTATTGATACTATCATTATTTTATTTATTGTTGTCTTAAATGCTGTGTTAGGTGTTGTGCAAGAAACCAAAGCTGAAAATGCGATGGAATCGCTGAAAAACATGTCGCAACCCTATTCCAAGGTATTACGGGACCATCAAGTAGTTTTTGTCAAAACCAATGAAATTGTCGTTGGTGATATTGTGCTTTTAGAAGCTGGTGATGTTGTCCCTGCCGACTTACGTTTAATTGAATGTGCTAACCTAAAATGCGACGAGTCCATGCTTACGGGCGAAAGCGTTGCCATTGAAAAAGATGCAGATTGTATCTTAAACGAAAAAACTGCACTCGGCGATAAAAAAAACATGTGCTTTTCGTCCAGTGTTATTACTTACGGTCGTGGCAAAGGCGTCGTGGTAGCAACAGCTGGTAATACCGAAATCGGTAAGATTGCCGGCATGTTGAACCAAAACGACAAAAAAGAAAAAACCACCTTACAAGTCAGCTTGAACAAATTTGCGAAATTCATTACCGTTGGCGTACTGATCATTGCCGCAGTAATTTTCATGATTGATATTTTTATCACCAAACAACACTGGACAACTTCCCTAATGACAGCGATTGCGATTGCCGTTGCCGCTATTCCCGAAAGCATGATGATTGTGGTTACAATTATTCTTTCGATCGGTGTTACCAAACTAGCTAAACAAAATGTAATTATTCGTCGTCTTCACTCTGTCGAAACCCTTGGTTGCTGTGAAGTTATTTGCTCGGACAAAACAGGTACTATCACACAAAATAAAATGACTGTCCGTAAAATTATTTTTAACAAGACTGAAACCGATTTAACTAACCTAGATAAAGACAAAATGCTCACCTTGTTTGAAAGCATGGTCTTATGTAACGACGCTAAAATTCAAGCTACCAATTTAATTGGCGACCCAACCGAAACCGCCCTACTCGATTGTGCCCAAAAATTCGGTTACCATAAAAATGCACTCGACAAAGCATGGCAACGTGTGAATGAAATTCCTTTTGATTCCGACCGTAAACTCATGACGACCGTCAACGTTCAAAACCAAAACTATCAACAATTTACCAAAGGTGCTTTCGACGAAATCATTAAACGCTGTACACACATCTACCATAACGGCGAAACCCGCAAAATCACACCAGCCGATATTACCGAACTAAAACAAGCTAACACTAACCTGTGTGCACAAGCATTACGAGTACTTGGCTTTGCCTACCGTACAACAAAAGACGCAGACGACATGGCTGAAAAAGGTTTAACCTTTATCGGCATGGTCGGTATGATTGACCCACCCCGTGAAGAAGTATATGTTGCCTTAAAGAAATGTCGTCGAGCAGGCATGCAAGCTGTCATGATTACCGGCGACCACAAAGATACGGCTTACGCCATTGCCAAAGAACTCGGCATGGTTAAAAGTTATGACGAAGTTGTCGAAGGTGTCCACCTAGATCAATTCACCGATGAAGAATTAAAAACCGAAGTCGTAAAATACAAAGTCTATGCTCGGGTTAGTCCCGAACACAAAGTCCGCATTGTGCAAGCTTTCAAAGCGTTAGGTAAAGTTGTTGCCATGACGGGTGATGGCGTGAACGACGCCCCCAGCATTAAAACCGCACACATCGGTGTCGGCATGGGCAAAACTGGAACTGATGTTACCAAACAAGTTGCCGACTTAATTTTAACGGACGACAACTTTGCTACGATAGTAATCGCCGTCGAAGAAGGACGTAAAATTTATACTAACATACAAAAATCAATTCAATTCTTACTGGGTGGCAATATCGCCGAAGTTCTTGCCATTCTTATTACGACATTACTATTCCCCCAAATCACATTCTTAGTTGCCGTCCAAATTTTGTTCGTCAACTTAATTACCGACACCCTACCCGCCATCTCACTCGGCATGGAATGCAACGAAAGAGATGTAATGGAACAAAAACCCCGTAAGCAAAACGAAAACATTATCAGCAAAAAGATTGCGTTCAACATTGCTTATCAAGGCATCTTACAAGCTCTAATTGTTATCGCTGTGTTTATTATCGGCAAGAATTTCTTTGGTAATGCAGTTGCGTCCACCATGGGATTCCTCACCTTAAACTTGATTCAATTAGTTCACATTTTCAACGTACGCACCAACCATTCCGTCTTCAAGTCAAACCCGTTCAAAAACAAAACTTTAATGATTTCATTAGTTGTTGAAATCGGTGCCATTCTCGCCATTGCATTTATTCCCGCCCTTGCCAACATTTTCCACTTGCAAAGTTTATCATTAACACAATGGCTCATTTGCCTTGGTTGCTCGTTCCTGGTAATCCCGATTGTGGAAATTGTCAAACTAATTCAAAAAGCAGTTTGCAAATAAACCTAACCCATTTAGAAACTAAAAAAGCAAGTTTTGCAGACTTGCTTTTTTTGAATATTATTTTTTTATTCTTGTATTTGTGAATCAGGATAAGTACGCACTATTTCATTTTTTGTTTGAAAATGTTGTGCCTGAAAATTGTTGGCATTAAAATTATTAACATTACAGTTTTTTTTCGTTTTCAAAACTTTCTCGATTATTAACAAAGTTACTATCCCAGTTATCACTCCAATTAAAGAAAGAGCAGAAACCACTAACAATATTGTAAAAATATTTCTTGTTAAAATCGCACTTTCATTTTCTAATTTGATTGTATCACCATTAAATTCTGATGATGTTATTTCATACGGAGATATTTCACCCAAAAGGGTATAATTTTCTTCTGTCGATGGTTTTGTGTAAAGTTCATTACCGATAATATAATAAGAACCTACCGCCGAAACCATTTCGCCATTATAAACCGCAACAACATCGTATGTTTTATTATCACTTAAAGTAACTTCAAAAAACAGATTTTGACCAAA
Organism: Clostridia bacterium; assembly: GCA_017623705.1. GTDB lineage: Bacteria > Bacillota > Clostridia > Christensenellales > UBA1242 > RGIG8050. The sequence continues at coordinate 753 of JAGAOQ010000008.1, read as the reverse complement.
TTCATTAAACTCGAAAACATAAGAGTTATCATACGTACACTTTTGCGTGTTAAAAACAATTAAAATAATTGTAAATAAGACAGTAAAAAATGAAAAAATTGATAATAACCAAACCTTAATTTTTCTTATTGATTTTGAACTAATTTTCATTTGCACATCCTCCTTTTAATTTAGTACTAGTTTTCATTAGCATAATCTCCTTTTAATAAGTGCAGTGCACTTCACTTATATATTAAAAAAACTGTCATAAAATGTCAAGTATTAAGTGCATTAAATTTCACTTAAATAAACTTTTTATAATTGGAGAATATATAAGAGTGGATTTTATGAATTTAAATAAGGCATTTGCTTTAAGATTAAAAAATCTATTACTAGAAAAGAAAATATCCAAATATAAACTTGAAAAAGAAACAGGTTTAACACATTCTGCTCTAAGATATATTTTTAACGAAGTAAATGTTGATGTTAAATTTTCTACAATTGTCAAAGTTTGTAACGCATTAGATATTTCTTTATCAGATTTTTTTAATGATAAAATATTTGACTTAAACAACTTAGATGTAGACTAAACAATTACATAAAAAAAGGTGAAGTTAATCACCTTTTCTTTTTTTTGGTTGGACTGAGTGGACTTGAACCACTGACCCCCGCCTTATCAGAGCGGTGCTCTAACCAACTGAGCTACAATCCAGTAATAGTACTATATCACATGCCGGTGATTTGTTCAAGTACTTTTTTGCACATAAAAAACGG
>JAGAOQ010000007.1 GCA_017623705.1 Clostridia bacterium | reverse complement strand
GGTCAAATTATTGAGAAACCGAAAAACCCCACCAGTAATTTGGTGGCGGTAGGACGTTACTTGTTACCCGCAGGTTTTTGCCAAACATTAGGCACCGATATTGTGGCAGCATTAAATCAAATTCCCGTCAAAAACATTATTACTACCAAAGCCAAACGTTTTGATACGGGAAATAAACATGGCTTTTTTACGGCTTTCCAATATGTGATGAACAGCGAAGCTTCAAGTGTCAAGGTATAATTTTTCACAAAATTGAATTTCATAGTCAACATGGTTACGGTAAGCTTCAATAACTTGTTGTACTAATTTTTTGGCTTGACTGTGTGTTAAGTTAGCTGTTTCATAATCCAAATCAATTTGGTAGCCAAGTATTTCTAAAACTTTACAGTAAAAATCTAAAAAAATGAGATAGCAACTTTCATTGGTTGTGGCAAGTGCCGTGTAAGCGTTCACTGCGGTAATTAGTGCTTGTGGAGCTTGTTCGACGAAATCCAAATGTAATAAAGCATCGGCAAAACTACACGCTAAATAGTAGCGGTTAATATCTCTGGCAAGATTATACGGAGCAACCAAAACGTTAATCCCTGTGATTGATTGACCTGAAATTGTAAATTCTGCGACTGTGAATAGACCACACAAAGCCGCAAATTTTGCTTTGGGTCGGTAAACACCTTTTATCGTCCGCCATTGTAAACCTTTGCCGTTAAAAATGCCTAAACGTGCGTCGTAGTCGCCACTGCGAACCGCTTTGATGATAATACCAACTTCGACAAATGTTTCACGCATACATTTCCATTTTAACGCAAATAATAAGATTATGGAACTGAAAGATATGTTATGGCAATTATTTACGGCAACAGGCGAAATTGGGTATTACAATCTTTACATTGCACTCGACGAAAAAAAACGTTAAAATGTATGCGTGAAACATATTCGTAACTTTTGTATCGTTGCTCATATTGACCACGGTAAGTCGACTTTGGCTGACCGCTTACTGGAAATTACCGACACTGTGGCTAAACGTGATATGGAAGCACAACTTTTAGATAGTATGGATTTGGAACGTGAACGTGGCATTACGATTAAGCTCACGCCGACACGTATGCGTTATCAATATAAGGGCGAAGAGTATATTTTGAATTTGATTGATACTCCTGGACATGTCGACTTTACGTACGAAGTATCACGTTCGTTAGCCGCTTGCGAAGGGGCAATTTTAATTGTTGATGCGACGCAGGGTGTGGAAGCTCAAACTCTATCTAATGCTTATTTGGCGATTGATAACAATTTGGAAATTTTGCCGGTTATCAATAAGATTGATTTGCCTGCCGCTAATGTGGAAGCGGTACGTACCGAAATTGAACAAGTGATTGGTGTTCCTGCGGGCTTAGCACCAGCTATCTCGGCGAAAAACGGAACAAACATTGACCAAGTTTTAGAACAAGTAATTGAGTTGTTACCAGCACCTACTGGCGACGAAAATCAACCGTTGAAAGCGTTGTTATTCGACTGTTATTATAATAACTTTTTGGGAGCGGTTTGTTTAGTGCGTTTGTTTGACGGTAAAGTCAAAGTTGGCGATAAAATCAAAATGTTGGCAGCTGGTAAAGAATTTGAAGTTACCGAAGTTGGTTTCTTTACACCGAAGCAAACGCCATGTGCTGAATTAAGTGCGGGGGACGTTGGCTATCTTTGTGCTAGCATTAAAGCTGTTAGTGAAATTAAAATTGGGGATACAATCACTTCGGCGGAACAACCGTGTTTGGCTTTACCGGGCTATAAAGAAGTTTTACCTGTTGTGTTTACGGGGATTTATCCAATTGCGGGCGATAAGTATGGCGAGTTGAAAGATGCCTTGGAAAAATTAAAACTTAATGACGCCAGTTTGGAATTTACAAAAGAAACAAGTACTGCCTTGGGGTTTGGCTTCCGTGTTGGTTTCTTGGGTTTGCTACACATGGAAATCATTACTGAACGTTTGGAACGTGAATTTAATTTGGATATTATTACAACTGCACCTAGTGTTAGTTATATTGTACATACTGTTGATGGTCGAACTTTGAACGTTTCAAATCCTAGTAACTTACCGAAGCCAGCAGAGATTGATTATTACGAAGAACCAATCGTTGCTTTGAAAATGTGGACGCCACCAGAATACATCGGTGCGTTAATGGATTTGGCAACAAATAAACGTGGTGTCTTTGTTGACATGCAACATTTGGAAAATAATCGTACGTTGTTAAACTTCCAAATTCCTTTGAATGAAATTGTTTATGATTTCTTTGATCGCATGAAAAGTTGCAGTCATGGTTACGCTAGTTTGGACTATGAACCTGCGGGTTACCAAACTTCAAAATTGGTAAAAATGGATATTTTGCTCAACGGGAAAATTTGCGATGCGTTATCCTTAATCGTGCATGAGTCCGTAGCTTACCAAAAAGGCAAAGCTTTGGCGGAACGCTTAAAAGATATTATCCCTAGACAAATGTTTGAAGTTCCAATTCAAGCTGCCATCGGTGGTAAAATTATTGCTCGTGAAACCGTTAAAGCGTTACGTAAAGATGTGCTTGCAAAATGTTATGGCGGTGATATTACCCGCAAGATGAAACTATTAGAAAAGCAAAAAGCAGGTAAAAAGAAAATGCGTATGCTCGGTAACGTCGAAGTACCAAGTGAAGCTTTTGTGGAGATTTTGAAAATTTAATGAAACCACTTGCAGTTTATGTGCATATTCCATTTTGCGAAAAACGTTGTGGTTATTGTGATTTTGTGTCGTGTACGCAAACACAAAATATTGATGCTTATCTTGAAAATTTACGTGCGGAAATTTGTGCTTTCGATTTCAGTCATTACGCCGTTAAAACCATTTACATCGGTGGTGGTACGCCTAGTTTGTTGTCACCAAAACAACTTGAATCACTGCTGAATTGTTTGCCAACCTGTAATGGTGAAGTTACTTTGGAAGCTAATCCTAATTCGTTGACGGAGGTAAATTGTAAGGCGTACCGTCGCATTGGAATCAATCGCCTTAGTTTAGGCGTGCAATCTTTCGATTTAGCAACTTTACGCAGTCTAGGGCGTTTACATGACGTTAAACAAGCGATTGCTGCAATTAAACTAGCTCATAAGTATTTTGATAATGTTTCGATTGATTTAATTAAAGATATTCCCGAACATGCTTTTGTCGTGCCACCGCAAGAAGTTTTAGCCATGATTAAACATATTTCAATTTATTCTTTGACTAAGAATGACCAATGTGTTTTAGATACTGATGAACCAGTAAATTTACCGCCCGAATTTATCCGTTACGAAGTTAGTAACTACGCACGCCAAGGTTACGAATCGCAACATAATTTAGTCTACTGGACGGGTGGAGAATACATCGGTTTTGGGGCGGGAGCACATTCGCTGTTAAACAATCAACGCTTTTGTAACAGTTCGCAAATCATGAATTATCGACGTGAAAATGTTCAAGAGCGGACAGCGGAAGATATACATGCTGAGCAGGTTATGTTAGGTTTGAGATTGCGTAGCGGAGTAGCATTAAACTTATTACCGAACAAAGAGCAAGAATTAAAAATGTTAGCCGAGCATGGTTTTGTGAAAATTACCCCGACGCACGTGATAGCAACTGACGCAGGTTTGAAAGTTCTAAACCAATTATGGCTAAAATTAGTCTAACCAAATTCACAATTTGACAGCTTGTGCAAAATTGGTTATTATATAATGTTAATCGTAGGGGGTTAATTTAATGGTAGAATGGCGGTCTCCAAAACCGCTCATAAGGGTTCAATTCCTTTACCCCCTGCCAAATTAAAATTTTAATTGTATATCCAGAAAAACTTTTCTGGTTATTTTTTTTGTAGCGGTATTGACTTTGATTTATGCCGTATTATAAAATGTATCCTAAGGAAGGGAATATAATTATGAATCGAGAAAACTTAATTGATAATAATGGTCAAAAAATATACATTAAAGATGTTGCTAGGTTGAATGACCTTAATTATCAAACGTTATGGAATAAATACAAAGAAACTGGTGATATTGATAAAGCAGTTGCAATTTCCAAGGAGATACATAAAGGTCCACGTAAGTACATTGATTTTTTGGGTGAAAAAATGACAATCAATCAAATTGCGAAAGTTTATGGTCTTGATGAATATTTTTTGAAAGATGTTTATAAGTTGACAGCTAATATTGATGAAGCAGTTTCTTTTTGTGTGGAAAATGTTAAAAAAAATGGGTGGGTTCAAAAATTAGAACAGCAAGTAAAAGTGCAAAAGAATACTGTGAGCATTGATAAATATAAACATTTAGCTAAAAATTCATTTCCCGAAACAAGTCTTAAAAGCAATAACCATACATTCTTAAATAACTGTGTAGACTCAATTAAGTTAACTGAAAATAAAATATTCATTGAAGAAATGAATCAATCAATGCAACAAATATTAACACCACATGAAATGGAAATTTTACGCTTGCGTTTTGGTCTTGAAGATGGTTGTTATCGTAACTTAACAGAAACTGGGCATATCTTAGGTGTTACAAAAGAGCGGATTAGGCAAATTGAAAATAGGGCATTGACAAAATTTAGAGAATCAAAAAACGTTGAGCGTTTTGCTAATTATGATTATGAAATGTAAAATTTTGCTAAATTCTTTTGGTCTTGGCGTAATTAAATAAATTTGATTTGGTAGTTTTTTGTTTTTCATTTATCATAGGAGTATGATAAATCTTTATACGCCGTCTGAAATTGTTGGTAAACTTGACGAATATGTGATTGGGCAAGACGATGCAAAACGTGTTTTGGCTGTGGCTGTTTATAATCACTATAAACGTGTGCAGTTTGCACAAGCAGGTGGTAGCGATGTTGAAGTTAAAAAAAGTAATATTATGATGCTAGGACCGACTGGTTCGGGTAAAACATTGATTGTTACTTCATTGGCAAAAATTTTGAATACAACTTTTGTTACCGCAGATGCGACAGCAATCGTTGCTTCGGATAATATTAGTGATGAAATCAATAAAATGCTTGTTAAGTTGTTGGATAAAACCAATGGTGATGTTCACGCAGCGGAAATGGGGATTGTTTTCTTAGATGAAATTGATAAGTTAGTAACGGGTGTAAATCGCTTGAAAGGTGAAAGTATCCAACAAATCATGTTAAAGATTGTTGAAGGTACTATCGCCGATGTAGTTTATAACGGGCAGACTGTTAAAATGAACACGAATAATATTTTGTTTATTTGTGGCGGTGCGTTCGTGGATTTGCCAGGTATTGTTCGTACTCGTATGGGGGAACGTGATACAATTTTGTTAAGTGATTTTGACGTCTTGAAACAAGTTGTTGCCGATGACTTTGCGACCTTTGGTATGATTCCCGAGTTTTGTGGTCGTTTCCCGATGGTTGTTGTTTTGCAAGCATTGAATCACGCTGCATTAAAAGAAGCACTTGTAAAACCCAAAAATTCTTTAATTTCACAGTATGAAAAAATGTTAGCTGTTGAAAATGTTGCAGTTGAATTTAACGAAGCAAGTATTGATAAGATTGCCGAAATCGCCGAAAAACTACAAACAGGGGCACGTGGTTTGCGTACAGTTTGTGAACGCTTTATGACACAAATCATGTACGATATTCCTAATGAAAAGAACTTGAAGAAAATCACGATTACGCCAGAGGTTGTAACTGGTGATGCTAAGCCGATTTATCATTACAGTGTTTCACAGGCAAGCAATGAGCTAGTTCCGTTAACACCATTATCATTACGTGAAACCAGCCCGTATTCGGAAGAAGGAGGAGATCTTGGAAAAGGTTATTAATTATCCAAACGGAGATACTTACAACGGTCAAGTTGTCAACGATAAAAAAGAAGGTATCGGTGCGTACACTTATCAAAGTGGGGCACGCTATGAGGGTCAATTTCAAGGCGACGTTAAGCACGGCCGTGGTTTGTATTATTTTACTAATGGCGATATGATGGTCGCTAGTTGGCAAAATGACGCCTTACAAGGGCAAGTTGTTTATCGCTTTGCCAATGGCGATCAATACGAAGGTGACGTTCTTAATAACCAAATACACGGCAAAGATATTTACCGCTATCACAATAAAAATGTTTACGAAGGTGAATTTCAAAACGGACAACCACATGGTAAAGGTAATTTTACTTATGCCGAAGGTGGACGCTATTCAGGTGAATGGGTGAACGGTAAACGCCACGGTCAAGGTGTACTTAGTTATGGCGATGGCAATGGTTATGAAGGCGGTTGGCTAAACGATCAACGCAGTGGTAAAGGGCGTCAAGTCTTTGCTAATAATGAACAATTTTTTGGCGAGTGGAAAAACAACAAAAAGAATGGCGATGGAATTTATTTATACGCCAATGGAACTCGTGAAGAAGGTCGCTGGCAAAACGACGTTAAAATTAGTTAACATTATTTTTAATTGCTTGTACAGCTAATGCATCACAGCGATTATTGTATTCGTTTGTGCTGTGTCCTTTCACCCACACATAAGTCGGTTTGTACTTTTTATTCAGTTGAATAATTTCTTCCCATAAATCACGATTAGCAACAGGTTTTTTGCTGGCATTAACCCAACCTTTAATTTGCCAATTATCTAGCCAGTGTTGATTGATTGCATTTACAATGTATTGACTATCGGTATAGAGCGTTACCGATGCTGTTGTATCTTGTAGTGCGGTTAAACCTTGAATCACTGCTGTTAATTCCATACGGTTGTTAGTTGTGTCTGGTTCAAAGCCAGATAGTTCGGTTTCTTGGTTATTACGCAAAATAATTGCCCCCCAGCCACCAGGTCCGGGGTTATAACTACAAGCACCATCAGTATAAACAGCAATCGAATTTTCCATGACTTATTGTACCTTTGGAAATTTATTTTTGGCAATCAATAAAAATCATGATGACGGAATTTATAAATTAAAGCCCAGTAAAGAATAACGTCTATCCCTAACATTACAGGTAGCGTATACCAAATATTGTAAGAACTTGGCATCGGTGATAGTAATAGTTCAGCTCCAAAATAACGAATCGGATCTAAACCGAGCAATGGCACAAATTGATAAAACCCAAAACTGCCAAGACATAAATTTAGCACTAAAATGATTGCGTAAATTAGAATCGTAGAACCGACAATAACAAAAGGTTTAGTTTTAATGAAAGAGAATAAACCGCAGACTGCAATTAACGGCAGTAGCTTGAAAAATAAATTTAAGAAATAGAGTGCAAAATAGTTGATTGCTGACATTACCGCAGGTTTCGTGCCGTTAAATAGGAAAAGAATATCTGGACTGATGTAAGCTTTGAAGAACAACAAGCCACAGGTCGTGTACATAGCAATTAGCAATAAAATTGCTAGTACTGCATACAGCATGACGGCGAACATTTTTGTAACCACGATAGTTGATCTTTTTTTGCCTGCTGTGATTGGTGAGATTAAAGTGCTTTGATAGGTGTCAGTGAAAAACGCACTGGCAGTCCAAATGATGACCAATAAGACAATGAAAAACATTCCCATTTCCATGTTGGTAAAAACAAAATCAAATAAACTAATTTGGTTAGATGATTGATTAAAAATGTTACCAAACTTAAAAGGAGTGGCAAAGTCAGTTTCGGCGTGTTGGATTCGATAATCTGCGAGTTTATAAGCTTTGGTGGAAGTCGCAAGATCTTGATACTTTTCAAAACCTGCGTATTGTGATAATTCACCAGTGTATTTTGATGAAGTTGCAATCGCTACCCAATAACGATTGAGTGCGTATTCGTAAGCGTCTTCGTAGTCGTAATCTACTTGGTTCGCAGGATAGGTGGCAAAGAAAGCTTTTAATGCCGTTAAGTCTTCGGTCTTGATTGTTTGGATATAAAATATTTTGTCTAAAATGTTTTGCAGGTTTGCATCTTCCCATGCGTTGTTGGTGGTTTTTAAGCCGTTAATAATTGCTTCGCCTGTGCTATGTCCAGCGGTAAAGAATTGATCTAGGTGTGTTAGTATGGAATCAAGACTATTAGCGTATTTTTTTTGTACAAGTAAGTACTCAACGGTATTATTTTGTGTACCATTGTTAATGTATTTTTGATAATAGTCGGTGTAGAAACTTTGGAAAGATGCGTTAGCAGTGTTATAGTTTTGAACTAAATTTACTCCGTTTAACGTGCTGGCGTTCATTGTTTTGTAATCGTCATAAAAGTTATTGAAAGCTGATGTAAATGCTTGGCGGTCTAGGGTGGTGTTCCAGTTGTTGATTTTGTTTGCTAGGGTAGCGTAGTTAGCACTTACGTCTGGATTTGTTGCGGGTGCTTTGTTGAAAAAACATAAGGTAACCGTCATTGTTAAAATGCAGGCGATTAGTAAAACTACCAGAACCGCAAGCGGTGAAACTCGTCGCCAAATTTTTTTCAATTCGTAACCAAATAACATATTTCCCCCATCACAAGTTTAGCTTCATTTTAATATATTATTGCTATGAGAACAACTAAAATTGCTGTGGTCGGTGCAACTGGTTTGGTCGGTGAAATGATGTTAAAAGTTTTACAAGAGCGTTGCATTGATGCTGAATATTTTTTATTTGCTAGTGAAGCACACGCTGGCGAAAAAGTAATTGTGAATGGTGAAGAATATGTTTTGGAAAGTTTGACTGTATCTCGGGTCAAAGAAATTAAAGCCGATTTTGCTTTGTTTGCGGCGGGTGGTGATGTTGCACGTGAATGGGCAAGTCGTTTTGTCAATGCTGGAACAACCGTAATTGATAACAGTAGTTACTTCCGTTTGCAACCCGAAGTGCCTTTGGTCGTGCCTGAAATCAATTTAGCTAGCATTGGTCAAAGCAAGTTGATTGCGAACCCGAATTGCTCGACAATCGGTGCTGTGGTGGCATTGTCGCCGTTAGAACGTGTTTATAAAATCAAAAGGATAGTTTATGCAACGTATCAAGCAATCAGTGGAGCTGGTCGTAATCCGCACTTCAAATATCCAATTACTAATAATGTGTTGCCTGATATAGACGTGTTGTTGCCCGATGGTAACACCAAAGAAGAAGCTAAAATGATTTACGAAACTCGTAAAATTTTAGGGCGGGAAGATTTAGCAATTTCAGCAACGGCGGCACGTGTTCCCGTAGCAAACTGTCATTGTGTAGCAATCAATGTAGAATTTTATCAGCAACCAGATTTGAAACGTGTGAAAGAAATTTTATCACAAGCCCCAGGCGTTGTTTATTGTGAAGATTATGCTGTGCCAACCTTTGTGTCAGGACATGATGAAGTCTATGTTGGTCGTGTGCGTTTAGATTCATCGCAACCAAATACAATCAATTTGTGGACGGTTAGTGATAATCTGCGAAAAGGTGCGGCAACTAACGCCGTGCAAATTTTGGAGTCGTTACTTGCTTGATTGTTTGTTAATTGATTTTTGTGTTGGCATTGCGTTCGTACTTGTTACAGCGGTTACGACAATTTTATTGATAAAAAAATAAAGTCCGTCATTTTTCGACATACTGCTATCTCTTATGCTGGTAAGCATAAAGGAGGCACAATGAATGTTTTAACACGGACACACCACAATGTTTTGTACATTTCATTAAATGGTGAATTAGACGAAAAGACTGCGGAATACACACGATTGGCGTTAGAACAAGTGATGCTAAATGCAGTTGCAAGCCAAATTGTAATTGATTTAGCAAATTTAACATTTATGGATTCCACAGGCATTGGCGTCTTATTAGGACGTTATAAAAAAATGAAAGACCGTGGGATTCCGATTTACATTACTAATCCATCGGTACAAGCTGAACGAATTTTCCAAATGACAGGACTATATAAGATTATGCCAAAAATAAAAGGGGCGGTTTTATGAACGAAGTAATCAATACATTATCAATGAATATTCCGGCAAAAAGTGAGAACGAGTCATTTGCTCGTGCAGTTGTGGCGTCATTTTGTGTTGGCTTGAATCCAACTGTTGATGAAATCAATGACATCAAGACGGCAGTTAGCGAGGCGGTTACCAACTGTGTCGTGCATGCATATCAAAAAAGACAAAGCAATCAAGACATGATTACGATCGAGTGTAAATTATTTCCAGCGATGTTAGAAGTTAAGATTAGCGATCGTGGCGTAGGAATTGCGAATATTACACAGGCAATGGAACCGTTTTATACCACTGAACCAAATGGCGAACGTAGCGGTATGGGATTTACAGTTATGCAAAGTTTTATGGATACGATTTCCGTCAATAATCAAAGCGGAGGCGGAACAGTGGTAACTATGCAAAAAAACTTCACAAAGGATAAGCAGAAAGTAAGTGGGGAATAATTTCCCATGCAACAAGATGTAGTTATAGAGTTAGTGCTGCGTGCTAAAAACGGCGACGAACAAGCCAAGAACACACTAGTTCAACAGAATCAACCGCTCATTAAATCGTTGTTGAAGCGTTACCTTGGTAAGGGCGTGGAGTATGATGATTTGTTTCAGTTAGGTTGTTTGGGCTTTGTGAAAGCGATCAATAAGTTTGATCCTCAATACCAAGTCAAATTCACCACGTACGCCACGCCGTTAATTATCGGCGAGATTAAACGCTATTTACGAGATGATGGTGCGATTAAAGTTAGTCGCTCGGTTAAAACTTTGTACGTTAAAATTAAAAAGTATTTACTGTTAAAAAGTGGCGAAATTGATCCGCCAACAGTGGAAGAACTTGCTACTGAATTTGGGGTGAGTAAAGAAGAAATTATCTTTGCAATGGAAGCTTCGCACATGCCATTGCCATTATTTGCAACGACGACAAATGATGATAGCGAAGAAACAGCATGCTTGGCCGATAAAATTGTTGCCAGTGATGACTCTGCTTTTTTAGATAAGATTTTGGTTAAAAATATGTTAGCACGTTTATCCTTGCGGGAAAGACAAGTTATTTTGTTGCGTTATTTTCGTAATGCAACGCAAAGTGAAGTTGCTCGTACGTTACATCTTTCGCAAGTGCAAGTGAGTCGTATCGAAAGAAAAGTGTTAAGCGGAATGAAAGCATACTTGACTGCCGACGAAAGCGTCATATAATAAAAGCAACTCATACAATTAGTGATTGACAAAAGTGTGAAATTATTTTATTATAAAAGTTATGAACGCAATTATTATGCAAGGTGGTAAACAATATCGCGTGCAACCAGGCGACGAAGTTATAGTGGAAAAAATCGACGGTAACGTTGGCGACAAAGTTACTGTGCCTACTGTGATGTCTTATGACAACGGTAAAGTTGATACTAAACCTGGTAAAGTAACAGCCACCATCGTGGAACATGGAAAAGGTGACAAAATTAATGGTTTCAAATATAAACCAAAAAATAATGTACGCAAAAAATACGGTCATCGTCAACCTTATACAAAAATTAAAATCGGAGGAGATAACTAAGCATGGCTCATCATAAAGGGGGCGGATCAACCGCTAATGGAAGAGATAGTAATTCAAAACGTTTAGGCGTAAAAATTGCTGACGGTCAAATGGCTAAGGCAGGTGCTATTATTGTGCGTCAACGTGGAACAGATGTAAAAGCTGGAAACAATGTTGGTTGTGGACATGACCACACTTTGTTCGCTTTGAAAGAAGGTACAGTTAAATTTACTCGTAAAGCTAACAATAAAAAATTCTGTTCAGTAGAATAATTGAAAAAAATCTGGCATACAAATTGTCATGATTAAAAGTATTGGAAAAGGAGTTTTGTGTTCAATGATCATCACACTCCTTTTTATTTTGCTGTTTGCGTTAGTCGTTCAAATCAGTGGATTAAGTAGTGATGTGATTTTTCCCGTCATGCAAGTGGTTAAAGTAATTTCAATTTTTGTAGCGGTTGCGATTGCGATTAAGCCAGCCAAAAGTAAAATGTGGTTATACGGAGCTTTGGTTGGTTTCTTGTATATGGTTTTGACATTCTTGGTCTTTTCCTTACTTGACGGTCAATTTGTTGTAGATGCTAGTGCATGCAGTGATTTGTTATTTCAAGTTCTTGTTGGCTTAGTTTCGGCAGTTGTTCTACGCCTGCGAAATAAAGATGTAGAAGTCATATAATTATGTTATAATTACTTTGTGGATAAATTTTTAGTAATTGACGGAAATAGTTTACTTAATCGTGCGTATTATGCGTTCGGTGGCCGTGGCGAAGTTGGCGAATTAAGTTTTGGTGGTATGCCGACAAATGCTGTGTATGGTTTCTTGAATATGTTTATCAAGGCGGCAACTGACTTAAAAGTTAAGTACGTTTGTGTGGCTTTTGATATGCGTCAACCAACTTTCCGTCATCAAATGTTTGATGGCTATAAAGCTAATCGCCACAAAATGCCAGATGATTTAGCGGTACAATTTGATCAATTAAAAGACATACTCAAAACGATGCAAGTTAAAATCTATCAATGTGCTGGCTATGAAGCCGATGATATTATTGGTACAATCGCTGGTCAAGCGAAAAACGTAACCGTTGTAAATTTAACCGCTGATCGTGATGGTTTACAGTTGGTTGCTCCAAATGTTGAATTACATTTGACTAAGACTGGTGTTACTAATTTAGATGTTTGGACTGTTGAAAGGATTCAAAAAGAATATGGTTTACTGCCAAAACAGTTAATTGATGTTAAAGCTTTGATGGGCGATAAAAGCGATAATATTCCAGGTGCAGCTGGTATTGGTGAAAAGACCGCAGTTGCATTGATTCAAAAATATGGTTCGGTAGAATCCGTGATTGAGTCGGGTGCAAATAAGAAAGTTAATGACTGTGTTGCTATGGTTGAGTTGTCGAAAAAACTTGCTGCCATTAACTGTCAAGTTCCGATTGAATTTCAAATTGAAGATTGTAAATTTGTTTTCCCTTTTGATGATCAGGTAAAAAAGAAATTTGAACAAGCAGGTTTCAAAAGTTTATTACGCCGTAATTTGTGGCTTAGTGGTGTTACGGCCGAACAGCGTGTTCAACCTTTGTTTCATGACGTTAAAGACGAGAGTAAGGCGTTAGATGAGCAAGTCTTGCCAATCTTGCGTCAAATGTCGATTAACGGGATAAAAGTTGATGTAGCCGCACTCAACGCCTTAGGTGTGAAGTTGGAAAGTGAAATTGCCGCATTGGAAGCAGAAATTTTTGATTTAGCTGGTGAGCGTTTTAATATTAAATCCACGCAAGAATTGAGTGATGTTTTGCAACGTAAGTTAGGTGTAAACTTAACAAAGAAAACAAAAACTGGTTACTCGACGAACGAAGAAGTTTTAACGCAAATTGCACCGAATGTACCGTTGGCAGCAAAAGTGTTGGCTTATCGTGGAAAGTATAAATTATATTCAACTTACGTGAAAGGATACGGCAATGCGGTTGATTTAGAAGGTCTAATTCATACAACATTCAATTTAGATAAAACAGCTACTGGTCGTTTGTCTTCAAGTGAACCTAATTTGCAAAATATCCCGCAGCGTTCAACTGATAGTGATTGTTTCCGTAAAGTTTTTGTTTCTCGTTTTGCTAATGGTAAGATTTTATCTGCTGATTATTCACAAATCGAATTGCGACTGTTGGCGGCATTGTCGGGTGAACAAAGTTTGATTGATGGTTTTAATTCGGGGGCAGATATTCACCGTGATACAGCGGAAAAACTTTTTGGTGATGCTAATAAACGGCGTGAAGCTAAAACAGTAAACTTTGGTATTATTTATGGTATTTCGTCGTTCGGTCTTGCTAAGGATTTACATTGTGGCTTTCATGAAGCGGCGGCAGTAATTAAAAACTATTTCACGACTTTCCCCAAAGTAAAAGCTTTTCTCGACCACTGTGTTGAAAGTGCTAAACAGAATGGCTACATCTCGACAATGTTTGGTCGTCGTCGCTACATACCAGAGTTGTATTCAAATAACAATAATGTTGTTGCGTTTGCCACACGGGCAGCAATGAATATGCCAATGCAAGGCAGTGCGGCTGATATCATTAAAAAAGCCATGGTAAATATTGCCAAAGAAATGACAGAGCGTGGCTTAAAGAGTTTGATGGTTTTGCAAATTCATGACGAATTAGTCTTTAATTGTGTGCCAGAAGAAGTAGCTGTCGTTAGTGAAATCGTTAAACGCCAAATGGAAAACACTGTCCAACTAGCGGTAAAATTGGACGTTAACGTTAGTGTTGATGATACGCTTTAAGGTTTAGTCGTTGTTAGCAAGAACTTTGCGGTTTTGAACTAAATAGATAATACCCGACAACAAACAGAAGAATGTTTGCACGCCGATTAAGACGAAACCAATGATTTGGAAGACTTGTAAGCCAACCCAAGCAGTTGGTAAGCAACCTTGTAATAAAAGCCAAGGAGTTGCCACGAAAGCAATTACCGTTTTGAATTTGCCGTAAATGTTTGCCGCTAAAACCGAACCTTTGGTTGCAGCGATCATGCGTAAACAGTCAATCGCAAAATCACGGCATAAGTTGATGGTGTAGATAATAGCACAAGCCCAAACAGGTAAAATGCCAGTTACAATGATTAAGAACAAACCAGTGTAATAGAGCATCTTATCGGCGATTGGGTCGAGTAATTTTCCGACATTAGAAACTAAGTTGTATTTACGAGCAATCATACCGTCAAGGAAGTCGGTTGCCGCCGCAATTAAGAAGATAGCGATAGCGATGTATTGACTAAACGGCACGAAATTGGTTAGGTAAAAAAAGAACACCAAAGGCAATAAAGCGATGCGAATAGTTGTAATGATATTGGGAATATGTTTTGACATAAGTACCTCCAAAATGTATAATGGAACATACTTAATAAAAAGTAAAGGAGAAAATTAACGATGAATGCAGGATTAGCAATAGCCCTCATCATCGTGGCCTTAATTGCTGGATTAGTTGGTGGTTGGTTTTTGTGTATACTACTACAATCCAATACAATGAAAAAGAATCGAATGGCTGCCAGTGAACTGGCGAAAAAAGCGATTAGCGATGCTGCCACGATGAAGAAAGAATCACTACTTGAAGCCAAGGAAGAAGTCCACAAATTAAAAGTCGAGTGCGATAATGAGATTCGTGAACGCCGTGCGGAAATTCAACGCATGGAAGCTCGTATTCTTACCCGTGAAGAACAAATCGGCAAACGTGAGGAAAATTTAGAGAACAAAGAGTTGGCTCTGGATAAGTTACGTTCACAAGTCGAAAGTACTAAAAAGCAAGTTGAGATTAGCTTGCAAGCGGCGGAAAAAACCAAAGCCGAAGCAGTCAGTCAGTTAGAAAAAATGTCTGGCTTAACCAAAACCGAAGCCAAGAAATTGATTATCGACAACTTGACCGATGAAGCCAAAGCCGATGCGGTAAAATTGATTCGTGAAATCGAAGAAGATGCGAAAGAGAACGCTGACAGTAAAGCTCGTGAGATTATTACGAACGCCGTACAACGTTTGTCTACGGATACCAGTAACGAAATGACGACATCGACAGTAACTATCTCAGGCGATGAAATTAAAGGTCGTTTGATTGGTAAAGAAGGCCGTAATATTCGTTCGATTGAAGCGGCGACTGGTGTTGACTTGATTATTGACGATACACCTGATGTGATTACGGTGTCTTCGTTTGACCCGTATCGCCGAGAGATTGCACGTTTATCTTTGGAAAAATTGATTATGGACGGTCGAGTTAACCCCGCAAGGATTGAAGAGATTGTCGAACGTACCAAAAAAGACATGGAGCAGAACTGCAAAAACGTTGGCGAGCATGCAGCTTATGACGCCAGAGTTAACGGTTTGTCGATGGAAATTATTAAACATTTAGGACGCTTGAAATACCGTTACAGTTACGGACAAAACGTCTTGAAACACAGTGTTGAAGTTTCGTTGTTGGCGGGCATGTTGGCGGTTGAATTAGGAGCCAATGAACAAGTCTGTCGTCGAGCAGGTTTGTTACATGACATCGGTAAAGCGACGGACCACGAAGTCGATGGTACGCACGTTTCAATCGGTGTTGAGTTGGCACGACGTTGTAAGGAAAGTGAAGCCGTAATTCACTGTATTGAAGCACACCATGGCGACGTACCATATCACTCGGTGGAAGCAATTATTGTCCAAGTCGCCGATGCAATCAGTTCATCACGTCCAGGGGCACGCCGAGAAAATTTAGAAAACTACATTAAGCGTTTGCATGATTTGGAAGACATTTGTAAAGCGAAAACTGGTGTTGAAAAATGTTACGCTATTTCGGCAGGTCGTGAAGTTCGTGTTATCGTAAAACCCGACCAAGTTTCGGATAGCCAAGCAATGTTCATGGCAAAAGACATCGCCAAAGAAATTGAAGCGAAATTACAATATCCGGGACAAATTAAAGTTAACGTGATTCGTGAAACACGTGCGACCGAACTGGCAAAATAAGTACGGAAAATTGATACTAAAAAAGACTGCGGTTTTAGGCAGTCTTTTTTTTAGATTCGTAATCATGAATTAGATTTTTGAACCACGTGCTTCTTTGCGGGCACGTTTACGAGCATTAGCACTTTTTAATTTACGAGCAACGCTAGGTTTAACATATTCTTCTTTGCGTTTCATATCAGCGATAATGCCGTCTTTTTGAACTTTGCGTTTGAAACGTTTTAAGGCGTTTTCTAAACTTTCATTTTCACCAACGATAACTTGACTCACTTTTCTCACCCCGCTTTTAATTTACAAAATAATGTTGATAGTATATGCTGTTTGATATGCAAAGTCAAGCACCGTTAGTTTATATTATCACTTACGGTTGTAAAGTTAATTATTACGAAAGTGAAGCCGTAGCGTCGCAGTTAGATGCGATGGATATTGCTAATGAGATGGTCTCTGACGGTGCCATTTCCCGTCTAACGAACGCTAGGGCATTTGTGGTAAATTCTTGTGCGGTAACCAGTATGGCGGAAAAGAAGTCCCGTTACGGCGTTTCGAAGATTAAAAAATATCACCCGACAGCAGAGTTGGTCAGTATGGGTTGTGCCTTTGGACGGAAGACACCTGAAATGGTGGCACTGGAAGTTGCCGACCGTTTGCAGGTGGGGCAGTCGGTTAACGGGCAAGTTCCTGTCTTACATCGCCGAGAAAAAGCGTTTATCAAAGTTCAGGACGGTTGCCGTAATTTTTGTACCTACTGCATTATTCCGTATTTGCGTAATCAAGTTAGCTATCGTCCCATTCCCGAAGTCGTCGCCGAAATTAAAGCCCAAGCTCCGCACGTTACATCAATCGTGCTGTGTGGTATCAACCTTTGTTATTATCCCGACTTTGATTTGTTGTGCCAAGCCGTCGATGAATGTGGTATCCCGTGGGAAATTTCCAGTCTTGAACCGCCGATGATGACGGAGCAGTTGATTGCCACCTTGCGGGCTTGTCATTATTTTGTCCCGCATTTCCACGTTTGCTTGCAATCGGGTTGCGATGCGGTTTTACGGGATATGAACCGCCATTATACCACGCAGGAATATGCCACCATTGTTACACGTTTGCGTACCGCTTTTCCGCACGCTGTCATTGGTACGGATTTGATTGTTGGTTTCCCCACCGAAACCGACGCCCATTTTGCCACCACCTTATCGTTCCTGCAAACCATCAAATTGGATAAAATTCACATCTTCCCGTACTCGCCACGGCATGGTACTCCCGCCAGTAAAATGAAACCCGTTCCCAACGCCACGGTAACCGCCCGCATCGACAAAATTCATTTTACATTATTTTCATAATGTGATAAATACTAACTATATTATGGGGAACAAAAGAAAGGCATCACTGTTCGTTATTGTGGCAATCATTGCCGCTCTTGCGGTGTTTCCGTTTGTTTCTAATATGTCTTTTAGTATAACTTCTCCAAATGCCGTTTCTTTTGCTGGAAAAACTACTGGAAGTATTAGTTCACAGGGTACACATGCTGTTACTCTTGACGCAGGTACGTATATGTATAGTGTTACTGGTGGTAATGGCGGCGGTACTGGTGGTGGATATGGTGCTACGATCATTTCTTTTGCAAAATTTACATCAACTCATACTGGATCTTATCATGTTAATATGCTTGGTGGTAGTGGAGACCTTGTAGGTGGTGGACAAAGTGAAGGTTATAGTAATTTTGCTAAACCAAGTGGTGGCAATGACGGGTATTCAGATGCTGCTGGCGGTGGCGGTGGTTATAGTTATGCTCGTCAAACTCCAAGTACAACCCCAAGTACGGCATATACACATGCCAGTTTTGATGGTTATTCAAGTAGTCCAAGTCGCAGTTCGCAAGCTACGATGTATGTAGGTGCTCCCGCAACGAGGTCTGGTAATGCTGCACGAGGAAACAGTGCTGGTACAGCAGGGACAGTTTCAATAGATGGTGTGTCAAGGACAGTTTGTGAAGATGGTACATATAACACGTCATGGAAGTCTATTACTTCATCTGGTGGTGGGTCTGGTTATCATGATGGCGGTGGTGGTGGTCATCCAGGTACAACCGATGAACAACATGGTGATTTTAATTGGCGTGCAACTAGATTCCCCGGTGGCGGTGGCGTTTGTTCGCCAAACTGTTACCCTGTTTATGCAGCTGATGCTGTACTAGGTGCTAAATCGCAAACCGCAGGTATGACATTTTGGCGTATTGATCCTGTTAAATTTCCAACAGTTAGTGGTGCAACTATCAGTGATCCAGGTACAGATGTAGGTACTGGACGTTATACAATTTCTAGTGCGAATTCTAAGGTTGGTGAATATATTGCTACGGATTGGGTATACGGCTGGAAAACACGAACATCGTCGAGTGCTGCTTGGTCTGGTTGGCTTGGTTGGTCTACAAGTGTGCCAACTTGTCCTGTTGGAACTCAAATGTACGTCTCTTGTCGATATGTTATTTATGCCAAAGGTGATACTAAAACATTAACTCCATGTTATAATATGCAATATACTGATGCGGTAACTGCGGCTAAAAGTAGCTGGGATTATATTATTCATGAAGCAGTTTTAACAATTACCAACAACGGCACGGCGACGGTTACAAAAGCACCAACGGTAAAAACAGACTTAGTTGTTAATTTTACTGATCAAGAGGTTATTGATGATGCGGGAAGTGCCGAAAATGGCGTTATGGAATATTCGTTCAATAAAACTGATTGTACTACCGTTGCATCAGCTGTAAAAAGGTATTATGCCGGTACATACACGCTTTATTACCGTGCCAAAGGAAGTGGATATTATAATAATTCAGAGTGGCAATCAATTACTGTTACCATTGCCCGGCAGGCACCAAATCTTACTGCTAATACGCTTGCTGGGTTGAATCCAGTTTATTCTGGTTCGCCACAGTCTTTATTCTCTGGTGCGGCACTTGTAACGAATTGTACAGGACAGCCAGTTTACTATGATGTTACGACATCAGATTCTGCTCCTGCTGCTACTGTAACGGGTACAACAACTCTTTCTAGTCTAAAGGGAACTGATGCTTATACATCCGGTGGTGCAGCAATCACTTATTACTTATGGGGGCGTTGTGATGTCTATGGTAACTATGATTCTTGTGGATGGAAGAAACTTAAAACAACAACTATTCAACGTGCTACGTTGTCGGTAACGGCGACAAAGATGGCGGATTGCAATTACGACGGTCAGCCACACCAGTTTATTACTGGGGTTACGGTAACTTCAAATTCTACTAATGCAAATATTAAAAATAATTTCACCGTAACGTATAAATGTGTGGGTACGTATTGTAACGTTCAAGGTTGTACGTGGACGAGTACAGTGTCAAATACTAATTATGCGTCTTTGAGTGGAACTTGTTCCGGTTCAATTGCTCTGTCGGCATCATGGGCGGTGAAAAGTTCGGTAACTAATACATATAATTATGTCAATGGCAGTACCACGCTGGGTACGGTCAACATTAACAAAATTGATGATACCAGCAAAGTCACTGTTACTGGAATTACCGCTGTAACAAATCCTGTACTCGGTGCAAGTGGTACTTGTACGGTGATTAGTAATGCGTCAAGCTTGAATATGACAGTTTGTGGTGTTGCTGCCCATAATGGTCTTTCAAGTAATAATGATTTGAGTACCGCAACGGGAACAATTGGTTGGTTGTCTAACTGGTTCCATGCTTGTTTGAGTACGGATGAGATCGCACCAACGAATGAAGCGTCATATAACATTAAGGCAAGCAGTATGACGGAGATGAATAACAAATTAAAGGCAGCAACCGTAAATTCCAGTGGTACATGGTATTTGTATTTCTATATTTATAAACATAATAACCTTAAAACTGGTACAAAAGTTCGGGCTGCGACGTTTACCGTCGATGGTTTGGGTATTGGTGTTGAAAATTTAACCGGTTTTGCACCGGCAACAACACAAACTTATAATGGTAGTGGGCACAAAGTTTACACGGGTAGTGGTTTAACGTTAACGGGCGTAACAGGTAGTTTAGGTACGGTTAAATACGCCGTTACGACTTCGTCTACATCGCCGGCAAGTACCAGTACCGATTGGGTAGCACTTGCTGACGTGCCGACGAAATCCGATGTTGGTACATATTACTTGCATGTTAAATGGGCGGGTAGTGGTACTATTACTGCTGGTTCGGCATCAATGGGAACATTCGAAATCACACCTTACAGTGCTTCTGGTTCGACCGTATATTTCTCGGGCGTAACATTGGGCTGGGGTAATGCAGTTGCGACAAGTAGCGGTGTACAAACCTACCAACAAGTTTTCAAGAACTCTGGTTATACTTTTGGTACTGCTGGTACAATTTCGGCGGGGGTTACTGATAAAACAAACATTAAATCCGCACAATTTGGTGCCTTTACTTTTGCGGTCGGAACTTCGTCGACAGATGGACCTGCGGCATCGGCATACAAAACGGTGGCAAATTTCTCACAATTAACAAAAACCGATGTTGGTACTTATTACTTATGGATTAAGTGGGATGGTAAAACCAATGGTAATAGTAAATATAATGTTACCCCAGGTGCACGTGCTTACCGTTACAAAAATTCTAACAACGATATCTACACGCCGGCTTTCCAAATTACGCAATTAACCGCAAATACAAATGTAGCGTTGGCGGGAACGTATGCGACGACCAAGGGCAGTGTACCGTATCAATATACCAAACCAACAAGCGGTACTTTTACGGGAACTGCACAGCCGTTATTTGATGCCAGCGGAACCCCAGCGATTAATATTAACGGTGTAGCGTACAGTACGGGGGTATCGTATCAATATTTGGTATCGACGGCAAGTTCTGGGGTTACTGCCAGCACGACTGGTTGGGTTAATTCGATTGCGAGTGCCAAAAAGACTGATGTTGCGGCAAAATATTACCTCTGGGTAAAAATTGCGATTAGTTCAACAAACGTCAGCACGACCAAAGTTTGTCTGTTGATAAGCAATACGGCGGCAATTGTGGCAACCAGTTCATTTGTTGACATTGCACCAAAACCCATAACTGGCTTGAAATATGACGGTAGTGCCAAAGATTTGATTACCGCAAGTTCGCAATCTGATCCTGATGTTGAATATTCATTGAATGGTACAAATTGGTATACTGACGCTGGTGTGATTGAAGGTACTGCGGCTGGCACTTACAAAGTTTATTACCGTGGGGCAGCACGTTCGCCGATGTTTACAGCACAAGCACATGATGCAAACCGCTACATTTCGGTTACAATCAATTCTGCCAATGCTGGTTTTAATACTCACCCGACAACAAAGTCTAATGTTGTTTACACAGGTCGTCCGATTGCTGCCACTTCGTTGTTTACAGCGGGAACAACAACTAACTCTAATGTTTCGATTAAATATTCATGGGATAAATCAAGTTGGGTTGACGCTTCTGGTTTGGCAGCTAAGTCTACTGCTGGTAGTTATACTTTGTATTATAAACTTTACACGACAAATACCAGTGTCTCGATTGATGCGACAGTTGAAAATATTGCTGTGGAAATTATTAAAGCAAATATTTTGGTAACATCACCGACGACAAATGCTGGCAAGAGTTTGATTTACAAAGCAGCTAATTACCATTTATTCTTGGCAACGGGTGATTATGGTATTGTTAACAGCTCGAACACAACGTTGACTAACAGTAGCAATGTTAAACTTACCTACGCAAACCGTGCGACTTCGGGTGCGGGTACAATGGGTACCATCTATTATGGTTACTCAACATCGGCAACAACGGCACCAACCAGTTGGAAAACAACTTACACCGACGTTGTTGTGCGTACGGTCGGTAAATACTACGTTTGGATGAAAGTCGACGCTGGTACAAACCACAACGGTAAAGCTGCAACCTGTTACAACACAAACAGTCCAATTACTATCGTGCCATGTAATGTATGGTACACTGATTTGGATACTGGATATCGTGGTTTTGCCTTAGGTGGTTTCAAAGCAACTTCAATTACAGGATTACGTTATACAGGACAACCACAAAGTCTTTTAAGTGCCTTGGAAATTACTTATGCTGTTCCGAACCGTAATGATAACGGTGAGGTGCTTAATGCCAGTGGAAATGTAGCGACAACGGCTGCAAGTGTTAAGTACAACATTATTCCAGCTGGTGATGTAACAGGTACTGTATATTACTATTTAAGTGCGGATAACACCTATCCTGAGTCAACCGACACCTCATCAACAGGTTGGCAAAAGAACTGGGATACGTTGACCAAAACTGACGTGGGTACTTATTACTTGTGCTTAATGGTTCTACCAAGTACAAACAGCAATTTTACTGGTACAAGTATTGAGTTAACTAAACAATTACAAAATTTGTATCCATCAGGTTATCCACAAATTTCACCGGCAACGTATGATGACATCGATAAACTTTCGGGTATCGTTGGTTTGGAAAAAATGTATACGGGTACAGCACAAACGCTTGCCAGTGGTACTTTAACCGTAACACATACAACCAGCGATAAAAATCTTACCAGCCAAATCACAGGACAAACGTACTGCTTTGTCAAGAAAGGTAATTCCGCACCAACCACAAGTTCAACTTGGACAGCTTTTGCGGATACCAAAGTAACGAATGTTGGCGAATATCAATTATACGTTAAATTGACGACAACTGATAATATTGACAGCACAACTAAACCGTTGATTTATCCGTTGTTGGGTACAAACTATGCCGAAATGGTTCGTGTCGATGCCGACAAACTTGACATTGTTGCTCCTGGTTTCGTTACAACTTTGGTTTACAATGGTTCAAATTTGAATTTATTGAACAGTGCAGCTAAGTTAGAAATGAAGAGCGGTAATGCCTTGAATGGTGCATTGGGTGCGGTAACTTATTACATTAGTGGCAGTCCAACAGTCATTACGGCAACCGGCACAACTGCGGGTGGTGAAACTGGTTATACTGGCTATGGTGCTTTGAAAGAAAAACATGTTGGTACTTATTACATTTGGGTTGGTTATGCACAAGGAGATAGCCATGTGGCGGTAGCTCCACGCTATGTTGGTTCGGTTTCGATCGCACAAGCAACCATGGATCAAATTAAGTTAAGTGGTATTACTTTTACGACGAATACTTACAATGGCGAAAGCCACAAATTAGCTACTTCGGTTGTAACACAAACTTTCAATAGTAATAACAAAGTTTTAGGCACAACGGACGAATATTCAAAGATTGAATACGCTTATTCTAATAATCCTGAAATTGCACCTGCTAATGATACATGGGTCGACGAAGCTGACCTTGCAACCTTGACTGGCTTGAATGCTGGTAAGTACTACATTTGGGTGCGTGTAACGGCAAAGACGAACTCGGTAACCAATCAAAAGAATATCGCAGACTATACTCGTTGCTATTCGGACGTTAGCTATTCGGAAATTATGCGTGCAACGTTAAGTAATAATAATTTCGACGGTGTCTTGTTACACCAAAAACTTGTCTACATCGCCGAAAATCAAGTTTTGGCTTCAATTCCTGAAAAGTTGGTTTTGAGTTTAGACAGTTCGGGCAAAGACCTTAACACCGCAGAGTTCAATAATGATTTGACAATCTACTGGGCTTTGGGTACGGGTACTGGCTCAAAAGATGCACCAGCTACAACTGCTTGGACTAACGATATTAAAGAAAACCAAGGTAAAGATCACGGCGATTATTATTTGTGGGTTTGGGTACCTGAATCAAAAAACATTAACGAATACAAAGCTTACTACGCAACAATTAGTATTGATAAAGCGACAATCCACTTTACGCAAAAACCAGTTGTTTACAATGATTTAGTCTATACTGGTGATTATCAAGAATTAGTCAGTGCTGTTCCTGTGATTAAATTCTACGCCGAGGGTACGCATTATGATTCTACCAAAGTTTACTATGATGCGTTTAGTCCTGTAATTGAATACCGCAATGTAACTACGAACTCGGCATGGTCAAGTGCTTACCGTGATGTTACTGCGTTAGATGCGAAAACTTATACCGTTGCTTATCGTGTTGCCGAAGGGGATAACTGGTATTCAGCACAAGAAGAAATTGATGTTGTAATTGCAGCTGCCGATGCAAGCAAGAATGGTGTTGGTTTAATTGAAGCACCAAAAGTGTTAACTGATTTAAGCTATAACGAAACGGCACAAGATTTGATTTCATTTGGTATCTTGTCGGATAACTTGCCAGTTGCTGGTCGTGGTGCTGCTTTGGAAGGTTCAAAGATTGTCTTCTATTACGCTGATGATGACCGTCAAACTAAATACAAATATTATTACGACACTGAAAGTGGCGAATATGTTTGGGATTCGGTTAATGGTCCATTGCCTGGCAGAAACGAAGTTGGAAATTATACGATTAAGTATTATGTAACGGCTTCAACGACGGGAAACTTTAAGGAATCTGCTGTTTATGATTTGAATATTGTTATTGCTCAACGTGAAATTTATTGGAAAATAAACCCACAATCAATCTACGGATTAAAATTTACCAGTAGCGAACAACCGATTTTGATTGCCGGTGAATTGAATGTTGGTGGTACTCAACCATGTACAGCCAATGGGGTTCGAGTTCTGTATACGCTTGATGAACCTGGTTCTGATGAACGTAATTGGCAAGAAAAAATTCCAGTGGTTAGTTACCCAGATCTTTGGTACGTTTGGTATCGTGTTGAAGTTGACGACAATAACGTCTTTGTTGGACCTGAAAATAATGATGAAGACGAAGGTACAATGATTGTTGTCTTAATTGAAAAAAATATTTTAACTATTCGAGATTTACCAAGACCAAACACTTTACAATATACTGCCGAAGAACAAAGCTTGGTTGATTATTACTACTTGTCGACAAATGATATTATCGACTTGGATCAAACAAATGCACCTTTCATTGAATACAGTTTCGACAAAAATGCTAGTGATGAAGAGTGGTCTCGTGTTATTAAAGCCAAAGATTGCGGTGAATACATTGTTTATTATCGCTTGAATTATAACTCGACACTGTTTGAATTTAAGGGTGAAAATGATGGTCGTGTTGAACCAATGCAATTAGTTGTTGCTATTGAAACCAAGCAACTTAACTACGATTCGTTGCATGCTGTCTTTAATCCTGAAAACGGTGGTACATTAACTTACAAAGCCGATACTACTGAAATCTTTAATTCTGAAACTGGCGAATATGAAACTGTTCCAATGTATTCTGATGCTTTGTTAGCTGAAATTGAAAACAATATTCAATACTTTTATCGTAAATATGATGAATACACCCAAGATGTTAGCTGGTTGCCATGGGTAGAGGGTGAAACTAATATTGCCGATTTAGGTTTGGGTACTTACCAATTTATGTTGTCGGTTGTAACGCCAGAAGGTTCAACTTCAAACTTCAACGATTATACACAAACTGGTTATCTTGAAGCTTTCGATAGCTACACAATTAAAGAAGACCGTGTTATTCAAATTGTAATGCCGGAAAAACAATACAATACACCTGCTTATGTCCGTGCTTGGATTGACTTAACCTTAACAACGAAGTTTGATGATGCAAAATTCAAATTTGAAGGTTGGGTGGATAAGAACGGTAAGTTGGAAATTCCATTCCTTGATGTTGATTCAACTGGACGTTATGGTGGTGCTGTGATTCGCTTACAAACTGTTAATGCTAGTTACTACTATATGAGCGAAGACGCATTGTCGAATGATAACAAAGCTAAGATTGAATTAACATCATCTAAGGTTAAAAATGTTATCAATGCGTTTAACCCAGGTCTAATTGAGCCATATAAAACAATTTACTTATATGAAATCTATCGTATCCAATATGATGCTAATGGCGGTATTGGTGATGATCTTGAAGAAGGTTGGAAGTGGCACAATATTGACTACCGCTTAGAAGAAAATAAATTCACAAAGACCGAAGATGGTAAGTCAATGACTGCAAATGGTTGGAATACTTCAAAAGCTGGTAATGGCAATAACTACAACAGTGGTTCAATGTATTACCGTGAAAATGCTTCTCAGGTTTTCTACGCAAAGTTCTTCAAACCTGGCGAAAATTTCTATACCGTTGAATGGATTATCGACAATGGGTCAAAGCGTTACACACTTTCTCGTGATTTCGGCGTTTGGTTTGATACAGCCAATCCAAATTATGAATCCAGAGATACTGGTATGTTAATTGCTGAGGGCGAATTGATTGTCTTACCACAAGTTCAAGTTGACGAAACAGACGAATCATTATCAGGTATTTTTGGTGGTTATATTTTAGGTTGGCACACAGTTGATGATAGTACACCTTACTCAGTTGGTATGACAGCATCACGTAATGTAACATTTATTGCTGAATTAAGTGATGATTTGAATAATTATGTTGAATGCGAGTTCAAAGACGAATTTGGCGATGTAATTCATTATTCGGGTCAAGTTGCTGATGGTGCAAAAGCTTACATGGCATTGTCAGGTATGTCAGCTAATACAATTAACGAATACTATGATGGTTACACGGATTGGGTACAACGTTATGGTTTCGATTACTTAGATGCTTCAAAAACTCCTGATGGGGTATTGCGTTATGATTTAGGAGCTAAAACAGTAATCGAAGAACAACCAGCAACTAACCAAGAACAAATTACTTGGGATGATTATGTTCCAATGTTTATCATTCTTGCATTAGGCGTAGTGGCAACTGTTGCGTCATTGACCGTTTACATCATTATGCGTAAAAAACGTAAATTGTCGATTTAAGTAATCTGTCGTCGTTATTATAAATAATGTTTGACAAATTACGCATGAGCAGGTATACTCATAAAATATGATAGCACAGAAAACATTTTTTGCAGACAAACAAAATACTAAACGTGAATGGGTATTGGTAGATGCAACTGGTTTGCCAGTTGGGCGTCTATGTAGTCGTGTTGCTTTAATTTTGCGTGGCAAACACAAACCAACTTACACTCCACACAGTGATGCAGGGGACTATGTTATTATCGTTAATGCGTCAAAGGCAATATTTACTGGTAAAAAAATGACCGATAAATATTATTTCCGTTATAGTGGTTATGTTGGTGGGGATAAATACACACAAGCAAAAGAAGCTATGCGTAAAAATCCGTCATGGGTAATTGAACATGCGATTAAAGGTATGTTGCCTAAAAATTCATTAGGTCGTGAAATGTTCAAAAAATTGAAAGTTTATAACGAAGCGGAACATCCACATGAAGCACAAAAACCACGTAAAATTGATATTAAAGGGAAGGCAAATTAATCATGGCAGTAAAGAAAAATGCAGTAGCTCAAACTTTGGGTACAGGACGTCGCAAATCAAGTGTTGCACGTGTTCGTTTGGTAAAAGGTACTGGTAAAGTTGTTATTAATGATAAACCATTGGAAGAATATTTTGGTGATGGTTTTATGCGTTTGACAGTTAATCAACCATTTACTTTGTTGGACTTAAATACTTTTGATGCGATTGTTAATGTTAATGGTGGTGGTTTGACAGGTCAAGCTGGTGCTATTCGCCATGGTATTGCTCGTGCTTTGGTTAAAGAAGATGCAAACTTCAAAACTGAATTAAAGAAAGCAGGTTTCTTAACTCGTGATCCTCGTATGAAAGAACGTAAGAAATATGGTTTGAAAAAAGCACGTCGTGCTCCACAATTCTCAAAAAGATAAGTTGCCATTTATTTTCTCTTTGGGTATAATGTTTTGTGCCTATTGAAATTGTAGCGAATTTTAACAATGATAGCCTAAGACTATATAAACGTGGTCTGGGCATCATTTTTAATGAAGAAGTTGATGATAAGTTGGTTAAAAAGCTTAAACAAGTTGTTACAGACCAAGAACAAAAAAAGATTGCAGTTGTTGCTGCGTCTGGTGAAACCGAAGATCGTTTGTCTTGTGAAAAAACGATTTTGTACGATGCTGGTTTTTCCGATTTAGTTTATGTACAACCAACGGTTGCTTTGGCTGCTTATTTTGGTTATCCGTTTAATGAACAAGTGCCTGTGATGTCAGTTGTAATTGGTGAAACTGCTACGGATTTAGCTATTATTTTAGGTGATAAAATTTTGTATAGTGGAATACTTGACGTTGGTGTTGATTCTTGTATCAATGAAATTATTGAACTCGTGGAAAAGAAATATAATGTTAATATCAACTATGAAACCGCAAGTAACATCTTTTTTGAAGTAGCATCTTTACTTAAAAATGATAGTCGCTACGTTAAGTTTCCTGATTTTATTTTGAAAGCCGAACAAGTGCGTGAAATTATCTATCCAATTTATGCTCAAATTATTGGTGCAATCAATCACTTGTTACCACAAACAAGTGCTGATGTGATGCGACAAATCATCAATACCGGTGTAATTTTTGGTGGTGTCGGTGCTGGGATTCGTGGTTTATCGGAGGCGGTTTATTGGAGTCTACAACTTCAATCAATGATTGCTGTTGATGAAGAAAATGCTACGCTTTTAGGTGCGGGTACTTTGTTGGATAGTCCACAACTATTTCTAAAATTGTCATGTGATGCATAAGTTTGGTTGTGCGTTTCTTTGTACATCCATTGTTTATTATAACTGCTGTCGTGGCAATTTTTTTTGCTGTTACTGAGTTTTTTATTGCCTTAACGATTGCTGTTTTTTTGCATGAATTTGCTCATGCTGTTATTGCTAAAAACTTTGGTGTTACTGTTGCTCGCATTACCTTAGCTCCTTTTGGTGGTGTTTTGAATTTGCAGTCTAAGGTTTTAACGCCACATCAAAAAAGTGTCATTTATTTAGCTGGTCCGCTTGCTAGTTTATTGTTGAGTTTGTTGTTTGGTGTTATGGTATGGCTTTTCCCAGTAATTTTTAATTATCTCGAATATTTGGTCGTGGCAAATTTTTTGGTTGGTGTTATTAACCTTTTGCCAATTTATCCACTTGATGGTGGTAAGGTCTTGGCACAAGTTGTGTCGGCTCGATTGATTTTTATTTGGTCAAATCTTGTGTTTATTGGTATTTTAATTTTTGCTGTGCTTACTTTTCGTTGGTGGTGGATTTTCTTTGGCGTAACTATGTTGTTACAAATCAACTGGGAGTTTAAGCAAAATCTGTATTTAGACAAATTTAATCTAAATAAAAATAAATGTGGTAAATTTGTTAAATGTGCAGTTTCATCTTCAATGTCTTTGTGGGAAGTTTATCGTTTAGTCAATCGTAAACACCCGACAGAATTTGTTGTTGTCGATAATCACAATCAAGTTTTTTATGAAAATGATTTAGAGCAGTGGTTGCTAAAAAATGATAGTTATACTTTATTAAAGAAATGCCTTTAATTTTTGTCTTTAATGCTTGCAATTTTTTGTAGTTCAAAACGATATTTCTGTTTGACGTTTGGATATTTTACATGGTCGACTTCGGAACAAAACATGTCGTAAGGTCTTATATATAAGCCCGTATCACCGTATAATGCTCGATAGACGACATACTTTTCACGAGTTTCACTGTGAACTGCAATATCTTCAACTAAATACAAGTCGCCCTTGAAATGTTTATAGATTGATTTAATTTTTATCTCGTTCATGTTAGTTTCTCCTAAAAACACAAAGATTTTATAAACAAATATAACGAGTTAATGGTGGCGATGGCTGGAATCGAACCAGCGATACCCGGGGTATGAACTCGGTGCATTAACCGCTGTGCTACATCGCCGTATATCTATAATACCAAACAATTAAAAATAACGCAAGATATTTATGGTTGCTTTTTTGGTGGGTATAGTGTATGATATAAAGTATCTTTTTCCTGCATGTTTTCGCATGCAGGCGTTAGACCATAAAAGGAGGTAAAACAATGGAAAACAAAACTGCATATGAATGTATGCTTGTTGTGGACGCAAAACTTAATGAGGCAAAGCGTGATGAATTAGTTGACCGTTTCAAAAAAATGGCAGGTGAACAAACTACCGTTGAAAAAATGGGTCAAAAGAAATATGGTTTCTATTACCTATTAAATTTCCACGCAACTTCTGATGTTCCAGCAAAAATGACAGCTATGATGAACATTACCGAAGGTGTTGACCGTTATTTGTTCATTGCTAAAACTGACGTTATGTTGGCACAAGATGTTATTCGTAAACAAAACCGTGCTAAGGCTCGTGAAGAATATTTAGCAAAAAAAGAATTGCGTGAAAAAGAAGCGAAAGAAGTTAAAGAAGGAGAATAATTTACCATGAATAAAGTTTTTTTAGTTGGTAACTTAACACGTGATCCAGAATTATCTACCGTTGGTGCTACTGGTGCTAGCGTATGTAAATTTGGTATTGCAGTCAATCGTCGTGCTGGTGGTAATCAAGAAACAGATTTTTATAACATTACTGCTTGGCGTGCGTTAGGCGAAAACTGTGCTAAGTTCATTAAGAAAGGTAGCAAAGTAGCAATTTCTGGCGATATCCAAATTCGCAATTATGAAGATAAAGAAGGCAATAAACGTACTTCTGTTGAAGTTATTGCTGATTCAGTAGAATTCTGCGATCGCAAAGGTGATAATCCAAGCAGTTCTTATGATCAAACCAGTAATGTTGAAATGAAACCAATTACTGATGATTCATTACCATTTTAATTAAAAGGAGAAATTATGGGAGAAAATTTATCAACACGTGAAGTTATTGAAGAATTGAGCCGTCAAGAAAACAAGGCAAAAAGAAATTCTAGTGAAGCTGTTGAAGAACGTAAAGAAAAACGTGCACCAAGACAAAAACGTCGTGTTTGTGCGTTCTGTATGGAAAAAGATGAAGCTAAACGTCCGTTGTATATTGACTATAAAGATCCTCGTTTGAAGAAATATGTTTCAGAAGGTGGCAAAATCTTCCCACGTCGTCAAACAGGTTTATGTGCAGCTCATCAACGTGAATTAGCTCGTGCTGTTAAAGTTGCAAAATCAATGGGTTTATTGTAATTTACAGTTAGTTGAATAGCAGTCTTAAAAAATAACGCATATATTAAATCGTGCGTTATTTTTTTGTTGGTATTGGCGGTGTGTCAATGTCGGCGTTAGCAAAATTACTTCGCCAACAAGGAAGGTTAGTTGCTGGTAGTGATGTTGTTGCTTCGGCGATTACGAGAGAATTGTCTGCGTTAGGCATTCCTGTTTATTTAGGGCATAGTGCTGAAAATTTGCAACATGAACCAGTCGATTATTTGGTAATCAATGGGGCAATCAGTGATGATAATCCAGAACTTTTATATGCACAAAAAAAGGGCATTAAGGTTATCTATCGGGAAACGCTTTTAGCACAAATTGCCCGCAAGTATCAACGAGTTATTGCAGTTGCGGGTTGTCATGGTAAAAGTTCGACTACGGCAATGATTGGTGCAATCTTTCAACAAGCAGGCCAGCAACCAACTGTTCATAATGGTGTGCAAAATAATTTAGTGATTGGTAGTAAGCAGTGGTTTATTACCGAAGCTTGTGAATTTAGAAAAAGTTTTTTGAAATTGAAACCCAGTATTGCCGTGGTTACAAATGTTGATGCTGATCATTTAGATTGTTACCGTGATTTAGATGATATTAAAAAATGTTTTTTACAATTTGCACAACAAAGTAATATTTTGATTAAAAGTGCAACTGACCCAAATAGTTTCCATTTGCGTGGCAAGCAACAAACGATAACTTTTGGTATTGACTATGGCGATGTACATGCAAAAAACTTAAAGCAATTACCGCAAGGTGGGTATCAATTTGATTTAGTAGTAAATCCCAAAATTTTTGGTACATATTATGCAATCCCAAATTTTTTAATCCAAATTCCGGGTATCCATAACGTTGTCAACGCCTTAGGAGCGATTACATGTGCTTTGGTACAACATCTTGATTTATTTGCTATTCGTAAAGCACTTGCGGAATACAAGGGGATTGCTCGCCGTTTCCAACTGTTTGCAAAAGTCGGTGCGACGCCGATAATTTTAGATTATGCACATCACCCACGTGAGTTATTAACAACTATTCAAACTGCGGAAAACTTATACGCCCGCTATTTAATAGTGTTTCAACCACACACTTATACTCGTACGTTATCGCTGTGGGACGATTTTTTGCAAGTACTTGGTCGAGTGCCAAATTTAGTTTTGTTCAAAACTTATGCGGCACGTGGTAAGACAATCATCGGTGGTCGTGCTTTGGATTTGAGTCGTGCCTTAAAGGTTAAATACATCGCTACAACTGAAAAGCTAGCAGAGTATCTGCATGAACAGGCAGGTAACTATGATGCAATTATACTATGCGGGGCTGGTGATGTTGTAAGTGGTGAATTTTTACGAAATACGTCATTTGTAACATTTGATTGACAAGTTAAGTTTTACGTGCTAATATTTTCTCTATGAAAGAAAATATTCATCCTAATTATCACGAAACCGAATTCGAATGTGCATGCGGTAATAAATTTACTTGCGGAACAACCAAAGAAGGTAGTGTTGTAAAAATTGATATTTGTTCAAAATGTCATCCATTCTATACTGGAAAACAAAAAATTGTTGATACGGCAGGTCGTGTTGACAAATTCAACAAACGTTATGCTCAATCAAAATGAAATTAGCTCAATTAGTTGCACAAACTGGTGAACACGAAGCAACAATTCAAGTTTTGTGTCATTTGTTAGAAGCTGAACGAACTAACGTTTTTTTAGTTAAAGACATCAGTAATGAAGTTGCTGAACAAACAATTAAAATCATTGAACAATATAAAAATGGTACTCCGTTAGCGTACTTGCTAGGGAGTACATATTTTTATAATCGCAAATTTTTAGTCAATGAAAATGTTTTAGTTCCTCGCCACGATACCGAAGTATTAGTTGATTTAGCTGAAAAGAAAATTATAGCTGACTCGATTATTGGTCATGAGTATACACCTTACCGTATTTTAGATTTATGTTGTGGTTCAGGTATTATTGGTATTTCATTGGCTTATTTATGTGATTGGTTAAGACAACGTCATAAAGATTTGCAATACGAAATCACTGCTGTTGATTACAGTCAATCAGCGTTGGAGCTTGCGGCCAAGAATGCAGCATTGCATCATGCTGATATAAATTTTGTACACAGTGATTTACTTGAAGACGTGCCACAGCAATTTGATGTCATTGTATGTAATCCGCCTTACGTGCGTACCATGGATATTGGTGTTGAGGACAAACGCACGTTAAAAGAACCACGCATAGCTCTTGACGGAGGCGTTGACGGATTGTTTTTTTATCGTCGTATTCTGGCGACTGCGAAAAAAAATTTACGAGCAAATGGCATGATTTTGTTTGAAATAGGTTATGACCAAGCTAAACCGCTTGAAAAAATTGCTTTGCAGCTAGGGTATCATAGTGTTAAGGTTTATAAAGATTTGGCAAATCACGATCGAGTGGTTACAATAAGGGTATAATGTTTGAAGAAGTAAGTGTTTTAGAAGAAAAGTATGTGCAACTTTTGGAGCAATTAACTTTGCCCGAAGTTTTTAATGATTTTGCACGTTACTCACAAATTTCAAAGGAAGTTGCTAAAATTGAGCCAACAGTCAATGCTTATCGCAAATATCAAAAATTATTGAAAGATATTTCTGCCGCACAGGAAATTACTGATCCAGAATTGGCCGAGTTAGCCAAAGAAGAAATTGCAGCAAATCAAAAATTATTAGCATCGACAACCGAAGAATTACAAATGCTTTTGACACCAAAGGACGAGCGTGATGATGCGAATGTTATTATTGAAATTCGTCCTGCTGCGGGTGGTGATGAAGCTTGTTTATTTGCGTCGGTTTTGTTGCGTATGTATTCGTTATATGCAACAAATTTGGGCTTCAAAATTGAAATTACGGATATTGAAGAAAATGGTATCGGTGGAGTGAAAAACGTAACTTTCTTGGTTAAAGGCGAGGGTGCTTTTTCAAAGTTCAAGTTTGAAAGCGGTGTTCATCGTGTACAACGTGTTCCTGAAACTGAGTCGCAAGGTCGTGTTCATACATCTACCGCAACTGTTGCAGTTTTACCCGAAGCCACAACTGTTGACTTCCAAATTGACGAAAAAGATTTACGTATTGATGTTTATCGTGCATCTGGTGCGGGTGGACAACACATTAACAAAACTGAAAGTGCAATTCGTATCACGCACTTACCAACAAATACGGTAGTAACTTGTCAGGACGGGCGTAGTCAACTTGCCAACCGTGAAAAAGCAATGACGGTTTTGGTTTCCAAACTGGCACATTATTATCAAAGTTTGGAAGATGAAAAATACGCATCGGCACGACATGATCAAATTGGGACAGGCGACCGTAGTGAACGCATTAGAACTTATAATTATCCGCAAGGCAGGGTAACAGACCACCGTATTAACCGCACGGAGTATAATTTAACTAGATTTGTGGACGGTGAAATTATAGACATGGTGGAAGCTTTACGCTTGGCAGAATTAAAAGCAAAAACACAAGCACAATAAAAGTAAAAAAACGCAAGAATTTATAGTTGCATCGTTTTGAAACTAGCGGAATAATCAACACTCTAACCAATTTGGTTAGGGTGTTTTCTTTTGCCCTTGTTAAAACAGATATTTCTGCCGTTGTCATAGGTTGTCGTTATAGTTTTAAGTTTTATAATTATTTGACATTTATTTTAACCTTGACAACAAAGAATATCTGTTTACTCTAACAAACCAGAAAAAGAAAAGTGCGTGCGCTTGTTTACAAGCACGCACTTTTTTGTGCTTGTCTATGGCGGAGCAAAGCGACGCCACTTGTATATATAGACAAGCACACGTTTTACTGCCATAATTAATTACATGTTGCTAAATGTGTTGGAAATATTTATAATTTAATTATGGAAGATATTTTCAAAAGAATCATGGCGCATGAAAGCCAATATCCTGTAACTGCCCAAAACATTATTGACTATATTAAATATAGTATCAAAACTCCGCACAAGGCGGAATATGATTTTTTACAAAGCAATCCGGACGCTACTAAAAAAGAATTAACCGTTAAGCAATTGGCAACTTTTTATCGTAATGTTGCGGATACCATGGTACTTTATTATAAAGATAAGGAAATTAATGTTGGTGTTGATGATTTCTTTTCCATGTATAATCAATTAGGGGCGAACCAATCCAAAGAAAAGGAAATGCTCGCATATAACTTCTTTCTAGCTAGTCCAGAAGATAAAGAAAATTATCCTTTTCACTATGTTCATCCTGAAGGAAAAGCATGTGGAAGATATTTTGAGTTTGTGCAAGATGGAGTAGCCAGTGCGATGAACGCATTGACTAATGAAAGATTTGATAGGTGGGCTAATATGGAGGTGGGACTCAGTGATGAGATAATTGATTGTTTTATCCATCTATATCCATTTGGACACCCTGGAAATATCACAAAACGGATTTACGTTAACACCACACCGAGAAATGCAACTTCCATTGCTACTGAGTTATTTAGAAAATGCTCTGCATATCCTGGTGATGAAAACTATCGACCGTATGTGAAATTTACTACTAGGGATAGGCGTAACGATACAATGTTGACTTATTGTACGGAAAAGAATTTTGATATAATGCTCGATTTAATGCTTCAAATTTGTCGTGAGCATAAAGAATGGTTTAATGGAACATGTAAGTTACCGCTGGTATCCAAAGTATATGCCCCTAATCAACATTTATTGTTTGGGATTGCAGATGAACCAACAAAAGAAGGTGGTTCTTTTAATGATACATATTGTTCAGAAGTTATTATACCTTTTAAAGCGGATTTACGCAAAAAACTCGGTGTTGAAAACTTGAACACATTGCCTACAAAAGTAATTGATGAATATGTTACTTATGATAATTTAAAGCCATATATCGAAAAAACTTGTTATTCTGTGGATTATCCGTTTTTAACTAAAGAAACTGTTATGAACAAAAAATTACAATTTGAAAAACACTTTAAAACAAAAAACTCTCAAGTTATGAGAGTTTTTCCGCTAGTTTCAAAAGGTACTAACCATTTCCTGCGTTTTTTTATTTAGATTGGTTAGTTAAATGTTTTCTTGAATTTCTTTTTCAAATTCTTTGATGAAGTTAACAAATGTCGATACGTCTTTGAATTGACGATAGACCGCTGCGAAGCGAATGTAAGCTACTTCGTCAACTTTTTTTAATTCTTCCATGACCATGTCGCCGATTACGCTAGTTGCAATTTCTTGTTGATCACCCATGGCGGTGTTGGCAATTTGCATTTCAATGCTTTCAACAATGTTGTCGATTTGTTTCATGGAAACTGGACGTTTAGCTGTTGCAGCAATAATGCTGTTTTTGATTTTTTGTGAATCAAATGATTGACGACTGCCGTCGTTTTTAATGACTAATAAAGAAACACGTTCAATTGTTTCGTAACTGGTGAAACGTTTGTTGCATTTCAAACATTCACGGCGACGACGAATTGAATTTGAATTATCATTAGTACGGCTATCGACAACCTTATTATCGTGTGAACCACAATTTGGACATCTCATAATTTAACTCCTTTGTTTCGTAAGATATTCTTGTTTAGTTTATCATTTTTCCGTTTCGTATGACAAGCAACATTTTAATCGTCCGCAAATACCGTTAATTTTGTCAGGTGTTAAAGATAGGTTTTGTTGCTTTGCCATTTTAATAGATACATCAGGGTAGCTGTGTGCAAAACGTTTGCAACAACATTCTTGTCCACAGACACCTAACGCTCCTAGTGCCTTGACTTCATCTCTTGCTCCTACTTGATGCAATTCAATGCGAGTTCGTAAAGCACTGGCTAAACTGCGTACTAACTCACGGAAGTCGATTCGTTGTTCAGCAGAAAAATCAATCACAACTTTGCTGGCGTCAAAAGTGTAGTAAGCAGACATGATGTTCATATCAAGTTTGAATTGTTTTACCATTGCAATGGCTTTTTCTTTGGCGAACTCTGCGGACTTTAATAGTAGGTTAATTTGGCTTAAATCTTTGGCAGTAGCACGTCGAAAAATTTGTGCATTGTTTGGTTCGTGGTTTTTCTTTTTTATGCCTTCATTGGCAACCACGCCCCATTCAGCACCTGTATCGGTTTCAACAATTACATATTCGTTCGGCTTTAAGTCCGCTATGTCGCTGTCAAATTTAGTTGTTTGCGTTTTATTAAATACTCTTACATGATAAGTTTGCATAGTGCATTATAACACTGCGTTGTATTCAATGCAAACGCAGTTTGGGAATAATGTTTCAATTTGCTCAACCACATCTTGGGTTAGTTCACGGTCGTTGTGAATATAAATTTGACGTGGAGCAAAATCAATTAAGGCGTTGATAATATCTTCTTCGTTGCGGGGAATTGGTTGCATTTTTTTGTCGCAAATGGTTGTTTGATGGTTGATTACCATGACATGTGCTTCGGGCATACGACAATCCATATTAACGATTAAAAAGCGTAACAGCTCGTTAAATAAGACTTTCTGTGTTAATTGTATGTAGTTTTCATTAACTAATTGAATTACTTCGTTCCAACGACATTTCAGCCGTGTTAAACAAAAATCATAAATTGAATCCAATAAAATTGTCGGTGTAATGCTCAACAAAGAGCCAGCAATTACTATGTCGGATTTCTTATCGTAATTGATTAAAACCTTAACCAAAGTTTTGTTTTTTATTTTAAGTTTTTGGTTCAAATAAAAAGCTTTCATGTTGGTTACAATTTGATTTACGATGCTATCGAATAATTGATACTTGTTGACTCTTCCTTTTAATTGCAAAAAATAACGGTCCTGGTTGTTTGTAATTTGTCCGCCAAATTTTTTTGCTAAATGTTGCAGACAAGTGTAAAAGCGTTCATCAGTAGAAATCTTCATAACCATAGTCTATGTAATTATTAAAATATTTAGTAAATGTATTTGCCACAGATTTGCTATTTGATTTATTTGGATTTAGTGTTATACTGTTTGTTATGGATAAAGTATTAAATCATACGGCTGCACATGTATTAGCTTATGCAGTAAAAAACATTTACCCGAACACGAAATTGGCGATTGGTCCTGCCACAGATTCGGGATTCTATTATGATTTTGATTTTGCGACACCGATTAAAGACGACGATTTGTTGAAGATTGAAGCTGAGATGTCTCGCATTATTAAAGAGAATTTTAAGGTTGAACGTAAGGAAGTAACACGTACCGAAGCTGCTCGCTTAATCAATAAAAATAAAGAAATTTATAAGGCCGAGTTATTACACGATATTCCCCGAGGACAAACGATTACAATGTATACGATTGGTAATTTTACTGATTTGTGTGCCGGTCCTCACGTTGAGTATGTGAAGAAAATTAAAGCGTTTAAGTTGACGCAAATCACTGGTGCGTACTGGCGTGGTGATGAGAAGAATAAAATGTTAACTCGTATCTACGGTGTAGCATTCGCAAGCAAGAGCGAATTAGAGGCGTATAACGCATGGCAAGAAGAAGTGAAGAAACGTGATCACAATAAAATTTGTCGTGAACTAGGTTACTATGTATCGTCTGAATTGGTCGGTCAAGGGTTACCTTTATTTACTCCTGCGGGGGCAACGATTTTACGTATTATGCAACGTTTTGTTGAAGACGAAGAAATCCGTCGTGGTTACATGCACGTTAAAACTCCGTCATTTGCTAAAAACGATTTGTACAAAGTTAGTGGACATTGGCAACACTACAAAGATTCAATGTTCCTGATTGGTGATGAAGTCTTAGATGAAAATTTAATGGCATTGCGTCCAATGACTTGTCCAATGCACATTTTGTTATATCGTAGTGAATTACGTTCTTACAAAGATTTGCCAATTCGATATGCAGAAACGGCTAAACAATTCCGTAACGAAAACAGTGGTGAAATGCACGGCTTAATTCGTTTGCGTGAGTATACTTTGAGTGATGGTCATATCATTGTGCGTCCAGACCAAATTCAACAAGTCGTTGATGAATGTATGGAATTAACAAGCTACTTCTTGAAAGTGTTAAACATGCAAGACGACGTAACGATTCGTTTATCTAAATGGGATCCGGCAAACAAAGATAAATACATTGATTTGCCTGACGCATGGAAATGGAGTCAAGACGAAATTCGTAATGCCTTGGTACGTAATAACTTAAAATTTGTTGAGGCAGACGGTGAGGCAGCTTTCTATGGTCCTAAAATTGATATTCAAGCCAAGAATACTTACGGCAAAGAAGACACCTTATTTACGATTCAATTAGACTTTGCTTTGGCAGAACGTTTTGGTTTGACTTATATTGATGAAAACGGCAAGAAAGCAAAACCATATTTGATTCACCGTTCTTCAATCGGTTGTTATGAACGTACTTTGGCAATGTTGATTGAAAAGACTATGGGTGCTTTACCAGTTTGGTTGTCGCCAACGCAAGTTCGTATTATGAATATCACAAATGCACAAGACGAATACTGTGCATCAATTAATCGTGCTTTGTTAAATGCAAATATTCGCTCGGTAACTGATTTGCGTAACGAAAAAATTGGTTTGAAAATTCGTGAATCGACTTTGAAAAAAATTCCTTACAATCTAATCATTGGTGCCAAAGAACAAGAAACGAATACTGTTGCTGTCCGTACTCGTGAAGGTCAAGATTTGGGACAAATGTCATTGGAAGCTTTCATCGAAATGATTACTAAACAAGTGAAGGAATTTAAGTAATGTTAGTTGCCATTGGTACAGTCTTAAAACCACGTGGCTTGCAGGGGGAATTAAAGGTTGGGATAACTTATAATCACCCCGAAGTTTTTAATGAATTAAATGAAGTTTTCTTAAATGGAAAAGTTTATTCTGTTGTCCGTGGTAGTGTACAAAATGGTTTTGCTTATTTGCGTTTGGACGGGATTGACACCATAGAAAAAGCTGAACAATTTCGTAATCAAACTGTCATGGTTGAAGATAGTACGTTGCATTTACAAGCAGACGAAGTTTTGTCTAGTGAATTGATTGGCTTCGACGTTGTTCATTTAGGTAAGAAAGTTGGCCGTGTCGCAGCGGTTGAAAACTATGGTGGCGGTGATTTCTTTGAGATTGCGATTACAGGTAAGGAGTTTGTCTTAATCCCTAATGAAGATGATTTCATCTTGGAAACAAATCTTACGACACGCACTTTGGTTTTAACGCCTAATGCGTTAGAAGCGGAGTTGGTTTAATGCGTTGGACAATTTTGTCTTTGTTCCCCGAGATGTTTGTCCCGCTACAAACCAGTATTTTAGGACGAGCAACAAAAGCTGGTAAGCTTCAAATAGAAGTTGTAAACTTTCGTGATTATTCAACCGACAAGCATCACAAAGTTGATGACAATTCATATTCGCCAGGGGCAGGGTTAGTTTTGTCATGTCAGCCAATTTATGATTGTTTGCAAGCTATTGACCCTGAACACAAAGCACATCGCATTTTTATGACTCCCGCAGCACCAATCTTAAATCAAAAGCGGGTCATTGAATTGGCACAATATGAACACATAATTATTTTGTGTGGACACTATGAAGGCGTTGATCAACGTGTAATTGACACTTGTTTTGATGAAGTTGTTTCGATTGGCGAATATGTTTTAACTGGTGGTGAAATTCCTGCAATGGTTTTGGTTGATTCGGTTTCTCGCTATGTTGACGGCGTAATTAACAAAGCAAGTTTAATTAGCGAAAGTTATCTTGACGGAAAGTTGGAACACCCACAATACACCCGCCCACGAGTCTGGCAGGGAATATCAGTCCCCGAAGTTTTATTCTCTGGCAACCACGCTGCAATCCAAAAATGGAAAGACGAAGCCAGCAAAGCCGTTACCGAAAAATTTACTAAAAATTAAGTGAGTAAATTATTTGCGTTCTTTCCGTGCTTGTTATATAAAATTGTATGGAAATTAAAACAAGTGTCGATGAGGAAAGTAAAAATTCTATCAGTACCAATGAGCCGATTGTCAATGAAATAAAAAAGCCAACAAGCGAAAAAATCGAATGGATAGTCGTTTTGCGTGCTTTTGCTTGCATGGCAGTAGTTATGCTGCACATTATTACTTTATTTGAAAGCACTAATTTACTAAACAAAATTGAAAGAGTAGTACTTGATAAAGTTATATTGCAGCCTTTTGTGCGTTTCGCCGTACCATGTTTTATTATGATTAGTGGAGCATTAATGTTGGACCCGAAACATAATGTAACATTATCAAAAATACTTAAAAAGATTTTTAAATTGACTTTAATTTATTTTATTTTTGGTTTAGGTATAAATTTATTCAATAATTATAAATTATTATGGAACGATTCAAATGTTAAACAATGGTTATTAACGAGTCTTGTTGATTTATCACGTATATTTTCTTTTTTTAATGGAAGGATTAATTATTTTAACCATATGTGGTATGTTGTAATGCTTATAGGTTTGTATATTATTACTCCAATTTTGCGGAAATTTGTAGAGTATGCTGATAAAGAAACTGTAATATTTGTTTTAATATTTATATTTGCGACAAATTGGATTATTCCTAATAAAATATGTTTATTTGGGTTTAATATTTTAAATGAGTATCTTTTTGTATATTTATTGGGCTATTTTGTAGCAAAAACAAATTTGATAAAAGAGCTATACATTTATTTGATTGGTGTCATTGGTTTTATTGGAGTTTTTATTGCATGCTGGTTTGATAACTACTATTTTGATTTTTTATCATTTTTTGAGTCTATATTAATAATTAAGATTTTTTCGACGAATAAAATTAAAATTAAAAATAATAAAATTATTAACTGTGTTTCTAAATATAGTTTGGGTATTTATCTTGTTCATCCTTTTTGGATTTTACTTATTTCGAAATTTCCATATATTTTGTCACCATTTCCAATGGGTATTGGAGAATTAGTTTTCTTCCTTTATGCCTTAATAATGTCATTACTTTCCAGTATGATATTGTATCGGTTACCTTTGGTGAAAAAATTATTTAAATCCTAAATTATCTTATTTCTAAATTTGTGTTTTGATGGTATGATGGTGTGATGGAAAATTCTTTGTCAAAAATCCAAATCAATTGGTTCCCAGGACACATGGCACAAACTTTGA
Organism: Clostridia bacterium; assembly: GCA_017623705.1. Taxonomy (GTDB): domain Bacteria; phylum Bacillota; class Clostridia; order Christensenellales; family UBA1242; genus RGIG8050. Next base: position 8,704 of record JAGAOQ010000007.1, on the reverse strand, counting down.
AAATGATTGATGCCGAATTGAAAAACTGTGATGCCATTATTTATGTTGTTGATGCTCGTTGCCCACAATCGTGTATTAACCCGCAATTTGATGATTTTGTTGGGCGTAAACCAGTGTTGTTTGTGTTGAATAAAATTGATTTAGCTGTTCATGGTGTGAAAGAAAAATTTATTAAGTCGTTGCAATTAAAAACACCGTTCGATGTAATTACTCGTAATTCTGTAAAGAGTGGTGGCACACAACCAGTCATCAATGCTTTACAAAAATTATTGGCAGACCGTATTCAAGCTAAGTTGTCGCATGGTATTACAAAGACATTACGTGTCGCAGTAATTGGCGTTACAAACTGTGGCAAATCGACTTTTATCAATAACATGACAAATAAAGGTAAAACACAAACTGGCAATCGTCCAGGGGTAACTAGAACGAAACAGTGGGTTTCAATTACTGATAATTTGTGGCTTTTGGATACCCCAGGAACTTTGTGGCCGTCATTTAGTAATCAACAAATTGCACGCAATTTAGCTTATGTTGGTTCAATTAAAGATGATATTCTCGACATCGTATCATTGAGTCAATCATTACTCATGGATTTAACTAAATTGCAACCTGATGCCGTTTTAAGCCGTTTTGGCGTAACCCAGTTTGAAGAAATTGCTAAAAAGCGTGGTTGCTTGTTGCGTGGTGGCGTGTTGGATACATTACGTGCCGCTAAGTTAATTTTGACTGAATTCCGTGAAGGTAAAATCGGTAAATTTAATTTGGACGAATTGCTATGACGAACAAACAAACTTTTAATCAAGAGTTTGGAAAACACGGTGAAGATTTAGCCACTAGTTTTTGTCGTCAGCAAAATTTCAAAATTATTAAACGCAATTACCGCAGTCGGTTTGGTGAAATAGACATCATTGCACAGCAGGGCGACGTGCTTCATTTTATCGAAGTTAAAAATCGGTCGAGTGATTTAGTTCCAGGGCGTTACGCTGTTGATACGAAAAAGCAACGACACATACGCCAAACGGCACAAGCTTATTTGGTGCAAAATCGTTTAGTCAATGAGTGTTTAGTTTCGTTTGACGTGATTGAAATTACGGACGGCAAGTTAGAATTTTTAGAAAACTGTTTTTATTAAAACATTGCCAATAACAATAAATCAAAGGCGTTTGTTAAGTTGCAGTTTGCAGTAGCATTGCGTGAAATTTTAGCCAGTGCTTGGTGTAATGAAAATTTTTTCTCGGCAGGTAATTTGGCGTTTGCTAATTCTTGACTGAGTGCGTGTAGGGCAAGTGTTAAGTTTTCGGGCTTGGTAAAAATTGGCAAACATGACATAGCTGTTTCAATTTTTGTTGCTGCAAAAAATTGACGAGCCGCAGTCGAAATCGCTGTTGCGTCAGGGTTACTTTCCGCCATTTGTTTGAGTGTTTGGTTCTCGGTCGTGTTGTGGTAGTAGGTGATACAACGACTGCGAACAGTTGGTAAAATACGTTCCAGATTTTGACAAATAAACAACACAGTCGTATCGATGGCTTCTTCAATCGTTTTGAGTAATTTATTTTGAGCGTTTGTATTCATTAGTTCAGCTTGGAAAACTATGAACAACTTTTTGCCAGCAATCGATGTTAAGTTAAATTGATCAATCATGTTATTGATTACATCTACTGTAATTTCTTTTTTATCGGCAGATTTTTTGACCCAAAAAACATCGCTTGGATTGTAAGTCTTGGCGTAATCTAAAACAGCTTGTTCGGTACTAACAGGGTCAGTTGTGATAATTAAATAATTCATTAAATCTCCAATGCGGTTTTGATTTTTTCGTGAATTTCGTCAGGAGTTAAAATTTCGTCGAACTCATTCAGGCATTGAATCTTTGACCAGCCAAATACTTCACTTGCTTCAACACCAGCGTTATAAGCATTGAGCAAATGGTTGTAATTAGCTTCATGAATATCTTTGTCGAATTCTTCGCCGATTTTTAGTTGTCCACGTTTGTTAATCAATTCCATAGCTTTGTTCGCAGGTAAGTCAATAAAAATAACTTTATCCGTGCGGGGAAGTTTTAGGACGTTAAATTCAAAATCATCAACCCAGCGAATAAAAGTTTCACGTTCTTTGCGACCTTGAATTTTACCAGCTTGGTGGAGCATATTTGATTGTACATAACGATCAAACAGGATAATTGAGTCTGGTTTCAGTTCACGTAATAATTTAGTCATTTTGCAGATACGATCCGCAGCGTACAACGTGCTGGCTTGATAAGCGTCAAGTACATTGGGGTCATCACCAAATTCGCCAGATAAATACATTTTAATTGGGCCAGAACTTGGGCTGTCGTAATCAGGGAAGGAAACAATATGCACGTCAGCTCCTTGCTCTTTTAAGTAATCGTAAAGTTTTTTAATTTGTGTTTTTTTACCAGAACCATCAGTTCCTTCAATTGCATATAATTTCATAACTCAAATAGTGTATCGCATATTCATGGAAAATGACAGCAATTTTTTTTGTAATGATGATTGCGTCGTGTGTGTGGCTTTTGTTTCAAAATCCAGACGCTATTTTGGCAACTTCATTAAATGCTGTGCATGAATCCTTGTCGCTGGCAGTAACCTTGGCTGGTATCTATATTTTTTGGATGGCGATAGTTGAGATTGCCACTCGTTCTGGTTTAATTGATAAGATTGCTAAATTGTTAAAGAAACCGATTAAGTTTTTATTTGGTGAACAAAGCGAGGAAACTAATTCTCATTTGGCAACGAACATTGCAGCAAATATGATTGGTGCGTCTGGGGCAGCAACACCAGCGGCAATCAATGCAATCGCAAGTATGGCAAAGCCAGAACAAATCAAAGCTTCACAGCCGATGATAATGTTGTTTATTTTAGCGGCTACATCTTTACAAATTATTCCAACAACTATTATCGGTATTTTGCAAGCAAATGGTAGTGCGAATCCAGCAGCTATCATTTTGCCGACTTTAATCGTGTCGTTAGTTTCAACTGTGGTAGGTGTTATCATGGTTAAACTTTTCTGTCGACAACGTAAGAAGGGTGGTGCTTAATCATGGCGTTATACATTGTGCCAGTTTTTATTATCTTTATTTTCATCTTTGCCTTTGCGAAAAATACAGACGCCTACGGTGGTTTTGTGAAAGGAGCAAAAGACGCCATCAAGTTAATCTTTGAAATTTTGCCATATATCGTTGCTATTTTGGTTGCTGTGAAATTGTTTGAAGCATCGGGGCTATTAAAAGCAATTTGTGATTTGTTTGCTCCACTTTTTACGTTGCTCGGTGTTCCCAATGAATTAGCACACTTTATCTTTTTGAAACCGTTTAGTGGGGCAGGTTCAATCGCTTTGTTTAATGATATTGTTGCGACTTATGGTGCGGACAGTTACATATCACGTGTGGCGAGTATTATAGCGGGGAGTAGTGATACAGTATTCTATATTGCAACAATTTATTTTTCAAAAACGAACATAAAAAAATTGGGGCTTGCAATCCCCATAGCTTTGTTTTGTACATTCTTTTCAGCTATTCTGGCGTCGTGGGTTTGTAAAATTTTTTAATGGTGCCTTCGCGCGGAATCGAACCACGGACACAGGGATTTTCAGTCCCTTGCTCTACCGACTGAGCTACGAAGGCATAACCATTAGCAATATAACACACGAAAACTAAAATTGCAAATAAAAAGTCATACTTTGTAACAGATAAAAATAATTAAATTTTTTTATTTAATTATATTGTACCAAATAGCGATTTGTGCTATGATTATCGTATGGGAAATGATGTAAATATGAATCAAGACGATATGAACAAAGTTTTCGCATTGAATGATGCGGACGATATAAATAAATTAAAAACCGAGTTAATTAAACTCGGCAATGTGGTTCGTAATATCAACAGTTATTTAGAAGAACTTCACAAGGGTAAGGATTTGCTTCAAGACCATGTAGATGAAATTAGAAAGATTTTTGCTTTAAGAACAACTGCTCGTCAAGAATATGAACTCGCAAATAAAAATATTGTAAACAACGATTTTGAATCTGCGAGGGACAATATCACGAACCTTGGTAATACATTGATTAACTTCAAAAATATTTATGATAATCTTATGCAAGTAATTGCAACGAAACAAAATTTAGCTGGAACTAATACGGTTAATCAACAAACGACTCCTCAACCAAATCAAGCGAACACAAGCACGTTACCGCCTTTGATGACAAAGTTCAAAAGGTTTTTTGAAAACACACCAGCAAATTTGTTACGTTCAGTGGATTTTGGGAAATCATTATTTAGTTATTTTAATCCACGCATGGAAGTGCCTAGTGATCCAGCAGAATTATTAAAAGCCACAAAAGCACTGTTTGAAATTGGTAGTTACCAAGGCACAAATTTCAAAGACGAAGATTTCGTTCGTTTTGTGGTCGACAAAGTTAATAACGATCCTGGTTTGATGACTTTTGATATGATTGCCGATTTGGTGGAAAGTGATGCTTATCAAAATTTTGGTAAACATGCTTTGTCTGCTGATCACCATGCAAAAAGCAAATTTAAAAATTGGGTAACCAAAAAATCAATGCTATCAAAAATAAATCAAACGCAAGACGTTGATGTTGTTTTGAATGCCGATGGTTTGAAGCGTGTTGTTAATAAACTTGTTCAAGAAAAACAAAAAGGCAACTATTTCAAAGAAATTGATCAAAAAATTGAACAGTTTGATGAAACATACGTCAAACATCAATCACAAGATGCTTTGAAAGAATTACAAGCTAATGCCTCATCGGGTAGACGTTATGCCGATGCTATTAAAGGCGTTAATCAAATTTTGTGCAACGAAGATACTGCAAGTTTGTTAAATGAAACAATTGATAGTGCGGTTTTAAGTGCGAAGAAACCAAAAGAACGTGAAGCATTGAAATTGGGTATTGGAATTCATACCAATAAAATTCTTTGTGCCGTCGCTCAAAGAAAGAGTTGGACGAATGAAGAATTGAAATCTATTTTGATTAAATCATCAGTAGAAAAGAACGCAGAAAAATTTGAGCAAAAAGCTGAACAAATCAACACTCAATCACAAGGCGAAGTTGTTGAAACAAAAAAACAAGTTAACAATAATAACGACTTTCACCCAGTGTTAGATGTAGCGAAAACATTTGGACTTTCGTTAGTTGGTTCTGCAACGATTTCAACAATCACAGCAATTCCAGGTGTTGGTCAAGTCGTTGGACCATTGGTAGGGCTTGCGACGGTTGTTGGGGCAGGCGTTGGTTCGTTAGTTTCGACTTATCAACAAGAAAAACAAAAAGGTGAAGTAACCAAAGCACAAGCGAGAAAAATTGCGATGCGTGCGGGTTTTGCCATGGTTCGCAAAGCTGTACCTTATGCAGTTGCGTCAGCATTTGGTCCTTATGGTAGAACGGTTGGTGCTTCAATGGTTTTTGCAAAAACATTATTCAATGATTTAGCTCGTCGTGCTGGTGTTGAAAAAGAAGAAGTACATGGTATTAAAAACAAAATTAAAAGTTTTGGTAAAAAGCTTAAAGCGATTGGTCATAATGTTAACCTTGTTGATGGTTTTAAGTCGTTGACGTATGCTGCTGCAAAGGGTGGTGCAATGTATTTGGGTGCTTCGGTTGGTGCGAAGCTTGGTTCGGAGTTCAGTCCAAAGCTTTCCGAGTTTGGTTCAAAGGTTGGTGATAAGTTTAAGGGTATCTTTAATCGTCAATCGGAAAGTCCTGTTGTTTCAAATGATGAGCAAGTTTTAATGGACACTTATGAAAATAACCGTAGTTATGAAGATGTTCAAAAAAATTATCACCAAAGATATCAAGATCTATGTAATGATGAAGATTTAATGGACACTTATGAAAATAACCGCAGCTATGAAGATGTTCAAAAAATTTATAACCAAAGATATCAAGATGATATGATTAAAAATCTTAGCCCGGAAAGCTTAGCTGAGTTGGACGCTCTGAATGATAAAATCGAATTAACCCCAGATGCTCGTAGCACAGCTGATGTAAACAATCATCGTCAATATGTTGACGGTGTAAAACAGGATTGGTATACTCATGCGGAACAAGCTAAGGCTGTTGATTTGTTGGAGCATGCAGGTGTTGAAGATCCAATGGGTGTTCTGCGTAAATTGGGTAGTGCGGCACGTTTCTTTGGTGGTGAATATCAAAGTACTTTGGATCATTTGTGTGCAGGAAACCTTAACAATCAAGACGTTGAAAATATTATTGAATCATTGAGTTTAATCAATGAAGAAGGTGGCTTGGCGTCGGGTGTTACTGTTCCTATGCCAGCACATAATCAAACTTTTGGCGGTGCGAGTGAATTGGTTACAGAAACTGTTGTCTTACCTAAACACGGTCAAACCTTTGAAAACACTGTCAATGAAGTCGTTACAGAAAGTGTTCCGCTGCCAAATGTGAATCATGATTCGATACTTCAAGAAACTGTTGAAGATAGTGATGATTATGCTTCTGTGCGTATGCCGGAACATGGACAATTATTTGGTACAACGGAAAATAGTCTTGATTATCAAAGTGATACAAGTGTAACTGAGAACGTAACTGAAAGTGTAACTGACAATAATTTCCCATGGTTTTCCCCAAATCTGAATCTTAATCTTTCGGGTATTCATTTTAATGAACCTGTAAATTCACCTGCGGCGACGGAAGCGGTTGTCTCATCGCCTGAACATGAATTATCTAACGGAGTAACAGTAGCTACGGAAACTTCGGTTCAATTGCCGGAACACGGACAATTTTATGAATCAGCAACTAAAATCCCTTTGTCAACTCGTGATTTGTAAGGAAAATTGCGTTCTTTTGGTTATAATAAAAATATAAAAACTGATTGACAACCATTGTTTGTTGTGGTATTTTTTATCTATTGTTGTGATTTTGACTGGGCGGATTGAAATAAAGCCCGGCAAAAAATATATTTAAGGAAGGTAAAAATGGCTGTTAATCTTAAAAAGACGGGACTTTTTAAGGACACCTATGGAAAAACAGAACGTATGACGTTCCGTAAGGTTCCAGAGTTGTTGACTGTCCCATACCTTTTGGATATCCAAAAGGAAAGTTTCAAGCGTTTCTTGGATAAAGGGATTCGCGAAGTTTTGGATGAATTTAATCCAATCACCGATTACTCGGGAAAATGTGAAGTCTATTTCTTAGACTACTATATTGGCGAAGATGCTAAATATAGTGAAAGTGAATGTTTGCGTCGTGGACAAATGTACGTCAAACCATTACGTGTTAAAGTGCGTGTGGTTTTCAAAGAAGATGCAGAAGGACATAAGACCAATGAAGTCATCGAACAAGATGTCTTTTTAGGTGATGTTCCACAAATGACCGACAGTGGTTATTTCATTGTTAACGGTGTAGCTCGTGTTATCGTTAACCAAATTATTAAGAGTCCTAGTGTTTATTTCAACCAATCAAAAGACCACAAAACTGGTAAGGGTATTATTGAATGTACAATGAGCCCAACTCATGGTGCTTACATTGAAATGACCAAAGACGTAAATAACGTTATCTCGGTTAGTCCAAACAAAGCAAACAAAGTTAACTTGATTACCTTCTTGCGTGCTTTAAGTATTGGTAGCGATAAAGAATTGTTAGAAATGTTTGCTCATCACCCAGTCTTAAAAGCAACGATTGAAAAATCATTAGACGCTGGCGAAGAAGTTTCAAAAGAGAAAGCTTTGCTTGAATTATCACGTAAAATGCGTCCATCTGAATTACCAAATGCCGAAGTTATGGAAACAGGTTTGAACAATATGTTCTTTACTTTCCCGAACTATGACTTGGCAGTTGTTGGTCGTTATAAATTCAATAAAAAATTATGTATTAGTACTCGTATTTTGAAGCACATCGCTGCCGAAGATATTAAGATTAACGGTAAAGTAGTTGTTCCACATGATACTGAAATCGACAAACAAATGGCTGATAAAATTCAAAATGCTGGTATCAATGTTGTAACAATTAAAAATGAATTAGGCGACGCAGTTCAAGTTATCGGTAACAATCGTGTTAATGTTAACGCATACTTGGATTGTACCGAAGCTGATACAGGTATTAAAGAATTAGTTCACTATCCAACCTTGTTAAAAGTTTTGGAAGGTAAAACTACCAAGGCAGATAAGATTAAAGCTGTTAAAGAAAATGCCAAAGATTTGGTAATGCGTCATTTACATCGTGATGATATTATCGCTACTGTTTCTTATTTATTAAACATGTGCGATGGTGTTGGTTACGAAGATAATATTGACCACTTGGGTAACCGTCGTTTGAATACTGTTGGTGATTTAATGGCTCGCCACTTCAAAGATGGTATGTTGAAATTGCGTAATAACATGCGTGAAACCATGCAAACCATGGAAATCAATAGTAAAGCGATTAACCCATTAAACATTATCAATGCGAAAGCAATTACTCGTTCGTTACGTGATTTCTGTGCTGTTTCACAATTATCACACGTGATGGATACTAACAACCCATTAACTGAAATTACACAAAAACGTAAAATTACAGCTGTTGGTCCAGGTGGTATTGTTAAAGAACGTGCAACCAGTGAAGTTCGTGACTTACACTACACACACAACAGTCGTCTTTGTGCGGTTGAAACTCCAGAAGGTCAATCTATTGGTTTGGTTAATAGTTTGGCTATGTATGCTCGCATTAATGAATATGG